>NZ_JBWKCM010000005.1:50985-215085 GCF_056436485.1 Streptomyces sp. NPDC043746 | reverse complement strand
TTTTTTGTCGGTGAGGCGGGGGGGAGGAGGGGGGGGGGGTCTTCCCCCCCCGGGGGGGGGGGGGGGGTCGGTGGGGGGGGGGCGCCCCCCCCCCCGACTCCGGCGGCCGACGCCACCGCGCCGGGGCCGGGACCCCGGTCGGACGCGTCGCACGCCCCAGGGGACCGGCGGGTCAGCCCAGGACGAGGCTCACGGTGCTGACGCAGTTGCCGGGGACGATCTCGCGGTCGACGACGCCCGGGGTCTCCTGGAGGTCCAGCACGGAGTGCGCCTCCACCTCGGGGGTCTCGGCCTCGGTGTTCTCGTCGACGGCGGGCTGGGTGTTCTCGGACATGGTGGTCTCCGTCCACTCGGGTGGGCCGGCCCGGCGTCCGCGGCGCCTGCCGCGGCCCGGTTCCTGCCGGTGCCGAGAAAGGTAGGGACAGCGGCCTGGCAGGCGCTTCGGCGCCGGTATGGGGCCGGTATGGGGCCAGCACCACGTGGCCCGAGGACGCCCCCGCCGACCGGCCCGGCCCGCCCCGGACCGCGCGGACCTGGGCCCATACCGAACCTGAAGCGGCGGCCGACCACTGGTGAACCGGTCCGTCCCAGCCTGGGCGTGCGCACGCCGCGCCCCCGGCCCCGAAGGAGGCGGCCCGTATGGAACTCGCCGAACTCGTCGGACTGCGGCCCTTCCCGGCCGCCGGTCTGCTGCTCGGCCTCACCCGCCGCTGCCCCCTGCGCTGCCGGCACTGCTCCACCGGATCGGACCTGACCGTGCGGGAGGAGCCGAAGGCCGCCCAACTGCTGCGGTTCGTCGGCTCGTTCACCGACGAGAACCGGCCGGACGTCGTCATGCTGACGGGCGGCGAGCCGCTGCTCCTGCCCACGCTCGCCGGGGAGCTGAGCTTCCTGGCCCGCCGCGCCGGATCGCGTACGGCGGTGCTGAGCGGGATGTTCTTCGCCCGCTCACAGCGGATCCCGCCCGCGATCCTGCGCGCGATCGCCCAGGTCGACCACTTCTCCGCGAGCCTGGACGTGTACCACGAGCGGGAGGTGTCGCGCGCGGACGTGTTCCGGGCGCTGCACCGCATCCGCGAGTCGGGGGTGAGCGTGAGCTTCCACCTCACGGGGGCCGGGGCGGACGACCCGTATCTCGCCGACATCACCCGGGCCGTCGACAAGGAGTTCGGCGGCCGGGTGCCGTCCCTGGTCAACGAGGTGCGGCCGTTCGGCCGGGCCGCCTCCTGGGCCCGCCCCGCGCGCACCGGGCCGGACCCGTCGGCGGCGGCACCCTGCTCGATGGCCGCCTGGCCGGTGGTCGCCTTCGACGGTACGGTACTGGCCTGCTGCAACCAGGACACGGTGGACCGGCGCCCCGCGCCGGCCCACCTGAACCTCGGGCACATCGGCTCCGACGACTGGGCGACCGTACGCCGACGGGCCCTGGAATCCCCGGTGCTGCGGATGATCCGCACGGTCGGCCCGACCCATCTGGCCGCCCGCTCCGGCGCCGCGCCCCACTCCGGCTCCTACTGCGACGGGTGCCGGGCGCTGGGCGGGAACGAGGCGGTGGCGGCCGGGGCCCGCGCGGTGGCGTCCGGCCCGGCGGGTGCGCTGCTCGACCTGGCGGCAGCGCGGCGCGGTGCGCTGGGCGGGCCGGAGGGGGTCGTACGGCGGCACGGCTGCTCGGCGTACGCGCGGCTGGTGGGGGCGGGGGGCGAGGCAGGGGCGGGCGCCGGGAGCGGAGCGGGGGCCCGCGCCGCGGCCGGAGCCGGAGCCGGGGCCGGAGTCGGGGCCCGAGCCGGGGCCGGGGCTCGTACCGGGACCGGGAGCGTGCGGTGACCACCGCGGGCCTTGGCGCCTCGGAGCGGCTGCGCACCAAACTCCTGCTGCTGGAACCGGAGTTCCGGGGCGCCACCACCCATATGTGGCGCGCAGAAGGGCTGTTGACGCGCTACCGGACGTATCTGTGCACCATGCACGCCGTGATCCGGGCCTCGGTCCCGCTGATGGAGCTTGCCTTGCGGCGCATGGCGGACCGGCCCGGCGATCCGCTCTGCGGACCGCTGACCGCCTATCTGGCGGAGCACATCCAGGAGGAGGCGGAGCACGACGCCTGGCTGCTGGAGGACCTCCGGGCGGCGGGCGCGCGCCCCCAGGACGCGCTCGACCCCCTGCCGCCGCCGGATGCGGCCGCCCTGGCCGGCCCCCAGTACTACTGGATCGAGCACCACCACCCCGTGGCCCTGCTCGGCTATGTCGCGGTGCTGGAGGGGTACGCGCCCGCGCCCGGGCTGACCGACCGCATCGGCAGGCTGACCGGGCTGCCCGCCGCCGCCCTGCGGACCGTACGGGAACACGCGACGCTCGACACCGGCCACCTGGACGAGCTGTACGCCCTGCTGGACCGGTTGCCGCTGACCCGGGACCAGGAGGCGGCCGTCGCGGTCAGCGCACTGCACTCCTTCGACGCGCTCACCCGGCTGTTCGTCCGGCTCGGGCGCTCCGCACCGGCGCCGTCGCTGCGGGGAGCCGGACCCACCCCACCGACGGGAGTCACCCGATGACCGGACGACCACCACTCACACCCGAGTCCTCCCCGGGCGCGTCCTCCTTGGAGGCGACCCTGCACGCCGCGGGCTTCCCCGTGGACCTCCTCACCGACGAACAACGTCTGGTGCTCAGCGAGTTGACGTCCGAGGAGCTGTCCCTGCTGCTCGACGTCAAGAGCCGGCTGGACGCGGTGGGCCCCGAGGTCCAGGCCCACGGCGAGATCGCGGGCGGCGCCCTGTTCTGAGCGCGCCGCCACGGACCCACGGGGTGTCCGCGCCAGGACGGGGGTCCGGCGCGGCGGGGCAGGTGCGGCCGGGCACGACAGCCGGCCGCACCACCTCCGATCCCGACCCCGAACCCGAACAACCGAGTTGACCCACGACGTGGACCACGACCCCGTGAGGACCCGCCATGATCTGCCCCTCGTGCCGACAGGACCTTCCCGCCACGGCCCGGTTCTGCTCGTCCTGCGGGACACCGTGCACCGGTCCGGCCGCGGCTGCTCCGCCCGCCCCCGTCGCACCTCCCCCGGAGGACGAACGCAAGCCGGTGACCGTACTGTTCTGCGATCTCGTGGGGTCGACGGCACTGTCGGGGGTGCTGGACCCGGAGACCCTGCGCACGGTGACCCTGCGGTACTTCGGGGCGATGAGCGCCCAGATCGTGGCGCGCGGCGGCACCCCGGAGAAGTTCATCGGGGACGCGGTGATGGCGGTGTTCGGCGTACCGGTGGTCCGTGAGGACGACGCCCGCCGGGCCCTGGCGGCGGCGCTGGGGATGCGCCGGGCGCTGGACGCCCTCAACGAGGAGCTGGACGCCTCGCTCGGCATCCGGCTGACCACCCGTGTCGGCGTCAACACCGGTCAGGTGATCGCCGGTTCGGATGCCACGGCCCGGCAGGCGCTGGTCTCCGGCGAGGTCGTCAACATCGCCGCACGCCTGGAGCAGAACGCGGGCCCCGGCGAGATCCTCATCGGCCCGCAGACCCTGCTCGCCGCCGGCCCCACGGTGAAGGCGGCGCCCACCGGCCCGCTCCGGCTGAAGGGCAAGCGCGAGAGCGTGGAGGCGTACCGGCTGCTCGCGCTCGGCGCCGACGACCCCGAGCTGCTGCGCCGCTTCGACGCCCCCTTCGTGGGTCGTGACGAGGAACTCCGCTTTCTGGAGAGGGCTTTGGAGGAGACCGTACGAGACGACCGCCCCGGTCTGCTGCGGGTGACGGGCGAGGCCGGTATCGGTAAGACACGGCTCGTACGGGAGTGGCTGACGCGCCACGGCGGGGAGGGCGCGTTCCATCAGGGGGCGGGCCGCTGCCGCACCTACGGGGACCACGGCACGCTGGCCCCGCTGGCCGAGGCCGTCCGCTCACTTCTCCCTCAGGCCGACGACCCGGCCGACACGCCCACGCCCACGCCCCCACCCGCGGACACCGACACGGACGATTCGACGGCCGACGCGATGGCCCTGCTCTCCGGGGGCCTCCTGCGCGACGGTACGCCCAACGCCCCCTTCGAGGACATGTGCGCGGCGCTGACCGTGGTCCTGAAGCGTGCGGCCCGCACCCGGCCCGCGGTCCTGGTGTTCGACGACTGGCACGCGGCGGCGCCCCTGCTGGTGCGGACGGTGGAGCGGCTGACGGGGGACGCCGGGCCCGCCCGCACCCTGGTGGTCTGCGCGGGCCGCCCGGACGGCTTGCCCGAGGGCCGTGCGCATCTCCACCTCTCCGGTCTCCCCCGCGAGGAGGCGGCCCGGCTCGCCGCCGGGCTGGCCCGGCTCGACGGCCGCCCCGCCCCTGCCGACGACCGCCTCCTCGCCCGCGCCGAGGGCAATCCCCTCTACCTGGAACAGCTCCTGGTCGGCGGGCAGCACCCCGACACCGACAGAAGCACCATCGCCACCCCCTCGGACCAGGAGGGAGAGCTGCCGCCCACGCTCCAGGCCCTGTTGGGCGCCCGGATCGGCGCGCTCGCCCGGCCCGAGCGCGGGGTGGTGGACCTGGCGGCCGTGATCGGCCGGGAGTTCGCCGCGGCGGAGCTGGTCCGCCTGGAACAGTCGGTGCGGCTGGAGCAGTCGGTACACCCGGCGAAGCGGCCCGGGGGGACTTCCGAAGGCCCCGGGGCCACTGCCGCCGGGCCCGCAACCGAAGGCGGACCCGGCGATCCCGCCACCCCCCGGGACCGCCGCCGCATGGACGAGGCCCTGGCGGAGCTGACCCGGCGGCGGCTGGTGGAGCCCGCACAGCCGTCCGGGGCCGGGACCCCGTCGGCGTACCGGTTCAGCAGTGGGCTGGTGCACGAGGTCGCCTACGCCTCGCTCTCCAAGCGTGCCAAGGCGGAGCGCCACGCGTGGGCGGCCGAGCTGCCGAGTGTGGCGCGGAGCGGGGACGGTGCGGTCGGGGGCCATCTGGAGCGCGCCTACCGCTACCGCGCCGAGCTGGGGCTGCTGGACGACCGGGCCCGGGAGCTGCGGGACCGGGCCGCCGCCGCGCTGGGCCGCGCCGGTGCGCAGGCCGCCGCCCGGTCCGACCTGCACTGGGCGCACGGGCTGCTGGAGCGGGCGGTGGAGCTCCGGCCGGACGCGGCGCGGGCGGTGCTGGGGCTCGGTGAGGTACGGGTGGCCCTCGGCCGGACCGTGGAGGGCGCCGAACTGCTGCGCACCGTGCGGGACTTGCCCACCGCACCCGTGGAGTCCGCGCACGCCCGGCTGGCGCTGGCGGTGCTGGACCCGACGGCGCCCCCCGGTCCCGCCGCCACGGCCCGTGCGGTGCTGCCGGTCTTCGAGGCGGCCGGGGACGCGGTGGGCCGGGCCCGCGCCCACCTCCGGCTGGCCCAGCGGCTCCAGCAGTCGGGCCGCCACGAGGAGGCGGAGCGCGACCATGCGCGGGCCCTGGAGCACGCGGTGGCGGCCGGGGCGGAGCCGGAGCGGGCAGGGGCGCTGGGCGCGATCGGGATCTCCCTCTGGCGCGGGCCCGTTCCGGTGCCCCAGGCGGTGGAGCGCTGCCGCACCCTGCTCGCGGCCCACGGTGCGGGCCGGCCGACGGTGCGGGTGACCCTCAACTGCCCGCTGGCGGTGCTGTACGGGCTCCAGGAACGGTCCGAGGAGGCATACGCGTGCCTGGCCGAGGCGGAACGGCTGGCCGCAAAGCTGGGGTTCGCGGAGGCGGAGGTGTTCCTTCCGGTGTTCCGGGCGACGGTGGAGGCGTTGCTCGGCCGCGGTGCCAAGGCCCTGGAACTGCTGGCCCGGGCCGACGCGGCGGCCCGGCGCACGGGGGCGGCGGGCATGCGGACGGCCGTCGCGCTGGACGCGGCCCGGCTGGAGCTGGACGCGGGCGGGGAGGACCGGGCGGCACCGTGGCTGGCGGCCGTGGGCGAGGCGTCGGGGCTGAGCCGGGCGGACGCCGTCGACCTGGAGGGGATGCGGGCCCGGCTGGCGGCCCGGGAGCGCCCGGACGAGGCGCTCCGCCACGCCGAGAGGGCCCACCGCGCCTCCCTGCTCACCGACTCTCCGCTGGTGCAGGCCACCGCCGAACTGGACCGGGCCCGCACGCTCGCCACGCTGGGCCTCACGGCGGCGGCGGGGGCGGCGGCCCGGAGCGCGGTGGAGCACTTCACGGGCAAGGGACATCTGCCGGGGGCGCGCCGGGCGGCCGCGTTCCCCACCTCGCTGCACCTCCCGAGGGCGAGGACCACGGCGGACATGGCCACGACGATCACGGCGAGGGAGGGGAGCTGACCCGATGAACACGGCAGGAAGCACCACGGTGACCACCGACACGGCCCCGGGGCCGGGCCTGACCTGGAGCCTGCGCGGACGCGGCCCCGAGGACGTCCCCGTACTGGGCGATCCGGGGCCGCCGGGCGGGCGGCCCACGACCCCCGCCACCGGACGCGGTGTACGCGTCTGCGTGGTGGACTCGGGGGTGGAGCGCGACCATCCGCTGGTCGGCCGACCGGCCTCGTCCTGGGTCGCCGTCAGGGACGGGGGCAGCGGGGAGATCACGGTCGAGCCGACCACGACCGGCGACACCTGCGGGCACGGCACCGCGTGCGCGGGCATCATCCGCCGGACCGCCCCGGAGTGCGAGATCCACAGCGTACGGGTGCTGGGGGAACGCTTCTCCGGTACGGGCGACATCCTGATGGCGGGTCTGCGGTGGGCGGTCGAGCAGCGCTTCGACGTGGTGAACCTGAGCCTGTCGACCACCCGGACCCGGTTCGCGCAGGAGCTGCACTCGCTGGCGGACAGCGCCTACTTCGCCCGTACGGTGATCGTCGCCTCGGCCCACAACACCCCGGTGGAGAGCTTCCCGTGGCGGTTCGCCTCGGTGATCTCCGTGGGCAGTCACCAGGAGGACGACCCCGCTCTCCACCTCTACAACCCGGCCCCGCCGGTGGAGTTCTTCGGCCCGGGCCAGAACGTGACCGTGCCGTGGCTGGGCGGCCGGACGATCCGCACCACCGGGAACAGCTTCGCGACGCCGTACGTGGCCGGGCTCTGCGCGCGCCTGCTGTCGGCGCACCCGCGGATGACGGCCTTCCAGCTCAAGAACGCGCTCTATCTGTCCGCGGCCAACGTCCGCCACGACCTCCGTCACGACCCGCACCCTTCATGCCCCCCGCGTCCTTCAACAGCGGCAGGAGACACCCACGATGACGCCGAAGTCTGATTCCGCCCTTTCGCTGCCCGCACCCGTCCCCGCCGCTCGGGACGCACACCGCGACGAACTGCTCCAGTCGGTCGTCGACGTCGCCCGGGCCATCTTCGGCGCGGCGGCCGGTTCGGTGCTGCTGCTCGACGAGGAGGCGGACGAGCTGGTCTTCCGGGCGGTCTCCGGGGAGGGCCAGGAGTTCCTGGTGGGCCGCCGGTTCCCGGCCGGGCGGGGCATCGCCGGCTGGGTGGCGACCTCGGGCGAGCCGATGGTGGTGGACGACCTGGCCGACGACCCCTCGTTCGACCGCTCGCTGGCGGAGTCCACGGAGTACGTCCCCGACTCCTTGATGGCGGCCCCCCTGATCAGCGACTCCCGGGTCCTCGGGGTCCTTGAGGTGCTGGACGCGTCACCGCAGGCCAGGAGCAGCGTGCGGGAGCTGGACCTGCTGGCGATGTTCGCCCGGCAGGCGGCGGCGGCCCTGCGGGTGATCACCCCGGAACCGGCACCTGCGGCTCCGGCGGGCCGCCCGCTGGAGGGAACGGAGCGGGAGGACGCGCTCCGGCTGCTCGGTAGCCTGGAGCAGGTGCTGCGGGGCACCGCATAGCGTCCCGGCCGACGGGCAGGAGCCGGGGGTAGGGCGCCGGGCGCACCCCCCCTCCGCGCGCGGCGACGACGGAAGGACGCACTCATGAAGCTCGCTTTCTCCACGCTCGGAGTACCGGGCATGCCGCTGCCCGAGGTCGCCCGGCTCGCCGCCGGCCACGGGTACCAGGGCGTGGAACTGCGCGCCCACCCCGAGGAGCCCGTGCACCTGGGGCTCTCCGCTCTCGAACGGGCTGCTGCGGTGGAGGTGTTCAAGGCGGCGGGGGTGGAGATCCTGACCGTGGCGGGGTACGTCCGGGTGGCGGCCGAGGGCGACGACGAGGCCGTCTCCGCCGAACTGGCCGAGCTGCTGAAGCTCGCCCGGGACCTGGGCGCCCGGTACGTCCGGGTCTTCCCCGGCGGCGGCGACCAGGACCCGGCGGACGCCGACGCGACGGCCGCCCGCCGCCTGGGCTCGGCCGCCCCGGCCGCCGCCGACATGGGCGTCACCATCCTGCTGGAGACCCACGACTCCCATCGCGCGGGCGCCGACGTGGCCCGGATCGCGGGCACGGTCGGCCACCCCAGGGTCGGCGCCGTCTGGGACGTCCTGCACACCTGGCTCGCCGACGAGGACCCCACCGCCACCCACCCGATCCTGGCCCCGCACCTCGGTTACGTCCAGGTCAAGGACGTCGCCTCCGCCACCGACCTCACCCCCCTCCCCCTGGGCACGGGCGTACTCCCCCTGGCCGCCTGCCTGGAGCTGCTGGACTCCGACACCTGGGTCTGCTGGGAGTACGAGAAGCGCTGGCACCCGGCCGCGGCCGATCTCCCGGACCTCCTGGGCGCGGGCCGGGAGCACCTGCTGCGGCTGGGGGCGCCGAAGGGGTAGGCGGCGGTTCCCCACCCCTCGCGACAGTGACACTTGTCACAGACCGGATGCCCGGTTTTGGCTGCTTGGTGCCTTCATAACTCCCTGGTGATTCACACAGGATCTTCATAGAGTCCCGCATGGCTTCTCATTCGCGATGGGGAGCAGTACACGTGGACGGGTGGGGACTGTGTCGGGGAAACGGCGTTACCGAAGAACAACAGGGCTGGTCGCAGGGGGTGTCGGCCTTGTCCTGCTGGCGGGTCTGGCGCCCCAGGCGGTCGCCGCACCGAGCGGTCGGCAGGCTTCTGCGCCGAGTGAAGCCGGAGAGTCCGGCGCGGGGGTGGATGCCGCGTCAGCGGAGGCGAAGCAGACCGGGCGGTCCGTTTAAGTGGCGTCGTTGCGTGGGGAGAGCAGCGAGGTCTTCGCGACGCCCGAGGGGAACCTGGAGGCGCGGGAGTATCAGCGTCCCTTAGTGCAGGAGGCCGCGAACGGCAAGTGGTCCACGATGACGTTCGGTCTGCGGGCGGCGAGCGAGTCGGACGGGCTGGGCTGGAAGCGGTTCTCCGACAAGGCGTTCCTGCGGGTGAAGTACAACCGGCCGCCCGGCCAGGTGAAGATGTCCCAGCTGTCGATGGAGTACGGGGGTGTGTGCAAGCCCCCCGCGAGTGCTCCCCGGGTGCGCACCCTGGGCAAGATCAGCATCGCCGGTGTGACCGACCCGGACGGTGACGACATCGCGATCCAGGTGCAGGCGTCGTGGGACGCGGGTGACGGCAAGGGCGTGATCGCCCGGTGGACCCCGGCCCTGACCTCGTACAAGAAGTCGGGTTCGGCCTTCACGCTGAGCCTGCCGACGACGATCCCCCAGAACAAGCTGGTGCACTGGCACGTCCGTTCCTACGACGGTGCCCAGTACTCCCCCTGGTCGTGGGCGGGTGATCCGACGTCGTGCTACTTCGTCTACGACAAGACCGTCCCGGCGGCTCCCACGATCGCGTCGCCGGAGTACCCGGCGTCCCAGCCGGACAATCCGAACGACCCGTGGCTGGACGGGGTGGGCCAGTACGGCACGTTCACCTTCAAGTCGTCGTCCAGCGACGTGACGCGCTACTGGTACGGCATCAACAACGACCCCACCTCGGCCCGTCAGCTGACCACATCCGGCGGGGCGGCCCAGAGCGTCCCGTTCCTGCCCTCGAAGCCGGGGCTGAACTTCATCACCGCCCAGGCCTTCGACGCCGCAGGGAACGGGTCGGAGATCCGTACGTACCAGTTCCGGGTCAAGGCCGGTCAGCCCGAACGCGCCACCTGGCAACTCGACGAGGAAGCAGGCGCCACCGAAGCGCAGGGCACGACCCCGCCGAGGACGCTGGCACTCCACGGAGGCGCGACCACCGGCGCACCCGGCACGAAGAACACCGCCCTCGAACTCGACGGCACCGACGGCCACGCCTCCTCCGACCTCTCGGTGGTCGACACGACCCGGGGCTTCACGGTCTCCACATGGGTCAAGCTGTCGAGGATCCCGCAGGGCACCGCGATCATCGCGGCCCAGCCGGGCAGCCACACGACGAGCTTCGAGCTGTACTACTCGGCGTACTACGACCGGTGGGTGTTCAACCAGTACGAGACGGACACACCGGACGCGGAGATCGTCCGGGCGATGGCCGCCCAGCCCGGTGGCGTCAGCGCGAACACCTGGACCCACCTGACCGGCTCGTACGACGAGGCCGCGAAGAAGCTGCGGCTCTACGTCAACCGCCAGCTCGTAGGCGAGGCACCGCTGCCGAACGCGTGGAACGGCCGACGCGGCCTGACCATCGGGGCGGGCTCCTACAGCGGGGTGAAGCGGTCGTTCTTCCCCGGCACTGTGGACGAACTCCAGATCTTCGACAGGACCTTGGCCCAGGGGGACATCGACAAGCTCTACGCCAAACAGCCCGTCGGCGACCCCGGCAGCCCCGCCCTGGCCCTCTTCCCCCTGGACGAGGACCCGGGAGCCACGGAGATCCAGGGCCATGGCGGTGTCCTGCCCGCGAAGTACAGCGGCGGCGTCACCACCGGTGTCCCGGGCATCGCCGGAACGGCGGCCAAGTTCGACGGCACCACCGGACACGCCCGGGTCGGCCAGACCGGCAGCCCCCACGTGAACACCTCACGCAGCTTCACCGTCAGCGCCTGGGCCAAGATGGACCCCGCCAAGCCCGGCAAGGCAGCGATCATCGCGGCCCAGACCGGCACCCACAAACCCGGGTTCGAGCTCTACTACTCGGCAGGCTTCGACCGCTGGGTCTTCAACCAGTACGCCACCGACACCGCACAGGCCCAGCCCATCCGCGCGATGCAGCCGGACGGAACGACGGCACGGGCCGGTGAATGGGTCCACCTGACCGGCGTCCACGACACCGTCGCCAAGTCCCTGACCCTCTACGTCAACGGCCAGAAAGCCGGCTCCGCACCGATCAGCAACCCCTTCCACGCCGACCGGTCCATGACCATCGGAGCCGGTATCTACAGCGGGACCACCGACTGCCACTTCCCCGGCCTGATCGACGACGTCCGCCTCTTCCAGCGCCCGGTATCGGCCGAGGAAGTACAGCAGATGTTCCGGCAGCGCCCCATCGTCAAGAGCAGGTGGAACTTCGAGGAGGGGACGTCCGGCACACCGTCCGGCACGCCGGACTCCTCCGTGGAGAAGAACGACCTGAAGCTGCACGGAAACGCCGAGCTGGGCATGGGCTGGGTCGACAGCGGCGGCCTCCAGTTGAACGGTACGAGCGGCTTCGCGGAGACGCCGAAGATGCCGGTCGACACCAGCACCAGCTTCACGATGACGGCCTGGGCCCAGGCAGCGGCTCTGCCCGAGCACGACATGACCGTGCTCAGCGCGGGCGGCACGAAGCGCAGCGCGCTCGAGGTCCGCTACCGGCCTGATCCGGCCGACCCGAACGCGTCGGGCAGCTGGCAGCTCAGCCTGCCCGACAGGGACGACGCGGCAGCCGCGGTCAAGCGGCTGAGCAGTACCGAGTTCTACGACGTCCGTCTCTGGAACCACATCGCCGTGGTCTACGACGGCTTCGCCAAGGAGGCGCGCCTCTACGTCAACGGCGTCCTCCAGGAGGCGGCCTGCCGGGACGCGGACGGGGACGGTGAGCCGGACGAAGCCGGCTGCCAGGACCTCGTCGCCTGGGCCGAGGACGTCCTGACCTTCAAGGCCACCGCGTCGCTGCGGATCGGACGGGGCCAGAACACGGGCGCCGACCAGTACTTCGCCGGAGCGATCGACGATGTGTGGTCCTTCCAGGGGGCGTTGACCGAAGAGCAGGTCTACAAACTCTTCACCGGCCTTGCCGATGTCCCCACCCAGGTCCCCACCACCAACTGACGCAAGGCGTCTCGGAGCGGGTCCACCCGACAAGGAGGCCCGCTCCGAATCTCCTCTCCGTTCAACTCTCCGTGCTCTGCCCACTCTGTCGGGCACTGCACCCGGCAGCGATGGATACATCACACCCCATGAAATCCAGACGTATACCTCCGACGCGGCTCCGGACGGTCCGCCGCATCTCGTTGGCCGTGTCCACCGTGATGGTGGCGACCCTGCTGCAGGCCAGCGCCACCCCGGCCCCGGCCGTCGCAGCCGCCACCAGCCTCCCCGGCCTGCCCGAATCGGAGAAGGCCGTCGAGGGCAGGCGGATCAACGAGGTAAAACCCCGCGCGGGGGACAAGGCGCTTCACTCCCCCGCCGCCGCCCCGCAGGCGAGGGTGCCGGCCCCCGGCCGGGCGACGGTCACCGTGCCTACCGCGACCGCCGACGGCACCACGCGCTTCGCCCGGCCCAAGAACCAGCCGATCGGCATCGGCCGCACCGCTGCGAGCCCGGGCTCCGACAAGGAGGGGAACGGAACCCGACGCTCAGCTCGTGCGCTCCCCGCCGCCCCCACCGACGTCACCTCACAGATCCTCGACCGCAAGCAGGCCACGCGGGCCGGGGTGAACGGGCTGCTCTTCGCGCTCACACCGCACACCCCGGACGCCGCGAGCCGCACCGCCGGGAACGGCGGCGAGGCACCGGTAGCCGTGTCGGTCGACTACTCGGCCTTCGCCCAGTCCTACGGGGGTGCGTACGCCTCCCGCATGCGGCTGTTCCACCTGCCCTCCTGCGCGCTCACCACCCCCGATCGTGAGGAGTGCCGCGACGGCACCCCGGTCGACGCGACGAACGACACGGCCGCACAGACACTGACCGCGGACGCGGTGACACTGCGGTCCGGTACGGCCACGGTCCTGGCCGCGACGGCCGCCACGGCGGGCGACCGAGGGGACTACAAGGCGACCTCGCTGTCCCCCTCCTCCAGCTGGAACACGAGCCTCAACACCGGTGACTTCACCTGGTCGTACGGCATCGAGGTCCCCGAGGTGCCCGGCAGCCTGAAGCCCCGCCTCGGGCTCTCCTACTCCTCCGGATCCATCGACGGCCGCACCGGAGGGACGAACAACCAGGGCTCCTGGGTCGGCGACGGCTTCGACCTGTGGCCCGGCTTCATCGAGCGCCGCTACAAGCCCTGCGCGGACGACGGCGTGAAGAACGCCGACGGAAGCAAGCCCGGTGACATGTGCTGGGCGTACGACAACGCGTTCATCTCCTTCAACGGCTCCAGCGGCGAACTCATCCCCGTCAGCAAGGACGAGTTCAAGCTCAAGCGCGACGACGGCACCCGGATCACCCGGCTGAAGTCGGCCGACCGCGCCAACGGCGACAACGACAACGAGTACTGGCGCCTCACCTCCCCCGACGGCACCCAGTACTACTTCGGCTACAACCGGCTGCCCGGCTGGACCAGCGGCAAGCCCACCACCGACTCCACCTGGACCCTCCCGGTCTTCGGCAACAACTCCGGGGAGGACTGCCACGGCACGACCTTCGCGAACTCGTGGTGCCAGCAGGCATGGCGGTGGAACGTCGACTACGTGGTCGACCCCCACGGCAACGCCATGAGCTACCACTACGCCAAGGAGACCAACTCCTACGGCCGCAACCTCAAGGCCACCGACAACACCCCGTACACCCGTGGCGGCACGCTCCAGCGCATCGACTACGGCCAGCGGTCCAACGACCTCTACGGCACCAAGCCCCTCTCCCAGGTCGTCTTCGGCAGTGCCGAGCGCTGCCTCCCGCAGTCCGGTGTCACCTGCGCCGCGGACACCATCGACTCCAACGCCTTCCACTGGTACGACACCCCCTGGGACCTCAACTGCAAGACGGGCGCCACCTGCGACAAGGGACGGTTCTCCCCGTCCTTCTGGACCCGCAAGCGGCTGACGGACATCACCACCCAGGTACTCAAGTCCGACGGCACGTACGCCAAGGTCGACTCCTGGAAGCTGGCCCACCGGTGGGGCATGGCGGACACCGACTACCAGCTGCTCCTGACGAGCATCCAGCGCACGGGTGAGTCCACCACCCCGCAGGCCACCGGCGAGCCCGCCGTCCCGGTCGTGACCCTCCCGAAGACGACGTTCGCGTACACCCAGCTGGCCAACCGGCTGGACAGGACCGGCGACGGATTCGCCCCGTTCATCAAGGAACGTCTCTTTGAGGTCGACGACGAATCCGGTGGGCAGATCAGCGCCAACTACTCGGCGGCGACCTGCAACTGGAACGCGCTGCCCACCCCGGAGACGAACACCACCCGCTGCTTCCCGCAGTTCATCGGCGGCAGCGACTCCGACCCCGCGACCGTGCACTGGTTCAACAAGTACGTGACGACGTCCGTCACCCTGACGGACCGCACCGGCGGCTCACCGGACCAGGTGACCAACTACCAGTACCTCGGTGATGCCGCCTGGCACTACGCCGACGACGACGGCCTGACCAAGGAGAAGGAGAAGACCTGGTCCCAGTGGCGCGGCTACGGGCAGGTCAGGGTCAAGTCCGGTGGCCATGGCGGCGACGCCGCCATGAAGACGCAGGAGGACTCCTACTTCCTGCGCGGGATGCACGGCGACCGTAAAACCACGTCGGGCGGGACCAAGTCCGTCTCCGTCTCCCTCGCCGCGGGCGAGGGGGCCGCGATCACGGACCACGAGGCGGCGGCGGGCTTCGCGTACAAGACCGTCACCTTCGACAAGCCCGGCGGGAAGGTCCTCAGCAAGTCGGTCAAGCGGCCCTGGTACCACGAGACGGCGAAGAAGGTCCGCGACTGGGGCACCGTCACGGCCAACTTCACCGGCATCAGCAGCGCGAAGAACTGGATCTCCCTCGACCAGGGCACGGGCAGCTCATGGCGCACCACGTCGACGTCCCTCACGTACGACACCGTCGCCGGACGCCTGACCGAGGCCGACGACTTCGGCGACGACTCCACGGCGGCCGACGACCAGTGCACCCGTACGACCTACCCGTCCAACACCAGCGGCATCATCACCCTCCCCGTCCGCGTCGAGACCGTCGCCAAGGCGTGCTCCGCTTCCGTGAACCGCGCCAAGGACGTGCTGAGCGACACCCGGTCCGTCTACGACGGCGGGGCCTACGGTGCGGCACCGGTGAAGGGTGACGTCACGGCCACGGCCACCCTGAAGAGCCACGACGGTTCCCAGGCCACGTACCTGGAGTCCGGGGCGACCTACGACACGTACGGGCGGCAGCTGACCACCACCGACCTGACGGCCGATGTGACGGTCACCGGAAACGCGGCTCCCGTACGCACCGCGCGGAACGACGGCCGTACCGGCACCGTGGCCTACCTCCCCGCGACGGGTTTCGCCACCCAGATCAAGACCACGACTCCGCCGGCGAAGAAGGGCGACGCCACCACGGCCCAGACCTCGACCACGGACGTCCTCCCGGGCCGCGACCTGGCGACGAAGCTGACCGACACCAACGGCAAGGTCACCGCCGTCAGATACGACGCGCTCGGCCGCACGAAGAAGGTGTGGCTGGCAGACCGGCGGACCAGCCAGACGCCGACCCAGGAATTCGACTACACCATCGCCGAGAACAAGCCGGTGTCCGTGACCACCTGGACGCTGAACAACTCGGGCGGCCAGATGGCGGCCTCGTACACCCTGTACGACGGCTTCCTCCGCGAGCGCCAGACGCAGGTCCCCGGACCTGAGGGCGGCTCCCTCATCGGTGACAGCTTCTACGACGAGCGTGGCCTGATCACGACGACGTTCACGCCCTACTACGTGGTCGGCAAGCCGTCCGCCACACTCTTCAAGCCCGACAACGCCCTGTCCGTCGAGACACAGACCCGTACCGCCTACGACGGGCTCAACCGGCCCGTCGAGACCCGCTGGCTCCGCGGAAACGGAGACGGCACCACGGTCCTCGGCATCACGAAGAACCTCTACGGCGGCGACCGGATCACGACCGTGCCGCCCGTGGGCGGCACCACGACCACCACGCTCACCGATGCCCGGGGCAACACCACCGAGCTGCGCCAGCACCGCACCCGCGCGGCAGACTCCGCGTTCGACAGCACCCGCTACGAGCACACGCCTCGCGGCGAGCTGAGCAAGGTCACCGATTCCGCGGGCAACAACTGGCTCTACGAGTACGACCAGCTGGGCCGCCAGACGAAGGCCACGGACCCCGACAAGGGCACCACCACCAGCACGTACGACGACCGCGGCCAGCTGACGCTCAGCAAGGACGCACGCACCGGCGTTCCCGGGCTCGCCTACGTCTACGACGGGCTCGGGCGCCGGACCGAAGTACGCGAGGGATCGGACAGCGGGCCGCTCCGCACCAAGCAGGTGTACGACACCTTCCCGGGGGCCAAGGGCCAGCTTGCCGAATCCACCCGGTACGTCGACGGCCACGCGTACACCACCAGGGTCGACGCCTACGACCAGCTGTACCGCCCGTTCAGAGCGTCCGTGGTCATACCGGCGGTCGAAGGCAAGCTCCAGGGCACCTACCAGACGAACAGCTCCTACCTCCCCTCCGGGCTGCAGGGCGGAGTCAACTACTCCCGTGCGGGGTCACTGCCGGGGGACACGTTCAGCTACACCTACGAGAAGGACACGCTCAGGCCGATCGCGGTCTCCGGGATGGGCATGACGTCCAGCACCTCCTACAGCTACACCGGAAAGCCCCTGCAGTACGCCATGGGCCTGGCCGACAGCGTCCAGAGGACCGAGGTCACCAACGCATACGAGCGGGGTACCCAGAGGCTCTCCAACTCAACGGTGAACCGGGACGACCAGCTCGGGGTCGACCGCCACGCGACCTACCGGTACGACGAGGCGGGCAACATCCTGTCGATCGCGGACGTGAACCGCACCGGCACGGACACCCAGTGCTTCACCTACGACCACCTCGGCCGGATCACCGAGGCCTGGGCCCAGCCCGTGACCACCTGCGCCCCGGCTCCGGCAGGCGACAAGCTCGGCGGTCCGGCTCCGTACTGGCAGTCCTTCACCTACGAGAACGGCAACCGGAAGACCGAGGTCCGGCACGACCCCACAGGAAATGCCGCCAAGGACATCACCAGGCAGTACGGCTACCCCGCCCCCGGCTCGGCGCGTCCCCATGCCCTCACCTCGCTCACCACGACCGACGCGGCGGGCAGCAGGACCGAGTCCTACGGCTACGACGCGACCGGCAACACCACCACACGTCCGGGCCAGGACCTGACCTGGGACGCCGAGGGTCACCTCGCCACGGTCACCGAGAACGGCAAGACCACCTCGTACCTCTACGACACGGCCGGAAACCGGCTCATCGCCCGCACCCCCACGGAGACGACCCTCTACCTCGGCCACACCGAGATCACCCTCGCAGCAGGTTCCGACGAGCCCAAGGCGACCCGCTACATCCCCCTCGGCGGCGGCCACACGGCCATCCGCAACGACGACGGCACCTTCGCCTTCACCATCGGCGACCACCACGGCACCGGCGAACTGGCCGTCCAGGCCACCACCCTCGCCCTCACCCAGCGCCGCACACTCCCGTTCGGCGCCCTCCGAGGCACGACCCCGACCACCTGGCCCGGCACCAAGGGCTTCGTCGGCGGCACCGACGACAGCAAGTCCACCGGCCTCACCCACCTCGGCGCCCGCGAGTACGACCCCGACCTCGGCCGCTTCATCTCCGTCGACCCGATCCTCGATCCGACCGACCCGCAGCAGATGAACGGCTACAACTACGGCAACGACAACCCCGTCCTGAACTGGGACCCCACGGGTCTCAAGAGTGACGAGTGCGGGTCGCTGTACCGCTGCGGCGGCAGCCAGGTCATCACCAGCAAGACCACCAAGTACCAGGACGTCAGCACCGTCGCCCGGCACTACCAGAAGACCGTCCCGGGAGCGACCATCGCCCAGTGGGGCGCAAGCGGACTCGGCAAGTTTGCCGCCTTCGGCAAGGCCAAGAAGGTCACCAGCTGGAAGAACACCAACTACGACGGAAATTGGCTCACGAACTCCATCGCTGGCGGAATACGCTACGGAGTCTCCTCCCTGGATTCCTATGCGTCGTCAATATCTCCTCTGCCGACGCCACCTGCCGCTCCCCTGTACGACAAGCTCGTCAGCAAATTGGGGGTGGACATCAACTCCCGCGCCTACGCCGACACCGAAGACGCCATGGCGATCATAAGCGTGATCGGCGGGGTGGCTGCACTCACGGCAGGCGCAAAAAAGGCAGCGCGGGCAGCGAAGGGGTGCGGCGGCAACAGCTTCACCCCGGGAGCGGAGGTCGTCCTCGCGGACGGAACGACCAAGCCGATCGAAGACGTCAAAATCGGCGACGAAGTACTGGCCACCGACCCGGAAACCGGTGAAACGCGGGCGGAGAAGGTCACCGCCGAAATCAAGGGCACCGGCGCCAAGAACCTGGTGAAGATCACCGTCGACACCGACGGCGACCGCGGCACCAAGACCGCCGAGATCACCGCAACCGACGGCCACCCCTTCTGGGTCCCCGAACTCGGCAAATGGATCGACGCCACCGACCTCCAGCCGGGCCAGTGGCTCCGAACGAGCGCCGGCACCCACGTCCAGATCACGGCAGTCAAACGCTGGACCCAGACCGCCACCGTCCACAACCTCACCGTCGCGAACATCCACACGTACTATGTGCTGGCGGGCGAGACTCCGGTACTCGTTCACAACAGCAGTGGATGCCCCAGATTTGTCGATGGTGATATCTGGGATGACGCATTCGAGGTATCTGGTCAGACGGTTGAGACTATGGCGACGGCGCGTATATCCGGCAACACTCTGCATCTAGACGGTTTCATGGTCTTCCCGAAGGGGACTGAGGGACTTAGTCGAGCGCCAGTTGGCCCCGATGCACTCAACCAGATGAAACACGCCTTGGCGACTCGGGCGCATGCTGAGGGGTTTAGGACTGTTGTGCTCAACTATGAGCGTCACATTCCGAAGCCAGATGGAACTATCTTTAAGCGTCCTGGCTCCATGACCTTGGATGTTGGGAAGATTTTGGGAGGAGGGTAGGAATGGACCGACGACTCTTGGATGCGCTTGCATCAAGGTTCGCTGCGGAAGGGATAGCGGAACAGGAGGAGGTGTTTCGGAAATTGCGTGAGCTCGGAATATCTCCGATCGGGTCGATCTATGTGGCGTCTCGGGTTCTCGGCCTATCATTTCCGGAAGCGAAATCTGCTCTCTATGAGAGCGCATCGTGGCGGGATCAGCATGAGGGATGGCAGGAGATTCAAGCCTCCCTTAGCGATGGGTCGAATTAGAGCCTACGCCGTTCATGATGTTGCTACGCAGTAGCAAATTTGAAGCCCCGTCAGATGCGTCCTGGCGGGGCTTCTGCGGTGGGTGACGCTGAGGTTGAAAGGGTGAGGTGACCGGGCTACGGAGGCTCAGTGGAGTGAGACCATCGTGATGACGCATGCCAAGAGGCGGCGATTTGACTCCACCTTCGTGCCATAGGCGTCTGAAAAGTTACCCCTTGAGCGCCCTGGGTGTCGCCGTGGCTAATTTCTTTGATACGAATTCGTGTGCACCGACCACCGGTACGAATCGATTTCCGAATCGCCACCTTTCCCCAGGAAAGATCTCACCGGTGCCTGGCACGGATGGAAGGGAAGCCAGGTGCGGTTGAAAGACGACGGCACGGCAGCGGTCGCGAATCTCGACGGACAGGATTGGTCATTCGACGAGAATTGGCGCATGTCAGGGGACGGCACCTGGCGACTTCTTGAACCTGGCGAGTATCGAGGGCCGCGTCTGGCGAGTGACGGCCAGGTCGTGAGGCTCGACGTCAAATCCAAAGAAGTGTCCCCCTCGAAGCGCGACCCAACGGCCGAGGGACGCGACGCTGCTTCTCCTGATGAGGCCTACTGCATCATCAGTGCTGTCATGAGCGAGGGGCAGGCCAAGCTTTACTTCTCTACAGGAGACCCAGACACCCGTTCCACTCTGGAGTTCTCGAAGAAATAAGATCTGGCGCGGTCCAGATCCCAAGGAGGCGCATCCGGTGACCCGGGTGCGCCTCCTGGCGCGACGGCACGTGCGCAGCGCCGCACAGAGCACGCTCGCGCCTCAGCACCCGTCGACGGTCGAAGCGCTCGCGCCCCTGTTCCGCAACGTCCTCGACCTCAGCGCGGGCCGGGAGCACCCGCTGCGGCTGGGGGCGCCGAAGGGGTAGGCGGGGCGGGCGCGGGGGTTATAGGGGTTCGGCGCCGTCCCGGGAGCGAGGTCAGGGCCACTCCGCCTACCAAAAGGGCCGCCGCGCACCAGCGCAGGGGGCTCATCGGTTCGCCCAGGAAGAGGGCGGCCGAGGACATGCCGAAGACCGGGACGAGGAGGGTGAACGGGGCCACGGAGGAGGCGGGGTGGTGGCGGAGCAGGAAGCCCCAGGCGCCGAAGCCGAGCACCGTACTGCCCCAGGCGATGAACAGGATGATCGCCACGCCGGACCAGTCCAGTGCTGCCAGGGCAGCCATGTCGCGGTCCCAGCCCTCGAAGAGGAGGGAGAGGGCGAGCAGGGGCAGGACGGGTACGGTCGAGACCCAGACCATGAAGCCGAGCGCGTCAGGTGGGGCGGCCCGGCGGGTCAGTACGTTGGAGACGCCCCAGCACGCCGCCGCCGCGATGACCAGGACGAAGGCGAGGAGCGGGCCGTCCGCGCCTTCGTCCACGGCTGCCACCCCGATGCCCGCCAGAGCGATCGCCATGCCCATCACCCGTACCCTGCCGGGCCGTTCGGAGAGGGCGAGGGCGGCGAACAGGGCGGTGAAGACGGCCTGGGCCTGGAGGACCAGGGAGGAGAGTCCGGCGGGCATCCCCTGGTCCATGCCGATGAACAGCAGCCCGAACTTCCCCACCCCGAGGGCGAGTCCCACCCCGATGACCCACTTCCAGGCGACGGCCGGCCGCCCGACCAGGAACACGGCGGGCAGGGCGGCGGCCAGGAAGCGCAGGGCGGAGAAGAGCAGTGGCGGGAAGTGTCTGAGCCCGACCTCGATCACGACGAAGCTCACGCCCCAGACGGCGGTGATCAGCACGGCCAGGGCGATATGGAGGGGACGCATGCACAGAGCATCGGCCAAGGAGACTGTGTAGCACCAGCGCTTATTTCTTCAGGATACTTTTAAGCTTTGCTGATGAGTGGTGGGCCCTTGAAGTCGGAGCGCAGGGGCGTCGAGCGGACCGTGCGGCAGATGTGGTCCGTGGGGCCCAAGCCGTCCAGGACCCGCGACACGGCCCGGCCGGTGCCGTCCTCCCGGTGGGCGGGGGCGTGGCCGGGGGCGGTATCGTCGTCGGCTCCGTCCGGGGCCGGGGCCGGGGCGTGCAGGACGGTGATCGTCGCCCCGTCGACGTCCTGCGGGCGGAGCCGGCCCAGGCTCGTCACCTCGCGGACCCGGAGCCCGCAGCGGGCGGCCCGGCCCAGGGCGGCGCGCACCAGGGGGCTGTCGCCGCCGCCGGTGACCAGGAGGGCGTCGGACTGGTCGAGGACGGAGCCGACCGCCGTGTCCAGGTCGTCCGTCGTGTAGCACCACTCCCAGGGGTGCTGGCCGCGCAGGCGCGGGAAGCGGCGGCGGAGCACCCGGAGGACGGCGGTCGCCTCGGAGACCAGGGCCCCCGGGGTGACCACGAAGGAGAGGCGCTCCGGGTCCAGGACCGTGAGCTTCTCCGCCTCCGCCGCGCTCGCCGCCCGTTGCACCGTTCCGGCGGGTCGCCTGCGCGGCCAGCCGCCGCCCGTACCGGCCGCCGGCGCGCCGACGATCACGACCTCGTCACCCCTCACCTGTGACCGGTGCAGCGAGCGCTCCGCCACGGCGGCGGACGGGCAGGCGGAGGCCGCCGGGCAGCCGCAGGGCAGCCAGTCCGCTCCGCGCGCTCTCGTGCCCTGGGGCGGCACGGAGGAGGAGCGAAGGGGGTGAGTGGGGGTGCGGTGTCCCGCAGTGTGGTGTTCCGGCGTGTGGTGTTCCGGAGTGTGGTGTTCCGGCGTGTGGTGTTCCGGAGTGTGCAGGTCGGGGGTGTGCAGGTCGGGTGTGTGGCGGCCCGAAGTGCGCGATGTGAGCGTCCACGGTCCGCGCGCGTGGTGCACCGAGGTGCGGGCCGTGTGCGGCGAGCCCTCGGGCGCGGCTTCCGGCTGGGGCGTCACCTCGCTCACGTACAGCACCCTCCGGGTCCATAACACCGCCTGCCACGACTCGATCTGCCGGTGGGCGAACGCGACCGCCGTACTGTCCTCGCTGCGGGCCGCCAGCGCCATGCCCCGGTGTCCGCCCTCGGGGCGCTCGTACGAGACCGCGACGACGGTCGTGCCCACCGGGCCCGGGCCGTCGCCGTTCACCGCCGCCTCCTCCCAGGCGCGGGCCTCGGCGGTGAAGCCCGCCTGCCGGGCATGGGCGGTGAGGAGGGGGTGGGCGGGGCAGTCCACCGGGCCGCGCAGGGGATGCCACCAGCGCGTGGCCACCGCGACCGTGCCGGGTGGGAGGGGGAGGGAGGTGGAGAGGAAGACGTCGGAGCGCTTGCTGCGGTTCATTCGTTCCTGCCGGTGGGGCCAACGGGGGGGTAGGAGGACCGAAGATCCTCGTGGGCAGGGCTTACAACCCGGTGGACTGCGCCGTTCTTCCGGTCCCCGCCGGTACTCACCCCTCTGGCCCAACGCTTGGCCGACCGCACCCGCCGAGGCCCCGGCGGGTCGGGCTCAGGGGCTCCGTGGCGTCGGCGGCCGTCTCCGGTGCCTCTCCCGTACGCGGGCTAGCAGCGCGGCGACCGCCGGATTCGCGCTGTACGGGCGGGTCCTGGCGATCAGCAGGCGCAGCCGGTCGTCGGCGCGGGCGCTGTCGACGACCGCATGCGCGTCGAGGAACTCGTGCCAGGTGCGGCAGGCCTGTTCCAGGTGGCCCACGGCGAGTTGGACCTCCGCGAGTTCGGCCAGGGACAGGGCGCGGGAGCGGCGCTCGTCGGCGGGGCGGTGGCGCAGGGAGAGGTCCAGCGCCCGGACGGCTGCGTGCCGGTCGCCCCTGCTCACCGCGACGGCCGCGCGCTGGAGAGCGAGCGAGCCGGAGTGGAAGGCGCCGACCGGGGTGTCCCCGCTCGACGACGACCGCTCCAGGCAGCGGTCCGCCAACGAGAGATGGTGGGCGTGGCCCGCGTCCCCCCGGTGCGCCAGTGTCACCGCCAGTTGACCGTGGAAGAAGGCCTGTTGGTGGGGCGGCGCATGGTGCAGGGCCGTGTCCGCCGCCTGTTGTGCCAGGCGGTGGGCCTCGCTGAAGTGCCCCAGTGCGTGGGCCTGCACGCTCAGGCCGCGCAGGGCCAGTCCGCGACCGATCCGGTCCCCCGCCTCACCGGCCAGCTCGGCGCTGGTGAGGTAGAGGCGCTGGGCAGCGGCGTGCCGGTCCATGTCGAAGTGGGTGAAGGCGCAGAGGTAGGTGAGGCGGGAGGCGACCGTGAGCAGTTCGCGTCGGACAGCGGGCCTCATGTCGCGCTTCAGCCACGGGAGGACCGTGGCGGCCAGGTACTGGCGCAGGGGCTCGTACACCGGTCCGGCCCCCAGGACCGCGTCCCCGCGCGAGAAGAGCGCCAGCAGCTCCTGCGCCGACGCCACATGCGCCATGGCCACCCGCCCGGAGGGGTGCGGAGGAGAGGGGGGTGTGGCGTGCGTCGCGAGGTCGGGCGGGGCGTTCCGTAGGAAGGGTGGGCCGTTCGCGCCGGCCTGCGGCCCGTACGCCTTCGCCTGGGGCCCGTACGGGATCGTCAGCGCGGCCAGCGAGTAGGCGCCGGCCAGGGCGACCCGGCGCCGGCCGGTCGCCCTCAGCGCTTCGTCCAGGCCCTCCACGGCGTCCCGTTCGCCGTACGCCGCACCGCTCTTGGGGCCGAGCCCGGCGTCCTCCTCCCGCACCGGGCGGCCCAAGCGGCGCGAGAGGGCTTCCGCGACCAGGGCGGGTGCGGGGCGGCGGGGGCGACTCCCGGCCAGCCAGTGCGCCACCGCCGTGCGGTCGTAGTACAAGGGCGTCCCCTGCGCCGCGCCCAGGGCGTTGACCTCGCGCGCCAGTTGCGCACCGCTCCATCCCGCCTCCGCCAGGAGAAGTCGCAGGGCCTGGTTCGGTGTACGGCGGGCCCGGCCGTCTCCTGCACGGCCCGCGCTGTCCCTCGTCACCCTCTTCCTCCCGTTCCTCCCGCTCCCCCCTGGTCCATTCCGTTCTCCCCTCTCCCTCTGGTTCGCGCCACCGTTCAACATGCTTGCGTGTTCAACATGTCTGGAACCCGCACATGGCGGCACCGGCCCGCCTCTCGCACAGACTCAGCGTGAAGGCCCTCCCCCGGGCTCACACAGTGCGCATTGCGTAGTGCGTCGCCCGCATGACCTGCGCCCCCGTGCTCCCCCCCCAGCTGAGGAACATCATGCACCCCGGTTCCGTCCCGCCGCCCCGCCCCGAAAGCCCCGGAGCCCTTGAAGGCTCCGCAGTCCCCGAAGAGTTTGAGCGTCCGCCGTTCCTCTGGCGGCGGCCCGTCCATCTCTTCCCCGGCCAGGGCGACTTCTCCGTCAGCACCCTGGTCGCCTCGGCCCACACCGCACCCGGTCTGCGCAAGGCCGTCCACGAGGTCTTCGAGCAGGTCGACACCGTGACCGCCGAGCGCGGGCTGCCCCGGCTCGGGCCGTGGCTGCTGGGGCCCGAGCCGCCCAGCGGTCGCGGCCTCGCGAGCGCGACCACCGGGACCTCCCAACTGGCCTTGTTCGGCGCGTCGGTGGCGGTGCACCGGGCGCTGAGCGAGGCATACGGGGTGCCCTCGGCGGCCGTCGGGGTGAGCTTCGGGGAACTCGCCGCGCTCACGGCCGCCGGAGTGTTCACCGTCGCGGACGGCGCACGCGCCGCGCACGATCTCGCGCTCGCGCTCACCTTCTGCCCGGGCGGGCTGACCGCGCTCGCCTGCTCGGAGCGGTCGGCGCGCGAACTGCTGGAGGAGGCGGGGGCGGCGGGCACGGGGACGGGTGCGGCAGACGTCGTCGTGGCCGTGGTCAACGACGAGCGGTCCGTCGTGGTCGCCGGACCGGTGGCGGCGCTGGCCCTGGTCGAGAGGGCGGCAGCGGACCGGCGGGTGGGGGCGGTACGGCTGCGGCTGCCGTTCACGTCCCACCACCCGGCCCTGGGCCACGCGGCCGAGGAGTTCGCCACCGCCGTCCGCGCCTACCCGCGCTCCGCCGCACGGTTCCCGGTCCACTCGGCCGTGGCGGGCCGCCGCTACGGGCCCACCGACGACCTGGCCGCACGGCTGGCCGACTGCCTGGTACGGCCGGCCTCGGTGCCGCCCGTCCTGCGCCAGGTGCTGGCGTACCGGCCGGGAGTCCTCTTCGAGGCCGGTACGGGCAGCGCCCTGGCCGCCGGCGCCCGCACCGTGCTCGCCGCCGACCTGGACCCGGCGCCCCCCGTGCACGCCCCGCTCGCGGAGGCCGCCTTCCCTTGGTGAACCCTCGCCCGCGCCGCGTGTTCCTGGTGGACCGCCGCCCGGGCCGCGTGCGCCTGGGCGGACCGCCGCCCACGACGCGTCCCTGTGGTGAAACGCCGCCCGGGCCGCGCCCGAGCGGTGAGCCGTCGCCCGGACCGCACCCCCGTGGTGGACCGCCGCCCACGCCGCGTGCGCCCGGTGAACCCTCGTCCGCGCCGCGTCCCTGTGGCGAAACGCCGCCGGGGCCGCGCCCGAGCGGTGAGCCGTCGCCCGGACCGCACCCCCGGCGTGAACAACCGTTCGACGCCGCTCCCGCGGTGGGCAGCCACCCGCCGACTCCCCCTTCCACGTACCGAACGCCAACTCCCGTTCCCCTGAAAGGAGAACGCATGACGACCCTCGCCCCCTCCCTCTCCGAGAGCGCCCGTGCCGAGATACATCGGCTCCTCCACGGGTCCTGCGACCCCGCCGCCCTGTCCGCTCTCCACGCGCTCCGCAAGGCCCTCGCGGACGGTGATCCCGGGCCGGTCCACGGCCCCGGCCGGGGCGCCGCCCTGCTGCGCCGACTGCGGTCGCTGGCCGACGCGTTGCCGCGCGGGGCCGGGATCCTCGACGACCCGGCCCGGCTCGCCGCCGTCCACGCCTCCGCCGCCGTCGTCGACCCCTCCCTCTGCCTGGCGGGGCTGGTCCACCATCTGCTCTGCCTGGGCTCCCTCACCGAACTCTCGGACGACTGGAAGGGGTTGGAGCCGCAGCTGTCGGCCCTGCGGGAAGGACGGGCCAAGGGCGTCTACCTGATCACCGAGGTGGGGCAGGCCAACAGCCATCTCGACACCGGGACCCGCGCCGACTTCGACCCGGCCGACGGCTCGTTCGTGCTGCACACCCCCGGGCCGGGCACCGCCAAGTTCGGCAGCGCCGGTACGCGGGGCGTCGAGCAGACGGGGGTGGTCCTGGCCAAGCTCTTCGTCGGCGGGACCGATCGCGGGGTCTTCGGCTTCATGGTCGACCTCACCGACGAGCAGGGGCCGCTCCCAGGCGTCGAGTTGTCAGCCCCGGTCGCGCTGGACGCCCTGCCGCTCGACTACGTGCAGGTACGGTTCCACCGCGTCCGAGTAGCGGCCGCCCACTGGCTCTCCGACGGGGCCCGGATCGACCGTCACCGCCATCACGGACCGGACGAAGACGGTCACGGTGGCGGCGGGGCGGTGGCGTTCCATGACCCCGCCGGGTCCCCGGAGCAGCGTCTCCAGCGCACCCTGCGCGTGGGCCAGGGGCTGTGGGCGGCCATGCCCGCCATCGCCGCCGCCACCTCCCGCCGCACCGCCGTCCAGGCCGTCCACTACGCCCGGGCGCGGCGTACGCGGAGCCGACTCGCCCCCGGGGTGCCGCTGCTCGCTTACCGGAGCCAGCAGACCGCGGTCCTCGGTGCGCTGGCCGACGCCTTCGCCCTGACGTGCGCCGCGGACGGCGCCCTGGCCGTACGGACCGGGGCCCAGGGCGGTGCGTCCCCCCGGCCGGACGACGAGGAGGCCATGGGGTTCACCCCGTGGGCGGCCGTCAGCCAACCCCTGGCCGCCTACAAGGCCGTGACCGTACGGACCGCCGCCCGCCTCACCGCCGAGTGCCAGCACCGGTGCGGCTTCACCGGCCAGTTGACCGCCCACCGCCTCGGCGGGTACCGGGACTTCCACCATGCCTTCGACACGGCCGGCGGCGACAGCCAGCTGATCTTCTACGACATAGGCCGCTCCCTGGTCGAGAACGGGCCCGGCCCGGAGCGCGAACTGCGGGAGCCGGAGCCGCGGGAGCCCCTGGAGCCCACTTCCCCCTACTGGTGGCCCGCCCTCCTCCGGCGCCATCGGGCTTCTCTCGTGGCAGAGTTGCGCCGACTCGGCGCTGCCGACGCGTCCCGGGACCCCTTCGAGCGGTGGAACCCGCTGCTGGAACGGGCCGGGCTGCTGGGCGAGGCGCACGCCACCCTGCTCATGGCCGATGACGTCGTCCGCGTACTGGAAGGGCTCCGCGATCCCGGTCTCGTACGGGCCCTGACTCCCCTGGCCGCCCTGCACGGTGTCCTCTCCGCCCGACGCTGGGCCGGTTCCCTGCTCTCCCTCGGGCCCCTGGAGGCGGCGGAGTTCGGGACGCTGTCCGCCGCCGTCGACCTGCTGTGCGATGCGGTGATGGAGCAACTACCGTTGCTGCTGCAGGTGTTCGGGGATCCGGAGGACCACCGTGCCCTCGACACCGCGCTCACCTGGACGCGCGGAGCCACCTCATGACCGCCGTCCGCCGCGTCGGCGTCCTCGGTCTGGGCACCCATCTGCCGGCCGGTGTCCGGAGCAACGAGGAGGTGGCCCGGGACGCCGGGGTGACCGCCCAGTGGATCGGGGAGCGTACCGGCGTCCTGACCCGGCATGTCGCCGGACCCGACGAGGCGGCCTCCGACCTCGCCGCCCACGCCGTCCGCTCGGCCGTCGAGGCGGCGCGGATCGACATCGCGGACGTCGGGCTGCTGGTCTGCGCCACCTCCACCCCCGACGAGCTGGGCCCCTCCACCGCCTGCCGCGTCCAGGCCCTCGTGGGCGCCCACCGGGCCGTCGCGCTGGATGTCGGCGCGGCCTGCTCGGGCTGGCTCTTCGCCGCCAAGGTCGCGTACGACTGGCTGCGCGGGTCCGGGCAGGACGGCTACGCGGTCGTCGTCGGCGTGGAGGCGTACTCCAAGTTCCTCGACCCCACCGACCGGGGTACCTCCGTCCTCTTCGCCGACGGGGCCGCCGCCACCGTCCTGGGACCGGTCGCCGCGCCGTACGGGTTCGCGGACTTCCGCCTGGGCTCCGACGGGACGCAGGCCGGGCTCGTCCTGATCCCCGGCGGCGGCAGCCGACTGCCCGCCGCCCCGGCCACGCTCGCCGCCGGGAGCCACCGCATCCACATGGACGGGCGGAGCGTCAGCCGGTTCATCGTCGACGTGCTGCCCCGGCTGATCACCGAGGCCCTGGACCGGGCCGGGCTCGGCGTGGAGGACATCGCGTGCTTCGTCTGCCACCAGCCCAATCCCGTACTGCTGCGGCGGCTCGGCGGCGAACTCGGCATCCCGCCGGAGCGGCTGGTCGTCGTCGGTGACGAGGTCGGCAACATCGGGGCCGCCAGCGCCGCCTACGCGCTCGCCGCCGCCGCTGCCCGGAACGGGCTGCGCCCCGGGGACCGGGTGCTGCTCACCGTCTTCGGCGCCGGGATGACCTGGGGGAGCGCGCTCCTCACCTGGAGCGGGGCCGATGCCCTGATGCCCATGGCGAAGACCGCCGACACGCCTGGCACGCCCGATCCACCCCACACGACCAGCCCGGCCGGAACGACCCGTAACTCCCCCGCCCCGGAAAGGAATCTGCCATGAACGCTCTCGACCTCTTCCGCCTGGACGGTGCCCGCGCCCTGGTCACCGGCGGCTCCCGAGGCATCGGCCGGGCCGTCGCCGAGGCCCTCGCCGACGCCGGATGCGACCTCGCGGTGACCGCCCGGGCCCTTCCCTCGCTGGACGCCACCGTACGGGCGGTGGCGGAGCGTGGCCGCAAGGCCGTGGCGCTCGACGGGGACCTCGCGGAGCCGGGGGTGGCGGCGACGCTCGTCGACCGGGCCGCCGCCGCGCTCGGCGGGCTCGACGTCGTCGTACACAACGCGGGGACCCTGCCCACCGCCGAGGACGGCAGCCCGCTGCTGGTGCCGCTCCACCACGCCGAGCAGCGGGACTGGGAGACCGTCGTCTCCGTCAACCTCAACGCCACGGCCGCCGTCTGCCGCGCCGCCCACCCGTA
Organism: Streptomyces sp. NPDC043746; assembly: GCF_056436485.1. Classification (NCBI taxonomy): domain Bacteria; kingdom Bacillati; phylum Actinomycetota; class Actinomycetes; order Kitasatosporales; family Streptomycetaceae; genus Streptomyces; species Streptomyces sp. NPDC043746. The sequence continues at coordinate 185,744 of NZ_JBWKCM010000005.1, read as the reverse complement.
TCTGGTGGAGTCGGAGCGGGCCAGCCTGGTGCTGATGTCGTCGGTCGCCGGGATCGTCGGCACCCCGATGATGGAGGCGTACGCGGCCACGAAGGCGGCCCAGTTGTCACTGGCGCGGAGTCTGGCGGTCGGATGGGCCCGGAGCGGGGTGCGGGTCAACGCGCTCTGCCCGGGGTGGACGCGTACGGACATGACCGCGTTCGCCAGTGAGGCGGGCGCCCTGTCGGACTGGCTCACCAGCCATGTGCCGCTGGGGCGTTGGGCCACAGTGGACGAGGTGGTCGGGGCGGCGCTCTTCCTCGCCTCCCCCGCCTCCTCGTTCGTCACCGGCCACGCGCTGGTCGTCGACGGCGGTCTCGCGGTACCGGACGGCGGTCTGGCCGGTCACCCGAAACCTCCCTCCCCCTTCGCGGCCACGGTCTGACCATGCGGACCCACGACGACACCCGCACCCCCACGTACCCCACCGCCGTCGTCTCCGGTGTCGGCTCCTGCCTGCCGCCGCACGTGGTCGACAACGACGCCGTCATCGCGCGCGGCGCCCTGCTCACCGACCCCGCCTGGATCCGGGCGCGTACCGGCATCGAGCGCCGCCGCCACGCCTCCCCGGGCACCAGCACGGGCGACCTGGCCGTCGGCGCGGGGCGGGCGGCGCTCGCCTCCGCCGGGGGCGCCCGACCGGACCTGGTCCTGCTCGCCACCTCCACCCCCGACCACCCGTGCCCGGCCACCGCCCCGGAGGTGGCCCGCCGGCTCGGGCTCGGAACGGTGGGCGCGTTCGACGTGTCGGCGGTCTGCTCGGGGTTCCTGTACGCCCTGGCCGTCGCGGCCGGGCTCGTACGCGGCGGAGCCTGCGCCGCACCCCTGGTCATCGCGGCCGAGACCTACACCGCCATCGTCGACCCCGCCGACCGGACCACCGCCCCGATCTTCGGCGACGGGGCCGGGGCGGTGCTCCTGCGGCCCGGCGGGCGGGACGAGCCCGGGGCCGTCCTCGCCACCGACCTCGGCTCGGACGGCAGCGGACGGGCCGCGATCACGGTCCCGGGCGGCGGCGCCCGACACCCGCGGCACCTGCCGCCGCCCGGCCCGGACGCGCACTTCTTCCACATGGAGGGCCGCGCCGTCTACGCCCACGCCGTACGGCGGATGACCCGGTCCTCCGAGGCCGCGCTGCGGCGGGCCGGCTGGGCGCCCGATTCCGTACGGGCGTTCATCGGCCACCAGGCCAACCAGCGGATCCTGGACTCGGTCGCGGACCGGCTGGGCATCGCGTCCGCCCACCGGTACGGCAACATCCGCGAGCTGGGCAACACCGCCGCCGCCTCCGTCCCCCTGGTCCTGGCCGACCCGGCCGTACACCGGGCGGTGGTGCCCGGCGAGCGCACCCTGCTCACCGCGTTCGGCGGCGGCTTCACCTGGGCCTCCACCGCCCTGACCTGGCCCGACGTCACGCCGCTGGCCGAGGAGCCGGACGCCGCCCCTACCGCTGCCTCGGCCCCTTCCCCCGCCTTCGTACCGTCATCACCCCTGTGAGGAGCCCCCGATGGACCACGTCTACACCCACCTCGTGACCCTGCTCGCCGACAAGTTCGAGGTCGCCGCCGATCTCATACGCCCCGACGCCACCCTCGGTGACCTGGAGCTGGACTCCCTCGCCGTGGTGGAGCTCTACGTCACCCTCCAGGAGGAGTGGGGCGTTCCGCTCGACGACTCCGAGGCCACCGCCGAGCTGACCGTGGACGAGGTGGCCCGCTCGGTGACGGCGCTCCTCGGCTCGGAGAAGACCGGTGGCGCGCCGTGAGCGACGATCTCGCCGTCACCGGCATCGGACTGGTGACCCCCGGCGGCACGGGCACCGAGGCGACCTGGGAGACGGTGTGCGCCGGGCGGGCGACCGCGCGCGTCGACCCCGTTCTGACGGAAGCGGGTGCGCCGGTGCGGCTCGCCTGCCGGGTGGCGCCTCCGGCGGAGGAAGGGGTACGGGGGCGGCTCTGGCGGTTCGACCCCGCCACCCGGTTCCTGCTCACCGCCGCCCGCGAGGCCCTGGCCTCCGCCGGACTGGAGCCGGGGCGGTGGGACCCCGGGCGGGTCGCGGTGGTCGTGGGCACGGCGGCGGGCGGTGTCGCCACGCTGGAGGCGCAGCACCGCAAGCTGCTCGTCTCCGGCCCCCGGGCGCTCTCCCCGATGACGCTCCCGGCCTTCCTCCCGAACATGGCCGCCGGGCAGCTCGCCCTCGAACTGGGCGCCACAGGCCCGGCGTTGCAGGCCTCCACGGCCTGCGCCTCGGGGGCGACGGCGATCATCACGGCCGCGCTGCTGTTACGGGCCGGGGTGTGCGACGTCGCCGTGGCGGGCGGGACGGATGCCATGGTCACGCCCCTGTGCGCCTCGGCGTTCGCCAAGCTCGGCGCACTGTCGCGGCGGGAGGACGGCCCGGGCGGGGCCTCGCGCCCGTTCGACCGGGACCGGGACGGGTTCGTGCTGGGCGAGGGGTGCGGGGTGCTCGTCCTGGAGCGCACCGCCCACGCCACCGCCCGTGCGGCCCGGCCCCTGGCGTTCCTGGCCGGGTCCGGGGCCACCGGCGACGCCCACCACGCCACCGCCCCGCACCCCGAGGGCGCCGGGCTGCGCGCGGCGACGGCTCTGGCGCTGGCCGGGGCGGGCCGTACGCCGGGCGAGGTCGACCACATCAACGCGCACGGCACCTCCACCGCGCTCAACGACGCGGTGGAGGCCACGGCGATCCGCGAGCTGTACGCGTCCGCCCCCGGCACGGGCAGCGGCGGCCCCGCCCGCGAAGGCCCCTCGGTCACCTCGGCCAAGGGGGTCCTCGGGCACACGATGGGCGCGGCCGGGGCGATCGAGGCGGCGCTCACCGTGCTGACCCTCGCGCGCGGGACCGTGCCGCCCACCGCCGGGTTCACGGCCCCGGACGCCACCACGGCGGGCATCGACCTCGTCCACGGGACCGCCCGGCCGCAGCGCGTGCGCCTCGCCCTCAGCCACTCGCTCGGCTTCGGCGGACACAACACGGTCCTGGCGTTCACGCCCGCCTGACGCGGCACCGGGGACGGCCACTCCTTCGCGCGCGTGTCGTTCCCGGGCCGCCCCCACCCCCTTGACCGAAAGTTACTTCCCCTATATCCGTATCATCTTGGAAGTTTCCTTCAGGCAAGGAAGGAGCTCACACGTGCCCCACCGCACCTCACGGCGCACCCTCCTCACCGTCACCGCCGCCGCCACGGTGGCCGCGGCCACCGGCGCCCTCACCGCCGCCGGACCCGCCTCCGCACACGCCGCACCCGGGCACCACCCCGCGTCCGGCCACCACGACGCCTCCACCGACCGTCGGCTGCGGCGGATCATCGCCGGGATGAGCCTGGAGGAGAAGGTCGGCCAGCTCTTCGTGATGCGGGTGTACGGGCACTCCGCCACCGACCCCGACCAGGCCGACATCGACGCCAACCTCCGCGAGATCGGGGTCCGCACCGCCGCCGAGCTGGTCTCCGCCTACCACGTCGGGGGGATCATCTACTTCACCTGGGCCCACAACACCCGCGACCCGCACCAGATCGCCGCCCTCTCCAACGGCATCCAGCGGGCCGCCCTGGCCGAGCGCCACCGCGTCCCGCTGCTCATCTCCACCGACCAGGAGCACGGCATCGTCTGCCGGGTCGGGGAGCCCGCGACGCTGCTGCCGGGCGCGATGGCGCTCGGCGCGGGCGGCTCGCGCTCCGACACCCGGCGGGCGGCCTGGATCGCCGGCACCGAGCTGGCCGCGCTCGGCATCAGGCAGAACTACGCGCCGGACGCCGACGTCAACGTCAACCCGGCCAACCCCGTCATCGGCGTACGCTCCTTCGGCTCCGACCCGCAGTCGGTGGCCGAGCTGGTCGCGGCGCAGGTGAAGGGCTACCAGAGCGCCGGGATCGCGGCCACCGCCAAGCACTTCCCCGGCCACGGCGACACCAGCACCGACAGCCACACCGGGCTGCCCGTCATCGAGCACACCCGGCAGGAGTGGGAGGAGCTGGACGCGCCGCCGTTCCGGGCGGCGGTCCGGGCCCGTATCGACTCGGTCATGACCGCCCACATCGTGGTCCCGGCGCTCGACCCGTCCGAGGACCCGGCCACCCTCTCCCGGCCGATCCTCACCGGTATCCTCCGCGAGGAGCTGGGCTACGACGGGGTGGTCGTCACGGACTCGCTCGGCATGGAGGGCGTGCGGACGAAGTACGGCGACGACCGCGTCCCGGTCCTGGCACTGCTGGCGGGCGTGGACCAGCTGCTCAACCCGCCGAACCTGTCCGTCGCGTGGCACGCGGTCCTGGAGGCGGTCGAGGACGGCGAGATCAGCGAGGCGCGGATCGACGAATCGATCCTGCGCATTCTGCGGCTCAAGTCGAGACTGGGCCTGTTCCGCGACCCGTTCGTCAGCGCCCGGGACGTCGACCGCAGGGTCGGCATCCGGCCGCACCTCGCCGACGCCGACCGGATCGCCGAGCGGACGACCACCCTGCTCGCCGACCCCGGCGCCCTGCTCCCGCTCTCCCGCCGCAGCCACCGGCGGCTGCTGGTGGTGGGCGCCGACCCGGCGTCGCCGTCCGGCACGACGGGCCCGCCGACCGCCACGCTGACGGAGGCCTTCTCCGAACTCGGCTTCTCCGCATCGGCGTTGTCCACCGGCACCGCCCCGAGCCCGGCGAGGACCGCCGAGGCCGTCGCCGCCGCGCGGGGGCGGGACGCGGTGATCGTCGCCACGTACAACATCACCGCGACCAGCGCCCAACTCGCCCTCGTCGACGCCCTGGTGGCGACCGGCGTCCCGGTGGTCGCCGTCGCGATCCGCAACCCGTACGACGCCGCGCACCTCACCGGTCGCGGGGTCGCCGCGGTCCTGGCGTCCTACTCCTGGACGGACGTCGAACTCCGCGCCGCCGCGCGGGTGATCGCGGGCAGCACCGTGCCGCGGGGCAGGCTCCCGGTCCCGGTGCAGCGGGCGGACGACCCGGCGCTGGTGCTGTACCCGGTGGGGCACGGACTGACGTACTGACCGCGGCGCTGACGCACCGGTGCCCGCCGACTCCGAAGAGCCGGCGGGCACCGGTGCGTCAGCCGACCGGCCCTACGGGCGCAGGACCTCCTCGCCGCGCTCGACCTCACCGTTCAGCCGGTCCAGCCGCGTGTCGAACTTCGCCAGCGGCTTCGCCTTCGCCGGATCCGCCTGGACGGCCGCGGGGGCGACCCCCGCCCACCGCTGGATGGCCGCGGTGGCCTTCGCCCGCTCGGCGTCGGGGAGTCCGGAGATCCGGGCACCGTGGTTGGCACCCGGCACGGTGTAGACGTAGCTGTCCTTGGCGCCGCGCCCGAGGCGGAAGGGCTCCGCGCCCCAGGGGTCGTTCTCCCCGTACACGTACAGCATCTGCCGGGCGTTGTTCCGGACCCAGCTGTCCACGTCCCGCATCGCTCCCCGGTCGAACTTCATGGGGATGGAGCGGGGGACGAAGTTGCGCGGGGGCTGGTAGCCGTAGCGGCTCAGGTCGCCGAGCCAGGGCTGCTTGATGTCCGGCGAACCGAGCTGGGTGCCCGCCTGGTAGTAGTACGGGGTGTACGCCTCCAACTCCTGGTCGGAGTAGAAGCCGAAGCCGGAGATCGCGTCGACGGCGTCCCAGATCTCCTCGTCGGTGGCGTTCTTGGCGTCAGGCAGGATCTCGGTGCAGTCGGCGAGCGAGCTGTACTGCCAGAACGCCCAGATGTAGTCCATGACGGCGGCCTCGTAGGCGCGGTCGAAGGAGCCGAGGGTGGTGTAGGTGAGGCCGTTGGCGGCCGCGTGCTCCTTGAACTTCTCCAGGAGCGGGGCCCGGCGGATCAGGCCCTCGCGCTGCACCGCCTGGAGCTTGTCGCGGCACTCCTTCGTGCCGACGTTGCGGAAGAACCGGTCGTACGCGGAGTCCTCGCGGTCGTCCACGTCGTTGGGCGCCACGTACGCGACGACGGCGTCCATGTCCTTGGGGTAGAACCGCTCGAAGTACGTGGCGGTCATCCCGCCCTTGGAGCCGCCGGTGGCCAGCCACTTCTGCGGGTAGATCTTCTTGAGGGCCGTGAACACCCGGTGCTGGTCGGTGGCCGCCTGCCAGATGTCCAGCTTGGACCAGTCGGCGGGCGCCGGGCGGGACGGGGTGAAGAAGCGGTACTCCAGGGAGACCTGGTTGCCGTCGACGATCTGCGTCGGCTCGCTGCGGCCGGGGTTGGTGGAGACGTGGTAGCCGCTGGTGGAGAAGACCGTCGGGCGGGCGGTGTCCTTGTGCAGCACGGTGATCCGCTGCTGGAACGTTCCCTTGGACGGGCGCCGGTGGTCCACCGGCTGGGTGTAGTTGAGGACGAAGTAGCGGTAGCCGAAGTACGGCTTCTCCTCGATCAGGCTCATTCCCGGGATCGCCAGGATGCGTTCCTTGATGTCCTTGCTCTGCGTGTCACCACCGCTTACGGCGGCGGTGCCGCTGCTCTTCGCGTCCGGTTCCGCGGCGGTGGCCGCACCGGCCGAGGCCCCCGCCGCCGTGACGGTGCCGACGAGCACCGCCAGCGAGAGAACCCCTGTGAGCGCCTTGCGCATACACCCTCCCCTTGATTCACAACAGTCGCGGTGAACCTAGCGAGGTCAACGCGCCTGGCGCCAGACCCGGTTGGGCGTGTCCTGCTTCCTCACACGTTTCCCCCGCGGTGCGCTCAGCACAGGATCCAGCCGGTGGACGCCGACTTCCCGGCGACCGCTCCGGTGGCCCGGACGCAGCGGTTGAGGGCGTTCACCGTCACCGGGCCGGCCATCGTGGTGAACGAACCGCTGTCCTTGACCACATGTCCGCCGCGCGGCTGGAGCGTGACGCTCATCGCCTGCTTCCTGCCCGGCGCCTTGGCCACGGCGACCGCGCACGCATGGGTGCGGCTCTTGTAGACGCGCAGCTCCCCCGTCGCGAACGCGACGGTCTTCGCGGGGCGGCCGGAGCAGCCGGGGGCGGCCTGGGCGGCGGTGGCCGGGGTGCCGAGGAGGAGCACGAGGCCGGACAGCAACGGCAAGGCGAGCAGGCGTGCCGCTACCGCTCCGGGCCGGGGCCGCCGCCACTGCCCGGATCTGACCGCCCTGTCGAACACTTCCGCCCCCACCTGACATCTGTACGCACCGGTGCGTCTCTGCCTACGACGCAGCGGAGCCCCGGAGGGTTGCACGGGGCGCGCCGGGGTCCGGTCCCGGCCGCGGACGCCCGCTCGGGACCGCAGCGCCTGACGGGGATGTCCACGCCTGGTTCGGACGTCGGCCGATGCCGCATCCGTCCGCGGGTCGTCGTCCGGTTCAGACGTCGGCCGTCTCGTCCTCGCCCATGTCCTGCCCTGTGAAGGTGCGCCACAGCCGGGCGTACCGCCCGTCCAGGGCCAGCAGCTCGTCGTGTGTGCCGTCCTCGGCGACGCGCCCCTGGTCCATCACGACGACCCGGTCGGCGCGGGCGGCGGTGGTCAGGCGGTGGGCCACGACCAGGGTGGTGCGGCGGCCGGCGAGCCGGTCGGTGGCCTGGTTGACCAGGGCCTCCGTGGCAAGGTCCAGGGCGGCGGTGGCCTCGTCGAGGAGCAGGATGTCGGGGTCGACCAGCTCGGCGCGGGCCAGTGCGATGAGCTGGCGCTGCCCGGCGGAGAGGTTGCGGCCCCGCTCGGCGACCTCGTGGAGGTAGCCGCCCTCCAGGGTGGCGATCATCTCGTGGGCGCCGACCGCGCGGGCGGCGGCCTCCACCCGGGCGTCGGTGGCGTCGGGGAGCCCGTAGGCGATGGCGTCGCGGACCGTGCCCGCGAAGAGGTACGCCTCCTGGGGGACGACTCCGAGGCGGTGGCGGTAGGCGGTCATGTCGAGCCGGCGCAGGTCGGTGCCGTCGGCGGTGACGCGCCCGCCCGTGGGGTCGTAGAACCGGGCGACCAGCTTGACCAGGGTGGACTTGCCCGCGCCGGTCTCGCCGACGAAGGCGACGGTCTGCCCGGCCGGGATGCGGAGGTCGATGCCGGTGAGGGCCTCCTCGTCGCCCCCGTACGCGAAGGAGACGTTCTCGAAGGCGATCTCGCCGCGCAGGGAGGGCACGTCGAGCGGTTCGTCCGGGTCGGCGGTGGAGGTGGGCTCGCGCAGCAGCTCCTGGATGCGGCCGAGGGAGACGGTGGCCTGCTGGTAGCCGTCGAAGACCTGCGAGAGCTGCTGGACGGGGGCGAAGAACAGCTCGATGTAGAGGAGGTAGGCGACCAGGGCGCCGGTGGTCAGGGTGCCGGCCTCGATCCGGCCCGCGCCGACGATGATGACGGCCGCGGCGGCGATCGAGGCGAGGAGCTGGACGAAGGGGAAGTACACCGAGATCAGCCACTGGCCGCGGACCCGCGCCCGGCGGTAGCCGTCACTGCGCTCGGCGTACCGTGCCGCGCCGTCGCGCTCCCGGCCGAAGGCCTGGACGATACGGAGGCCGGAGACGGACTCCTGGAGGTCGGCGTTGACCCCGCTGATGCGCTCACGGGCCAGTTCGTACGCCTTGACGCTGCTGCGGCGGAAGAAGAACGTCCCGACGATCAGGACGGGCAGGGTGGCCAGGACGACCAGGGCGAGCTGGATGTCCAGGACGAGCAGGGCGACCATGATGCCGAAGAAGGTGACGACGGAGACGGACGCGGTGACCAGGCCGGTCTGGAGGAACGTGGAGAGCGCGTCCACGTCCGTGGTCATCCGGGTCATGATCCGGCCGGTCAGCTCGCGCTCGTAGTAGTCGAGGCCGAGCCGCTGGAGCTGGGCGAAGATCTTGAGGCGGAGCGAGTAGAGGACCCGCTCACCGGTCCGGCCGGTCACCCGGATCGCCCCGGCCTGGGCCGCCCACTGCACGAGCACGACGGCCAGGGCGATCACGGAGGCCGCCCACACCGCGCCCATCGCCACCCGGTTGACGCCCTCGTCGATGCCGTACCGGATGAGGACCGGCAGCAGCAGGCCCGTCCCGGCGTCGACGGCGACCAGCCCGAGGGCCAGGAGGAGGGCCCCGCCGAAGCCGCGCAGCAGTCGGCGCAGCCCGTAGGAGTCCTCCGGGCGCACGGCCCGGGCCTCGTCGACCTGCGGAGTGTCCGTGGCGGGCGGCAGGGCCTCGACCTGGGCGAGCAGCTCGGGGGTGGCGGGCATCTGGGCGACCGAGGCGTCCCGCTCCTCCTCCTTGCGGATCCAGAGCTGGGGCGTGACCCCGCGCTCGGCGTCGAACTCGGCGTCCAGCTCCTGCTGGAGGGCCCGGTCACCGTCCGGGTCGGTCTCGCCGCGCGGGGGCCGGTGGCCCGGGGACGTACCGCCCAGCTCGTCGGGGTCCGTGAGGAGGCGGCGGTAGAGGGCGGAGGTGCGCTCCAGCTCCTCGTGGGTGCCGAGGGCGGCGAGCTTCCCGCCGTCCAGGACGGCGATGCGGTCGGCGAGCTGGAGGGTGGAGCGCCGGTGGGCGATCAGGAGGGTGGTGCGGCCCTCCATCACCTGCTTCAGCGCCTCGTGGATCTCGTGCTCCACACGGGCGTCGACGGCGGAGGTGGCGTCGTCCAGGAGGAGGAGCCGGGGGTCGGTGAGGACCGCGCGGGCGAGGGCGACGCGCTGGCGCTGGCCGCCGGAGAGGGTGAGGCCGTGTTCACCGACGGTGGTGTCGTAGCCGTCGGGCAGCTCGGTGATGAACCCGTGGGCCTGGGCGGCGCGGGCGGCCTGCTCGATCTGCTCCTGGGTCGCGCCGGGGAGGCCGTAGGCGATGTTGGCGCGGACGGTGTCGGAGAAGAGGAAGCTGTCCTCGGGGACGAGCCCGATGGCGGCGCGCAGGGAGGCCTGGGTCAGCTCGCGGACGTCGTGGCCGCCGATGAGGACGGCGCCGTGGGAGACGTCGTAGAAGCGCGGCAGCAGGAGCGAGACGGTGGACTTGCCGCTGCCGGAGGCGCCGACGACGGCGACGGTCTCGCCGGGTTCGACGGTGAGCGAGAACCCGTCGAGGACGGGCCGTTCCTCGTCGTACCCGAACCGTACGTCGTCGAACTCGATCCCGGCCGGGGCGTCGGCCGGGAGCTCCTTCGTGCCGTCCCGCATGGACGGCTCGGTGTCGATCAGCTCCAGGACGCGCTCCACACCGGCGCGGGCCTGCTGGCCGACGGTGAGGACCATGGCGAGCATCCGGACCGGGCCGACGAGCTGGGCGAGGTAGGTGGAGAAGGCGACGAAGGTGCCGAGGGTGATCTCGCCCCTGGTGGCCAGCCAGCCGCCGAGGGCGAGCATGGCGACCTGGCCGAGCGCGGGGACGGCCTGGAGGGCGGGGGTGTAGCGGGCGTTGAGCCGGACGGTGCGCAGCCGCCCGGCGAAGAGCCGCCTGCTGACCTCGCGGAGCTTCCCGGTCTCCTGGTCCTCCTGGCCGAACCCCTTGACGACCCGGACCCCGGAGACGGCCCCGTCGACGACTCCGGCGACGGCGGCGGCCTGGCCCTGGGCGTACCAGGTGGCGGGGAAGAGACGGGTCCTGGAGCGGCGGGCGATGAACCAGAGGGCGGGGGCGACGGCGAGGGCGACCAGGGTGAGCGGCAGCGAGAGCCACGCCATGATCACCAGGGAGATCAGGAAGAGCAGGACGTTCCCGATGGTCATCGGGAGCATGAACAGCAGCCCCTGGATCAGCTGGAGGTCGCTGGTGGCCCGGCCGACGACCTGCCCGGTGGACAGCTCGTCCTGACGCTTCCCGTCCAGCCGGGTGATGGTCGCGTACATGTCCGTCCGCAGGTCGTGCTGGACGTCCAGGGCGAGTCGGCCGCCGTAGTAGCGGCGGATGTAGGTGGCGATGTAGACGAGGACGGCGGCGCCGACGAGGAGGCCGGTCCAGAGCAGGAGCGAGCGGGTGCGGTCGGTGACGACGTCGTCGATGATCACCTTGGTGATCAGCGGGACGAGGGCCATGACGGCCATCCCGGCGAGCGAGGAGCCGAGCGCGAGCACGACGTTGCGCCGGTACCGCCATGCGTACCCGGTCAGCCGCCGGCCCCACCCCTGTCCCTCTGCGCCCGCCACGCGTTGCCTCCCGTTCCGCTGATCCATCTGTTCCGCCTGATCTTCCGGAAGGCACCAACGCGGTGGCGGGCGGATTTCATCCCTCCGCGAGGGATCGGGCCCCTGCGGAGGCATCGGCGCATGACAGACGCGTCGGCGTCTTACAGATGCGTCGGCTCGAACATCCGCAGCAGGGCCGGAAGCACCACGACGGACGGTCCCGGGGCCGCGAGGGCCTGGGTGAGGTCGGCGGCGAGGGAGTCCGGGGTGGTGCGGACGGCCGGGACGCCGAAGGACTCCGCGAGGGCGACGAAGTCCGGGCGGGACAGTTCGGTGGCATCGGCGGCCGAGGCCGGCCCGTAGGCGTCCGTCATGTACTCGCGCAGGATGCCGTAGCCCCCGTCGTCCACGATCAGCCAGGTCAGCGGCGCGTCGTACTGACGGGCGGTGGCCAGCTCCGCGATGGAGTACATCGCCCCGCCGTCCCCGGAGACCGCGAGCACCGGGGTCGTGGGGTCGGCGGCGGCAGCCCCGACGGCCGCCGGGAAGGCGTAGCCGAGGCCGCCCGCGCCCTGGGCGGAGTGCATGGTGTTGGGGCGCCGGGCGTCGAAGGCGGACCAGGCCCAGTAGGACAGGATCGTCATGTCCCAGAAGCTGGGCGACCCGTCCGGCAGCGCCTGGCGGACGGCGGCCAGGACCTGCTGCTCCAGGGCCAGTTCCTGGGCGTCGATCCGGACCCGTACCTTCTCCAGCACCGTACGGACGCGCTCCGCCGCCCCGGGGTCCTTCCGCCGTTCGACCGTCTCCAGCAGGTCGGACAGGGCCTCGCGGGCGTCGGAGTGGATGCCGAGCGCGGGGTGGTTGGACTCCAGCTTCCCGGCGTCCGCCTCGATCTGGATGACCCGGCCGCGCGGGCGGAAGGTGTGGTAGTTCGAGGAGAGTTCGCCGAGCCCCGAGCCGACGACGAGCAGGACGTCCGCGTCCTCCAGGAAGTCGGTGGTGTGCCGGTCCTCCAGCCAGGAGCGCAGCGAGAGCGGGTGCTCCCAGGGGAAAGCGCCCTTGCCGCCGAAGGTGGTGACGACGGGGGCGTCGATCCTCTCCGCCAGCGCGCGCAGCTTGCCGGAGGCGTCGGAGCGTACGACTCCGCCGCCCGCGATGATCACCGGGCGTTCGGCGTTGGACAGCAGGTGCGCGGCGGCGACCGTCAGCTCGGGGCGCGGGTACAGCTCGCGCGGGGTGGCGTCCATGGCGCTGACGACCGGCAGGGTCGTCTCCGCCAGCAGCACGTCCTGCGGGATCTCCACCCAGACCGGCCCGTGCGGGGCGGTCAGCGCGGACTCCCAGGCGGCGGCGATCGCGGACGGGATCTGCGAGGCGGCCCGCACGGTGTGCACGGACTTCACGATGTCCCGGACGGAGGCCTGCTGGTCGCGCAGCTCGTGGAGATAGCCGTGGCGCCCGCCGCCGAGCCCCGCCGTGGGGACCTGGCTGGCGATCGCGAGGACGGGCGCGGAGGCGGCGGCCGCCTCCTGGAGCGCGGCGAGCGAGGTGAGCGCGCCGGGCCCGGTGGAGAGGAGGAGCGGGGCGACCTCGCCGGTGATCCGGCCGTAGGCGTCGGCGGCGAACCCGGCGTTGTTCTCGACGCGGAGCCCGACGTACCGCAGCGACGAGCGGCGCAGCGCGTCGAACATGCCGAGCGCGTGCTGTCCGGGCAGCCCGAAGACGGTGGTCGCGCCGAGCCCCTGGAGGGACTCGACGACGAGGTCACCGCCGGTGCGGCCGGGCGGCGGGGTCAGTACGGCGGCGGCCTGGGCGGCGGTGAGCCGCGGCCGGTCGTCGTGGTCGTGGCTCACGCGGCGTTCCCGGCTCCGGTGGCGTCCTTCGCCGCCGCGATCTGGCGGGACATGATCGTCGTCAGCTCGTACGCGGTGTGGGAGGCGGCCACGGAGGTGATCTCGGCGTGGTCGTACGCGGGCGCCACCTCGACCAGGTCGGCGGAGACCAGGTGGCAGGAGGCGAGCCCGCGCAGGATCTCCAGCAGCTCACGGGAGGTGATGCCGCCGGCCTCGGGGGTTCCGGTGCCGGGGGCGTGCGCCGGGTCCAGGACGTCGATGTCGATGGAGATGTAGAGCGGCCGGTCCCCGATGCGCTGGCGCAGCTGGTCGGCGATCTCGTCGACGCCGCGCCGCATGACGTCGGCGGAGGTGACGATGCCGAAGCCCATCTTCTCGTCGTCGGTCAGGTCCTGCTTGCCGTAGAGCGGGCCGCGGGTGCCGACGTGGGAGAGGGCGGAGGTGTCGAGGATGCCCTCCTCGACGGCCCGGCGGAAGGGGGTGCCGTGGGTGTACTCGGCACCGAAGTAGGTGTCCCAGGTGTCCAGGTGGGCGTCGAAGTGGAGCAGGGCGACGGGCCCGTGCTTCTTGGCGACGGAGCGCAGGAGGGGCAGGGCGATGGTGTGGTCGCCGCCGAGGGTCATCAGACGGGCGCCCGTGGAGAGCAGGTCGTCGGCGGCGGCCTCGACGGTCTCCACGGCCTCGTTGATGTTGAAGGGGTTGGCCGCGATGTCCCCGGCGTCCGCGACCTGCGCGAGGGCGAACGGGGAGGCGTCCTGGGCCGGGTTGTACGGGCGCAGCAGCCGGGAGGCCTCACGGATGGCGTTGCCGCCGAAGCGGGCGCCGGGCCGGTAGGAGACCCCGCTGTCGAAGGGCACGCCGACGACGGCGACGTCGGTGCGCCCGACCTCGTCGAGCCGGGGCAGCCGGGCGAACGTCGCGGGCCCGGCGTACCGCGGGATGCGGGAGGAGTCGACGGGGCCGCGCGGCGCTTCGTTGCTGCTCATGGGGGTGTGCCTTTCCTTCGGGTTCGTACGGTGTCCAGTGTGCGGGGTGCGGGCAGACACGGGTGCGAGGAAGACGGTAGGTGGCCCGGAGGCGGGGCAGAAGTGTACGTTTCCTCCACCAGCATCGCCCTGAATGGACGAATCATCCATGCCATCGCCCTCCGAGGCCGCCCCGGGACCGCCCACGCCCCCCGTCCCGCTCTCCGCCCTGCTCGCCCGCGAGGAGCTGGGCCTGCGCCGGATCGCGGGCCCGCCCGACGCCGACCTGCTCTGGGTGCACACATCGGAGATGGCCGACCCCTACCCGTATCTCCTCGGCGGTGAGCTGCTGCTGAGCGCCGGGGTGCTGCTCGCGGACCCGGACCGCTATGTGGCGCGGCTGGTGGAGGCGGGGGCGGCGGCGCTGGGGTTCGGCGTGCGGCCGGTGCACGAGAGCGTCCCGGAGGCGCTGGTCGAGGCGTGCGACCGGCACGGCCTGCCGCTGCTGGAGGTGCCGCCGAAGACCCCGTTCACGACGATCGCACGGGCGGTGTGGCGGCTGATGGCCGAGGCCCGCCACCGGGAGCTGCGCCGGGTGACCCGTGCCCAGCAGGCCCTGGCGACGGCGGCGGCCCGCCCCGACCCCGTACCGGCGGTCCTCCACCAGCTCGCCGCCCACCTGGAGGGCCGGGCGGCCCTGCTGACGGCGGGCGGCGAGGAGCTGCACGCGGCGGGCCGCCGCCCGTCCCCGGAGGCAGCCGCGGCCCTGACCCGCCTGGCCGGACTGGTCACCCGCGACCGCCCGGGCGCCCCCGCCTCGGCCACGGACACGGCGGGCGAGGCCCATCTGTCGGCGTACGCGCTGGGCGGCGAGGCCTCTCCCGCCTCCTTTCAGGGCCAGGGCCAGGCCCTCGCCCTGGCCCTGGCGACCCGTCGGCGGGAACCGGGCGACCACACGGTGGCCGGGATCGCGGTGGTCCTGCTCTCCCTCCTGGCCGCCCCGCACCAGGGCGCGGACGCGGCGGACCGCTCGGCAGCGCTCGTACGGCTGCTGCTGGGCGCCTCCCCCGCCGAGGTGGCCCCCCTGCTGGGCCCGGACGGCCCCTGGACGGTGGTCCACGCCCGCCGTACGGACGGCACGCGGGCGGACGCCCTGACGGCGGGGGCGCTCGGGGCGTCGCTGGGCTCGACCCTGGTGGACGCGGGGCACGGGGAGGGCGACGCGGTACGGGTCCTGCTCCAGGAGCCCCACGCCCCCGCCCCGCGACCGGGCTGGACCCTGGGCGCCTCCGCCCCCGCCCCGCTTTCCGCCCTCACCACCGCCGACCTCCGGGCGGCCCGTGCCCTGGCCCACGCGCAGGCGACCCGCGCCCCCCTGGCGACGGAGTCCCCCGCCACCGGCCTGGCCGCCCTGATCCCACCCGACCGGGCGGCCGCCCACGCCCGCGCCCTCCTCGCCCCGCTCACCCCGCCCCTGGCCGACACTCTGCGCTGCTGGCTCTCCCTGCACGGCAGTTGGGACCGTACTGCGGTGGCCCTGGCCGTACACCGCAACACCGTCCGACAACGTGTCGGACGGTGTGCGGAGTTGCTGGGGATGGACCTCGACGACATGGACGTGCGGACGGAGTTGTGGCTGGCGCTGCGCCTGGAAGAGCCGACCGGTCCGTGACGGCGGAGTGTGTCAGCAGGTCGGGGACGAGGAGATCCTGATGCCCGTCAACTTGGTGTGGCCCCGTGAGACCCCGGAGGACTCACCCGGCTTGACGCAGCGGGTGTACCCGTCGCTGTAGCGGATGCGGGCGCCGTCGTCCTTGCGCGAGTTGTAGATCCGTGAGGCGTACGCGCTGGCTCCGACCGTCTGGTACTGGCTGGTGATGTCCCGGAACTGGCCGGTCTTCTTCCCCTTGGTGTCGTAGAAGCAGACGTACGGGTACGGGCAGTCGCCGGGCACCGCGGCCTCGGCGGCGGACGCCGCGGAGGTGACGAGCCCCGCGGCCATGATCAGGGCTCCGGCGACGGCCGCGCAGGTGCGGGCGAGAGGGACTGCGGGCATGGCTTCTTTCCTCGACTGTTCGGTGTGACAGGGGGGTTGGATGGTCGGATTCGGGAGGTGGGGGGCCACGGGCCGCGTTCAGGCACCCGTAGTGCGCGTGTCCGCTCTGCGGACCGCCACCGTGGCCGAGCGGGGGCGGCCGGAGCGGTGGTGGTCGGGCCAGTTGCTCACCTCGCGCGGGCTGTTCGCGTCCGGGGTGCCCCAGCGGGTGGTGCGCTCGCCGGGGTGCTGGATGTTGACGAGGAGCGTCCGGGCGTCGGGGGTGGTGGTCACGCCGGTGACCTCGGCGCCTCGGGGGGCGGTGAGGAAGCGGCGTACCTCACCGGTCGTAGGGTCGGCGGCCAGTAGTGCGTTGTTCCCGGCCGCCCGGTGGAGGGGCGCGGGGCCGCCCAGGTCGCGGCCGGAGATCCCGGTGGAGATCCACAGCGTGCCGTCGGCGGAGAACCAGAGGCCCTTGGGGGCGGCGAAGGTCCCGTCGGCCGGGCGGTCCGGGTCGTCGGCGGCCAGGAACTCCTCCCAGCGGAAGGCGGGTTGCCGGGTGCGGCGGCCGGCCGGTTGCTCGCGCCAGCGGATGATGCGGCCGTACGGGTCGGTGCGGCACACCCCCTGGGCGGCGGCGGTCGGCGCATCGCCGCTGGTGCACGTCGAGCCGCCGGGGCTGTTGGCCAGTGCCAGGTAGGCCTGGCCGTCCCTCGGGTTCACGGCGACGCGTTCGGGCCGGGCCAGCGGGGTGGCGCCCAGGGCGTCGGCGGCCAGCCGGGCCCGGAGGAGGACGTCGGCCTGGTCGCGCCAGCCCTTGTCGCGGGTGAGCGGGCCGTGGCCGTGGCTCAGCGGGAGCCAGCGGCCGGTCCCGTCGGCGTCGAACCGGGCCGCGTACAGCGTCCCGTGGTCCAGTGGGCTTCGGCCCCTCGCCCGCAGCTCCCGCCAGTCACCCGCGCTGACGTACTTGTACAGGTACTCGGCGTCCTCCGCGTCCGCGCTGTAGACGACGAGGCGTCCGGCCGCCTCGGTCACGGTGGCGCCGCCGTGGGCGAACCGGCCGAGCGCGGTCCGCTTGACCGGGGGCGCCGAGGGGTCCCGGGGGTCCAGCTCCACGATCCAGCCGAACTGCTCGGGGCTCGCCTGGGCGGAGGCCAGGTCGAAGCGCTCGTCCGCCCGGTGCCAGGGGTGTCCGTGGCCGCCGGCGGACAGCCCGTACCGTACGTGGGCCTCACCGCGCCGCCACTCCGGGTCGTCGGTCCCGAAGACGGCGTTGGCGTTCTCCTCGGCCACCAGACAGGTACCCCAGGGGGTGAGGCCCTGACCGCTCGGTGCCAGCACCCCGCGCGCCCGGCCCGTCGCGGGTCCCGGCGCCGGGACCGGGCCGGAGAACCGTACGGGCGAATCGGCGGTGATCCTGCGGTTGTTCGCGGAGTCCACGACCTCCCAGATGCCGTCGACCTCCCGCATCTCCAGCACGGTGAGGCCCTGTGCGGCCATGGCCTTACGGGCGTCGCCCCCCAGCAGGGCCGGGTCCGTGCTCTCGTGGCTGATCACCAGGAGCCCGCGCGGCTCGCCCTCCGGCCCGTCGTCGAGCGGGAGGAACTGGACTCCGTGGTGGTGGCTGCCGATCTGGTTCGCCTGGTCAGCGGCCGGCGCGCTCGCGTCCGCCCGCCAGGCGGGCCCGGTCGGGTGGACGGGGTCGCCCCAGGGGGCGAGGACATCGGCCCGGAAGCCGGTCGGTACGGCGACGGTGTCCGCCTCGCTCGCCGCGACCGCCGTGAACTGCGCGAGACCCCGGCGGGCCGCCGCCCCGCTCGGCGGCGGCGGGGACCCGGCGGACGGGGCCGTGGTGGCGGGGGCGAGCGCGGCTGCCGCCGACGTGCCCAGGGCGAGCAGTCCGGCGGCGGCGAGTGCGCCACCGGCGACCACGCCCCGTCTGGAGGGGCCGGCCGTCGGGTGGGTGGTGGTCTGCGTGTCCTCGCGCATCAGAACCTCCCCTGGTTCAGCGCGGTCTGGAGCGCCTTGGTGGTGGTCGCACCCCAGGCGCCGTCGATCGTGAGCTTGGTGCCGGTCATCAGCATCAGGTGGCGTTGCAGGGCCTTCACCGTGTTCGGGCCGATGTCCCCGTCCACGGTCAGTCCGGCGTCGGACCAGGTGTTGAGGTGGCGTTGGAGCGCGCGCTTGGACGCGGCGCCCCAGACGCCGTCGGCGGTGACGCCGATGGCCCGCTGGGTGGAGGCGATCGTCCGGGGGCCGAAGTCGCCGTCCACGGTCAGGTTCGGGCCGTCGGAGAAGCGGGTGAACGCGGTCTCGGTGTCCGGGCCCCAGAGGCCGTCCGCCGTGACGCCCACCCGGGCCTGGAGCCACTTGACCCCGGTCTCGGTCTGCGGGCCGAAAAGCCCGTCCTCGGTCAACTTGGGGGTGTATCCCAGGCTGTTGACCGCCTTCTGCTGGCGCAGGACGGACCGGACCGTCGTCAGGCCGCCGTCGGACCAGGTGGCGCCGCCCTTGACGAGATCGCGGTAGGCGGCCTCCGTGGCGGGGCCCCACAGTCCGTCCGCCGGGACCCCGGCCCTGGTCTGGAGCCACTTCACACCGGACTCGGTCCGCGGGCCGAAGACGCCGTCGACATCCAGCTTCGGCGTGTGGCCCAGGTCGTTGACCGCCTTCTGCTGGGAGGCGATGGACCGGATCGAGCTCATGCCCTTGCCGGCGCCGCCGGTGCTGGTGTAGGCGCGGTAGGCGGCCTCCGTGTCCGGGCCCCAGATGCCGTCCGCGGTGACGCCGACCCTGGCCTGGAGCCACTTGATCCCGGCGACGGTCTTCGGGCCCGTGATGCCGTCGACGTCCAACGGCGGTGTGTAGCCGAGGCTGTTGACCGCCTTCTGCTGGGAGGCCACCGAGCGCACGCCACCGGTGTCCTTGCCGCCGTCCCCGTCCCCGATGTCCGACCAGCCGTCCACCGGCATCCCCGAACCCACCCAGGAGCGGAGGTCGTTGCCGGGGCAGGAGGTGGAGCCCAGCGCACTGTGGTAGGTCTTGGAGAGCGTCCGGCCGAAGACGGCGTTCGCCTTCTCGTAGAGGCTGCGGATCGAGACCTTGGCCGCCTTGGTGGCGTCACCGTCCAGGCCGATGAAGCAGACGGCGATGTGCGACCGGTTGTAACCGGAGGTGTGGGCGCCCTCGCTGTGCCAGCCGCGGCCCTCGTAGATGCGGCCGGCGGTGTCCACCAGGAAGTTGTAGCCGATGTCCGACCAGCCGTTGGAGTCCATGTGGTAGTTCTGGATCTGCCGCACGGTCTGCGAGGCCGGACCGGCCGAGTAGTGCACCACGAATCCCCGGCGCTCCGACGCGGGCACCTTGACGACCGACTTCGGGGCCCGTGCTCCCCAGGCGCCCCGGGAGATGATGTTCAGGGCGGCGGCCTCCGCGCCCTGCTTGGCGGGCGGTTCGGGGTCGATGGACGAGCCGGCCTTCGCGTACGGGAGCAGGTTCGCCCCGGGGCACTCGGTGTCCCAGCCGCCTGCCCGGTGCGGGAGGAGTTCCCCTCCGGCCCGCCGCTCGCGCGGGAGTTCGTAGCGCAGGTGGTGGATGAGCTTCTTCATCGACGCGAGCATCGCGGACTGCGGCTTGTCGGGGACGCCCAGCATGCCCTGGACCGAGTAGAAGGCGGCGTTGCGGCCGAGTTCACGCCCGCCGCTCAGGGCGATGGGGGCGCCGCCGTTCGCCTCGCCCCGCTGGTAGCCCCGGCCTTCGTAGACCGTGCCGTGCGGGCAGACGAGGAAGTTGTACTTGACGTCGCCGGAGTCCGGGTAGTGGTCGGCGAACATGCTCGCGACCTTCTTGCGGCAGTCCGCCTCCGAGGCCGGGGAGAAGGAGGTGCGGCTGCCTATGTAGTGGACGAAGACCCCGCCCCGCCACGGCTCCCAGGTCAGGTCGGAGGGCTGCGGCGGTCCGCCGTAGGCGCGGATGTACCAGTCGTTGTCGCGGCCCTCCCACAGGCGCGTGGCCAACGGCATGTCGATGTGCGCGGCCCATACGGACCTCTTCTGGATGGTGACGGACGCCATGGCCCTTGGATCACCGCTCTCTCGGCTCTCACGGATCTGCTGGACGTACGGGGAGAGGGGAGGGAACGGGAGGTACGGGCGGGCGCGCCCGCGCACCGGCCGGGCCCGCTCCCCCGTGGCGGGCCCGGCGGTCCTCCCGCGGGTCAGGAGGTGACGTTCCAGTCGAGCTTGCCGCTCCAGGTACGGGTGCCCTCGGCGAAGTCGCCCCCGGCGCCCAGGCAGAAGGAGGTGCCGGCCGCGAAGTTGGTGCCGAGCCGCTTGCGGCCGGTGTCGTGGGCGGCGAAGTGGACGGACTGGCCGCGCACGCTGCGGTCGCCGCACTTGTACCAGAAGACCTTCATGTCGACGGAGCGCGCGTCGATCTTCAGGTAGATGTTCGAGCCGCTGACCGAGATCGTGCGGGCCGTCGTGTAGTACGTGGTCGTCGACTTCAGCGTGCCCGAGACGGAGGCGGTGGCCGCCTGGGCGGGGCCGGCGAATCCGATCACGGCGGCCATGGCCGCGGCGGCGGGGACGAGGATCCTGCTCTTCTTCATGTCTCTTCCTGAGGCTGGTGGTCCACAACGCCGTCATCAGCGGGTGCGGGAAGGACGGGCGGTGCCAGGAGCGTCGCCGTCCCCGGCCCGGGAGAGCCAGGAATCCGGCCGCATGCGGGATAAGTTGGGGACGGCCGCCGCCGTGAGCTGCGGTTTCCCTCCGGTACGTGGGACGGGTCGGGACGTCCCCGCCCGCACGGGGACGCCCCCGCGGCCTCTCCCGCCCGCCGGGCGCCGTCCCGCACCCGTCCCTCGCACGTCCCTGCCGCAGCCCCGCCCCGGCCGGGTCCGCGCAGGTCAGGGGCGTCCCCGGAGCGTGGGCCGTCCCGGGCCGTCCCCGGTTCTCCCAGGAGTCGGCGGATCGGCCGCCGGGGCGGTCAAGACTGGTGCGCGTCAAGGAAGTCCGCCCGAAGGAAACGAAGGACACATCCGCATGAGACGTCTCCCCGCCCTGCTCGCCACGGTCCTGGCAGCGGTGCTCGCGACCCTCCTGAGCGCCCCCGCCGCCCAGGCCGCGAGCTGGCCCGTGGTGGGCAGCGGCAGCACCGGCGCCAATGTCACCACCATCCAGCACCTCCTCACCGCCCGGAACCACGCCACCGCGGCCGACGGGGTCTTCGGCAGCGGCACCGCCGACAAGGTGAAGAGCTTCCAGCGCTCCCAGAGCCTCACCGCCGACGGGATCGTCGGCCCCGACACCTGGTCCAAGCTGGTCGTCACGGTCTCCTCCGGCTCGAACGGCAGCGCGGTGAAGGCGGCGCAGGTGCAGCTCAACCGGTACGGTCACGGCCTGACCGTGGACGGCGCCTTCGGTTCGGGCACGGCCTCCGCCGTAAGGAAGTTCCAGCAGAGCAAGGGGCTGAGCGCGGACGGGATCGTGGGCCCCGACACCTGGCGGGCGCTGGTCTCCGGCTCGGGCTCCGGCGGTGGGGGCGGCGATTCCACCAAGCTGACACACGCCCAGGTCGCCTCGATGTTCAACGGCGCGGGCATCACCTGGACCTCCTCCGGCAACTGCTCGGACCGCAACGTCCGTACGTGCACGTCCTTCGAGCAGATGCGCAGGACCACCGCCGAGGGCACCGTCACGCTGAAGCGCGCCAGCGGCTGCCCGATCGTGGTCACCGGCGGCACGGAGACGGGCCACGCGCAGGGCACGTACAGCCACTGGAACGGCTACAAGATCGACTTCTCCCCGCAGACCTGCATCAGCAACTACATCACCCGCACCTTCACCCGCATCGCCGACCGGGGTGACGGCGCCGCCCAGTACAAGTCCGCCTCGGGCAACATCTACGCGCGCGAGGGCAGCCACTGGGACGCCACGTTCCACAACTGAGTCCGCCGAGGACACCGGCGACACAGAGCGACAGAGAGCCTGCCGAGGGCACTACGGCGGGTCCCGGTGGCTGCTGCCCGCGGCCCCCGGGGCCCGCCCCCGTCTCCGTGGGATCAGCCCCGCTCGCTCTCGTCGGTGACGGATTCGCGCAGGGGCTTCCCGCCGCCGGGGCCGGTGCAGAAGCTCGCCCCGTCGCGCAGTTCCGCGCACGCCTTCACCGCGGCCGGGTAGGGCGCCTCGACCATCATGGAGTACGTGTCCCCGTCATAGCTGATCGACCGCTCCTGGGCCACGCCCTGCTCGGTCATGACCCGCGCGGTGTCCCCCACCCCCGCCTCGGTGAGCCGCGCCCAGGCCGCCCGGCAGCCGGGGCTGTACCGCAACTCCAGGTACGCGTCCCCGCGTTGGGCGACGGCCGCCGTCCAGACGCCGATGTGGCAGTTCAGCCGCTGCGGGTCCTTCTCCCGGCACTCGGTCCCGATGCAGCCGGGGCCGCCCGCCGCCCGCTCCTCGCCCACCAGGGCGCCCGACGCGGCCCCGGCCCGCCCCCTCTCCCCCTGGTCCGTACCGAGCGGGATCCCCACCGCCAGGCCGACGGCCGCCCCCACGCTCGCGACACCCGCGAGGACGAGCCCCTTGCGCCACAGCCCGGCGAACGTCTTCCGGGGGCTCGGCGGCCCCCCGCCGTCAGCGGCTCCACCGGCCCCGGCGGCGAGGTCCGGCGCGGGGGCCGCCGCCGTGCCCGACGCGGCGGCGGGCACGGCTGCCGGGGGCGGGACCGGCGCGGGCGCGGCAGCCGAAGCGGCGAGGGACGTTCCGGTGGTGTGGCCGACGACCTCCGCATCGCCCGGTCCCCCTGCCTCCAGGACCGCCTCACCTCCCGCCGCGCGGCCCGGTCCGGTGGCCGCCCGCCCCCCGGACCCGGCCGCCGCGGGGCC
Source organism: Streptomyces sp. NPDC043746 (assembly GCF_056436485.1). Classification (NCBI taxonomy): domain Bacteria; kingdom Bacillati; phylum Actinomycetota; class Actinomycetes; order Kitasatosporales; family Streptomycetaceae; genus Streptomyces; species Streptomyces sp. NPDC043746. Next base: position 162,943 of record NZ_JBWKCM010000005.1, on the reverse strand, counting down.
TGCGACCGGCGCGTCCCCCGCCTGCTCACGCTCGGCACGCTCGGCCCGGTTCCTGAGTATCAACAGCTCGTCGGGGCGTACACCCACGGTCTGCGCGAAGGCCAGTACGGCGGATTCGGGCGGTATCACCTTGCCGTTGAGATACCGCTCCCAGGACGACTTGCTGTAGTTGGTGCGCTTCGCCAGCGCGGCGAGAGTCAGCCTGTTGAGTTCACGCAGCCTGCGGAGTTCCTCCGACAGTTCCGGGGCCGCCGCTTCGGCTCTTCGACGCTCCGACGTCATGCTGTGCCTTCCTGCCACGCACTCACGGTCCAAGTAAAGGCACCTTAAAGCGTGAAGGTGTCCGAGACCGTCGGCACCAACGAAACCTGGCCGAGACTGTACGACCGAAAGCCTCAGCAGCCTTTGTGGGGACGGTGGTTGCGGCGGGGGGTCCCTGGGTGCGGGTCCCACCGGGGGCCTCGCCCGCCACCGCCTCCACGCCGCAGCCGCGATCGTGTACATGCCCAACGCCGGGAAGGCGTCGATCCGCGGCAGCCGGGGGCGCACTGGATGCCGCCCCCTCACTTCACGACGCGGTCCGGGCGGGGCCGCACCCGTACGGCGGGAGCGGGAGCGCGTGCTCAGCATCACCCTGGACAGCTCCGTGACCGACCGGTAACTTCGATGGAGAATGAGCAAGCGCTTAGCCATGTCCGGTGAGCGTGCGCGAGCGACCGACACACCAGCCGACCAGGGAGGCACCCCGTGCGCCGTACGGTATTCAACGAGGACCACGAGGCGTTCCGGGAGACCATCCGCGCCTTCATCGCCGCCGAGGTCGTGCCGGTCTACGACGAGTGGTTCGCCGCCGGCCAGGCACCGCGCGACTTCTACCTCAAGCTGGGCGAGCTGGGCATCTTCGGCATCGAGGTGGACGAGGAGTACGGCGGCGCGGGCATCGACTCGCACAAGTACGAGGCCGTGATCTACGAGGAGACCGCCCGTGCGGGTGTCACCTTCGGCGGCTCCGGCGTGCACACGCTGCTCGGCCTCCCGTACATCAAGATGCTCGCCACCGACGAGCAGAAGAAGCGCTGGCTGCCGAAGTTCGCGACCGGTGAGGAGATGTGGGCCCTCGCGATGACCGAGCCGGGCACCGGCTCCGACGTCGCGGGCATGAAGACCACCGCCAAGCTCTCCGAGGACGGCACGCACTACGTCCTCAACGGCGCGAAGACCTTCATCACCGGTGGCGTGCACGCCGACCGCGTCATCGTCTGCGCCCGTACCGCCGCCCCGCGCGAGGACGACCGCCGCTTCGGCATCTCCCTCTTCGCCGTCGACACCACGTCCGAGGGGTATTCGGTCGGCCGCAAGCTCGACAAGCTGGGCCTGCGCACCTCCGACACCGCCGAGCTGGCGTTCGTCGACGTCAAGGTCCCGGTCGAGGACCTGATGGGCGAGGAGAACAAGGGCTTCGGCTACCTCGGCACCAACCTGGCCTCCGAGCGCTGGGGCATCGCCTTCGGCGCGTACGCCCAGGCCGCGGCGGCCGTCCGGTTCGCCAAGGAGTACGTGCAGGACCGCACGGTCTTCGGCAAGCCCGTCGCCTCCTTCCAGAACACCAAGTTCGAGCTGGCCGCCTGCCAGGCCGAGGTGGACGCGGCCCAGGCCGTCGCGGACCGCGCACTGGAGGCGCTGGACGCCGGTGAGCTGACGGCGGCCGAGGCCGCCTCCGCCAAGCTGTTCTGCACCGAGGTCGCGCACCGCGTGATCGACCGCTGCCTCCAGCTGCACGGCGGCTACGGCTTCATGAACGAGTACCCGATCGCCCGCCTGTACGCGGACAACCGCGTCAACCGCATCTACGGCGGCACCAGCGAGGTCATGAAGTCGATCATCGCCAAGTCGATGGGGCTGTGATCGCTTCGGAAACCGGATCGGCAAGGACGGCGTTCCCTCCATGAGCGCAGCACTCGATTCCCTGCTCGACCTGCTCGACCTGGAGCGGATCGAGCGGGACATCTTCCGGGGCACGAGCCGCAGCGCGGTCGTGCCCCGGGTGTTCGGCGGGCAGGTCGCGGCCCAGGCGCTGGTCGCCGCCGGCCGTACGGTCCCGGCCGACCCGCCCCGAGCCCTCGGCTCCGCCGGAGCAGGGGGGACCCCGTCCGCCCACTCCCTGCACGCGTACTTCCTGCGCGCGGGCGATCCGGGCGCGCCCATCGTCTACACCGTGGACCGCATCCGCGACGGGAAGTCCTTCACCACCCGCCGGGTGGTCGCCGTCCAGCACGGGCAGCCGATCTTCCACCTCTCCGCGTCCTTCCAGAGTCACGAGGAAGGGCTGGAGCACCAGGCGGAGATGCCCGCGGCCCCCGATCCGGAGACCCTGCCCACGGCCGCCGAGACGCTGCCCCGGTACGCGCACCTCTTCGCCGACCCGGGGATGGCGGACCGGCTGAGCGAGGCGCGGGCCGCCGTCGATCTGCGGTATGTGGACGAGCCGCCGTTCGGGACCGTGGGCAAGGCGCGCGAGCCCCGGTCGCAGGTGTGGTTCCGGACCAACGGCAAGCTGGCGGACGACCCGCTGCTGCATGTCTGCATGGCCACGTACGTCTCCGACATGACCCTGCTGGACTCGGTGCTCCTGGCCCACGGGCGGGGCGGCTGGGCGGTCGGGGACGTGGTCGGGGCGAGCCTGGACCACGCGATGTGGTTCCACCGGCCGTTCCGGGCGGACGAGTGGCTGCTGTACGACCAGGAGTCCCCCTCGGCCTCCGGCGGGCGGGGTCTGGGCCAGGCCCGGATCTACACCGCCGACGGGCGTCTGGCGATCACCGTCATCCAGGAGGGTGTCGTCCGCGTGCCCCGGGGATGAGCGCCGCCCGAGGTCGCCATTCGGACACACTCCGCGCCGCGAGAGCCACGAGCGCCGCGAAGGCCGACGTCCGGCACACGGCCGGGGCGGCCATGGGCGAGTGGGCCCGGGAGGAGGCGGAGCCGCGGAAGCGGTTCCCCTCGGGGCGGTGGGCGTGCCCAAGGGCCGCCCCGCCGCCGGGGCGCGGACGGCGAGGGCCTGCCGCACCTGGCAGTCCGGCCCCGGACGGTCCGTAGCCCCGGGCCCTCGGCACCGGCCCCTACGCGGCCGGCTCGGCCTCCTCCACCGGCGCCTCGTCCTCCAGCAGCCCCGCCGCGTGCAGCAGGTACTCCGTCATCGGGTCGTAGAAGCGCGGGTCGGTGACGTGGTCGTCCAGGGGGACGGTGACCTGGAGGGTGCCCTCCGACTCGCCCAGGAAGAGGGCCGGGTCGTTGCAGTCCGCGTAGCCGACCGCGTCCAGTCCGCGCTGGCCCGCGCATCCCGCCCAGCCGTGGTCCGCGACGACGAGGTCGGGCAGCGGGCGGCCCAGGTGCGCCATGGCGTCCAGGATGGCCGCCATGGGGGCCGGGGAGTGGGTGTGCCAGAGGGTCGCCCCGCGCTCCAGCATCGCGACATCCGCGAACTGGACGACCAGCCCCTCGTCCGCGATCAGTCCGGACGGGATGCGGACGATCTCGCAGCCCGCGCGGCGCAGGGCGTCCGCCGTCCGCCGGTGCACGTCCAGCAGGCCGCCGGGGTGGCCGGTGGCGAAGAGGACCCGCTCCCGGCCGTCGGCGGCCTTGCGCAGACGGGCCGCCGTCCGCTCCAGGGCGTCGACGGTCAGCTCGGGGTCGATGGTGTCCTGGCCCGTCCGGTGCGCGGGGTCGTCGTCGACCCCGCACCGCTCGGCCATCACCGCGAGCACGTCCTGTTCGTCGGTCCAGCGGTCGCCCAGCTCCAGGCCCAGCCAGTAGTGGCGGTCACCGTTGGCGAGCTTGCGGTAGTGGGAGAGGTTGTTGTCGCGAGGCGTGGCCACGTCCCCCGCGATACGCGTACGGACGAGGTGGTCGACGAGGGCGGCGCGGCTGGGTATCGGCATGCACCCATTGTGCCGCCCGGGGTGCGGTCAGTGCCCGGTGTCCCGTACGGCGGACACCTCGGCCGGGGCCCCGGCCCCTCGGTGCCCGCCCCCCTTCCCAGGCCCTTCCGGAGGCTCGTCCGGGGGTGCCCGAAAACTCTTCCGGGACTGTTCACCCGCGTGTGACCTGGCCCTTCCCCGGTCGGACGGCGGAGCGGCTCGAATGGGAACACCCAGAGGTCTGGACCAATCGAGATACGCCAATCCGCTGTCTCATTCCCGTCCGTCACCTCGATTTCGCGCAAGTGGTCTATACCTTTGGCAGTAGGGTGGGCCACCTGAAACGGGTACATACGCAGCCGTGGGGGGCTATATGACCGTGCATCACCTTCCGCAACCTCCGTCCGACGACGAGCTGTACTGGTACTTCGGACCGCAGCGCCGCTGGGTGCTGGTGAGCAGCTCGCTGGCCTTCGTCTTCACGGCCGCCACGATGTTCGCCTTCGCCCTGCGGACCCCGGCCCTCTGGGCGTTCCTCGCGGTCCTCGCCCTCAACGTCGTGGCGCTGGTGCTCTCCTCCGTCAACAGCCTCCGTCAGCGGCGGCTGACCCGGGCCTCGCACGAGGTCCTCGTCCGGGCCTGGCAGCCCGCCGAACTGCCCACCGTGGACCTGTATCTGCCGACCTGCGGCGAACCGCTGCCCGTACTCGACAACGCCTACCGCGCGGTCTCCGCCCTGGACTGGCCGGGCTCGCTGACCGTCTGGGTGCTGGACGACGGCGACCGGCCCGAGGTCGCGGAACTTGCCGCCGCGTACGGCTACACCTACGTCGTCCGCCCCGACCGGGGGCACCTGAAGAAGGCAGGCAACCTCAACCACGCTCTGAAACTGAGCAGTTCGGAGTTCATCGCGATCCTGGACGCGGACTTCGCGCCCCGCCCGGACTTCCTGCGCCACCTCGTCCCGTATCTCGCGGACCCCGCCGTCGGCATCGTGCAGAGCCCCCAGTGCTTCGACACCGACGGGACGATGGGGTGGATCCAGCGCGCCGCCGGCTCGGCCCAGGAGTGGTTCTTCCGCTGGATCCAGCCGTCCCGGGACGCCAGTGACGCCGCCATCTGCTGCGGCTCCAACGCCGTCTACCGGCGCTCCGCGATCGACCTGGCGGGCGGCTTCGCCCGGCTCGACCACAGCGAGGACCTGTACACCGGACTCGCCCTGCACGAGCGGGGGTTCCGCACCCAGTACGTCCCCGTCCTGGTCGCCAAGGGCACCTCGCCCGACGAGCTGACCTCGTACGTCAACCAGCAGTACCGGTGGGCGATGGGCAACCTGCACCTCCTCGGGACGCCGGTCCTGAAGCGGATGCGGGCCCCCTGGCGGATGCGGCTCTGCTTCTACGAGGGTGTCGTCGGCTACCTCACCACGGCCGTGAACACCTTCGCCGCCCCGCTGCCGCCGCTGGTGATGATGTTCTGGTACCCGGACCACATCCGGCCCTGGCACGTGCTGCCGCTGCTCGCCCCGCTCTGGCTCTGGCATGTGCTGCTGCCCCGGATCAGCCGCACCCGCTGGCGGGTCGAGGTGATCCGGGCCAACGTCCTGACCAGCGTGGCCGCCGCCACCGCGTTCTGGCACACCCTGCGGGGCCGCAGCGCCGCCTGGGTGCCCACGGGGGTGCGGTCCAGGGGGAGTTCGGGGTCGATGGCCCGCCGGGTGGTGGGCGTCTCGCTGGTCTGGCTCGCCCTCTCCAACGGGGCCGCCACGGTCGGCCTCGCGCTGGCCGTGGCCCGGAACGGCTGGGAGCCCAACTGGGGACTGCTGCTCTACCTGTTGGTGCAGCTCCAGATCAACGTGCCGCTGATCCGGGACCTGTGGGCCGAGTTGCGCCCGGGGGCGGCCGGGGAGGCAGGGGTCTCGAAGGGGGCGGTGGCGGCACCGGTGGCAGGGGCCGGCGCGGGGGCGGGCGGCCCGCTCGGCCGGCTCCGCTCCTCCCCCGCCGGCGTGCTGCCCCGCCGCTGGCCCGAGACCCTCGCCGCCTCCGCCCTCCTCCTGCTCACCGGCCTGCTCGCCTCGGGGTGGGTCAACCCGATGCTCCCCTGGTCGAGCTGAGCCGGGCCGCGCCCCGCCGTGTCGAAAGGCCTCACCACCATGCCCTTCCTCCTCGCTCCCGGCCCCCGCCGGAAGCGCCCCACCGCACCACCGCCGCCCGCACCGCCCGCCGCCCGCTCGGGCGGTGAGTCCGGGCCGAGCCCGCACCGCTCCACGTTCCGGCCCGACATCGAAGGGCTGCGCGCGGTCGCGGTCCTCGCCGTCCTCGCCTTCCACGCCGACATACCGGGCCTGGCGGGCGGCTTCATCGGGGTGGACGTCTTCTTCGTCATCTCCGGCTACCTGATCACCGGGCTGCTGGTCCGTGAGGCCATCAGCACCGGCCGCGTCCGGCTCGGTGACTTCTTCTCCCGCCGGGCCCGGCGGCTGCTGCCCTCGGCCGCCGTGGTGCTCGCGGCGGTCGCGGTGGCCGGGGCCTGGCTGACCGTACCGCTGCGCCGCGCCGACCTGGAGTACGACGTCCTCGCGGCGGCGCTCTCCGTCGCCAACTGGCGGTTCGTCTCCCAGCAGACCGACTATCTGGCGGCCGGGCACGACCAGAGTCCGCTGCTGCACTTCTGGTCGCTCGCCGTGGAGGAGCAGTTCTACCTGTTCTGGGCCCCGCTGCTCGCGGTGGTCGCCGTGCTCGCCGCCCGTTCGGTGCGGCGGGGGCGGGCCGTGCGGTCCGTCGTGGCGGTGGTCACCGGCGCTCTGGTCCTCGGCTCGTTCGTGCTGTCGCTGCACTGGACCAAGGACTCGGTCTCGCTCGCCTACCTCGGCACGCCCTCGCGCGTCTGGCAGTTCGGGGTGGGGGCGCTGCTCGCGCTGCTGCCCTGGCATCTGCTGCGCGGGCCGCGTCCGCTGCGGCTGCTGTGCGGCTGGGGCGGGGCGGTGGCGATCGGCTGGTGCGTGGTGGCGTACGACGCGTCGACGCCGTACCCCGGCCACGCGGCGCTCGTCCCCACGCTGGCCACCGCCGCCGTGATCCTCGCCGCGATACCCGGACGGGGCGAGCGGGACGCCCAAGGCGCTTACGGCGTCGGCCGGTTGCTCGCCGGACGGGCCCCCCGGGCCATCGGACGGCTCTCCTACACCCTCTACCTGTGGCACTGGCCGGTGCTCGTTCTGGCGGAGGCCCGGCTCGGTACGCTGGACTGGCCCGCGAAGACGGCGTGGACGCTGGCGGCCGTCCTGCCCGCGCTCGCCACCGCGCGGTGGGTCGAGCAGCCGCTGCGCCGCAGCCGTACGGTCTCGGAACTCCCCCGGCGCGGCCTGGCGGTGGGCGTCTCCGCCATCGTGCTGCCGGTCGTGCTCGCCCTGGTCGTGGGCACCACCACGCTGCACCTGATGGGCCCCGCCACCCCGGTCGACGTCAAGGGGCTGCCGCCGGGGGCGACTTCGGGCCCCTCGCTGCTCGCGCACCCGCCCGGCGCTCTGCCGACGGAGGACGGTCCGGTGGTGCCGCACCCGGCCCAGGCCCGCAAGGACTTCCCGCCGGACCGGGACTGCCAGGTCGCCCCGGAGGTGACCCGCAGCCCTGCGTGCCTGTTCGGGGCGGTGGACAGCCCGGACCGGATCGTGCTGCTCGGTGACTCGCACGCGGGCCAGTGGTTCTCCCCGATGCTGGCACTGGCCGCCCAACGGGGTTGGGCACTCCAGGAGTTGGTCAAGCAGGGCTGCCCGCTGCCGCAGTTGGCGGTGACCAGCCCGCAGCTGGGCCGCGCCTACCGGGAGTGCGACACCTGGCGGGCCGACGCCCTGGACCGCCTGCGCACGGGGCCGAAGCCCCGGCTCATCGTGATCGCCTCGCTCAACCGGTACACCGACGACCGCGAACTACTCGCCGCCGCCTGGGAGAAGACGCTCAAGCCGCTGCGCGGGATCGGCGCCCCGATCGTCTACATCGAGGACACCCCCGTACCGGGCACGGACATCCCGGCCTGTGTCTCCGGCGCCCCGGCCGACGCGGCCGCCTGCGCGTTCGACCGGGCGGACGCGGTCCGGGACGATCCGCTGGCCCGGCGGATCGCCTCGGGCGCGGAGCCGGGCGTCCGGACCGTCAGCGTCAACCCGGTGCTCTGCCCGGCGGAGGGGCCGACCTGCCCGGCGGTCCGGGAGCGCATCCTGCTCTACCGGGACGACGCCCACCTCACCAACGTGGCGGCCGTCGTCCTCACCCCGCGCCTGGAGCGGCTGCTGACCGACGCGGGCGCACTGCCCCCCGCCGGGACAGTCCCAGACACCCCCGCGCCCGGGCCCGACGGCTGGACCGAGCTGCTGCGGGACGACTTCGAGGGCCCGGCGGGCACCCGCCCCTCCCCCGCCCACTGGCAGTACGACCTCGGCACCTGCTACCCCGGCTGCCCGGCCCCGCAGTGGGGGACGGGCGAGATCACCACCATGACCGACTCCACGGACAACGTGCGCCTGGACGGCCGGGGCGTGCTGGAGATCGTCCCCACGAGGGAGGGAGGGCAGTGGAGTTCGGGACGCATCACGACCGTGCGGTCCGACTTCGCGCCGCCGCCCGGCGGCGTGCTGCGGATCGAGGCGTCGATCGCGCTGCCGGAGGTGACCGGGGCGAAGGCGGCCGGGTACTGGCCCGCGTTCTGGACCCTGGGCGCCTCGCTGCGCGACGGGTACACCGGCTGGCCGGGCGTCGGCGAGCTGGACATCATGGAGTCCGTCAACGGCCGTGACTCCGTGTTCGGTTCGATGCACTGCGGGGTGCTGGAGGGCGGCCCGTGCCGGGAGCCCGTGGGGCTGACCTCGGGTCCGCAGGCGTGCTCGACCTGCCGTACGGAGTTCCATACGTACGCCGTGGAGGTCGACCTCGCGGCGGACGAGGTCCGCTGGTATCTGGACGAACGCGTCCACTTCCGGGTGCGCGCCGAGGAGATGGACCGTCGTACCTGGCTACAGACCGTGGACCACGGGGTGTTCCTGATCCTCAACGTGGCGATCGGCGGCATGCTCCCGCTGGCGGACGGCGCGACGGCGGGTCCCGCCACCGAGCCGGGCCACCCGATGCGGGTCGACCACGTCACCGTGAGGACCAGGGAGGGCTGAGCGCGGACCGCACGGCCACGGACTGGCGCGCGCGCTCGCGTGTCGGGCAGGCTACTGTGCCACGATCACAGGATCGGCTCCGACCGGCGGCGCGCAGGCGTCGGATGCCGGACGTCAGGTACCAGGTTTCACGGGGGAGGACCGGACATGTGGCCGCTGGAGCAGGCGGATCCCGCCCGGATAGGGCCGTACCGGCTGCTGGCGCGGCTGGGCGAGGGCGGCATGGGGACGGTGTACCTCGCGGCGGGCGGCGGGGGTGAGCGGGTCGCCCTGAAGTCCATCCGGTACGGCTACACCGAGGACCCCGACTTCCGGGTGCGTTTCGCCCGCGAGATCGAGTCCGCGAGTCTGGTACGGGCCCGGGGCATCGCCCAGGTCGTGGCCGCGGAGTCCGGGGCGGACGGTCAACGCCCTTGGGTGGCAACCGAGTTCGTCCCCGGTCTGCCGCTCCAGCGGCTGGTGGCGGCGCAGGGCCTGCTGCCCGCCCCCTCCGCCGGGGCCCTCGCGGCCGGGCTCGCCCGGGCCCTGGAGGCGGTGCACGGTGCGGGGCTGGTGCACCGCGACGTGAAGCCGTCGAACATCCTGCTCACCGTCGAGGGGCCCCGGCTCATCGACTTCGGGGTGGCCAAGCTCGTCGACGCCTCGACCGGCGGCGGGCTGACCCGCACCGGCGCGTCCGTGGGGTCGCCCGGCTACATGTCGCCCGAGCAGGTGCTCGGCCGCGCTCTCACGCCCGCCAGTGACGTCTTCGGGCTGGGCGGCGTGCTGGTGTTCGCGACCACGGGACGGCTGCCCTTCCCCGTACCGGACTCCACCAACCAGCATGCGCTGATGTACGCCGTCGTCCAGGACGCGCCCGCCCTGGACCAGGTCCCCGACGAGCTGCGTCCCCTGGTCGCGGAGTGCCTGGCCAAGGACCCCGCCGACCGCCCCGACGCCCCCGCCCTCGCCGCCCGGCTGGCCGGGTACGCCGCGCTGCTCGACGGCAGCGCCGCGGACGCCGACCCCTGGCTGCCCGCCCGCGCCCTCGCGGAGGTCGCCCGCATCTCCGGCCGGGCGGCGGCCCAGGGCGAGTGGCGACCGGGCGGGGCCGGTGACGGGGCCGGGGCCGGGGCCGGGGGGAGCGCATCGGGACCGGCCGCCCCCGACGACTCCGCCGGCAGCTTCCCGGGCTCCCCCGCCCCGGAGGGTCGAGCGTCGGTCTCCCCCGCCTCCGGTCCGCACGACGCCTCGGAGCCCGACGCCGAAAGCGCCCCCTCGGGCCCGCCCGCCCCGGGCCACCGCCTGCCCGCCTCGCCGCCACCGCCGCCGCCGTCCGCCCCGCTCGCGTACGTACCGACGATCGCCGCGCCCGCGGGCCCCGCACCGCAGGCGCTGCCGCGCCCGTCCGGGCCCGTACCACCGCCGCCCCCACCGGAGCGCCCGGCGGCGGCACCGCCCGCCCGGGCCCCGGAACGGGCCCCCGCACCGGCCCACCCCGCCCGGCCCCACTACGTACGTCAGGAGCCCTCCCCCACCGCACCGCCCCCCGCGGCCCCGACCCCGGCCTGGTCGGCGCAGCGGTCGGCTTTCCGGTCGCCGGAGAGCCTGGCCATCGCCCTGTCCTGGCTCTACGGGGTCTACATCGCCTTCAAGTGCGTGGCCGTCGTGATGCACCTCGGCTTCGCGAGTGAGATCGGTGACTGGAAGAAGGCGGACTTCGCCCTGTGGACCGACGTCGAGGCGCTGGTCGGCAAGGCGGACACGCTGGTCCTCGTGGAAGGCCTGCTGGCGGTCGCGGCGGGCGTCACCACCCTGGTCTGGTTCTGGCGCGTACGGATCAACGCGGAGGCGTTCGCACCGGGCGAGCACCGGTACTCCCCCGGCATGGCGATCGGCAGCTGGTTCATCCCGGTCGCCAGCTGGATCATCCCGGGGAAGATCACCTTCGACATCTGGTACGCATCGCTCCAGGACCGGCACCGGGGCAGGCCCGACGAGTGGGGCTGGCAGACGACCCGGCGGTGGCCGGGGCGGCGGCTGCTCGGCCTGTGGTGGGGGTGGGTGATCGTCTTCACGCTCAGCGCCACCGTCGTGTACCTGCTCCCCGATGTGATGCGGGGCGCGGTCGACTATCCGAACGCCATCCACTTCGACCGGATGCTCTCGGCCGTCCACTGGGGCACGTTCCTGAACCTGCTCTGCGTTCCGGGCATTGCCCTGTCCATCGCCGTCGTGCGCCGGCTGACCGAACTCCAGGACATCCGGTCCGCCGGCCCCCGCTGAGGAGGCCGCCCTCGCCTGTCCGATCGCTACCGGCCTGCCCCCTGTCGTCGCCGTCGGCTTTCGGCCCCACGGGCGTCGTCGCACGGCGCCTCCGCCGGTCGGCGCACCGCGGCACCGATGTACCAGGCGGCTGAGTACAGCAGCAGGGCGACCGCGAGCGAGGCGCCGGCTCTCCTGGCGGCCCCGGTCAGCATCCCCTCGGCGAGGGTGCCCCAGGGCGCGGGGACCGTTTCGGTGGGGTAGCTGGTTTCGATCTCGCCGTTGCCCAGGTCGACGGTGATCGGGCGGCTGTAGTCCGCTTCGACCTCGTAGCGATAGGCGTGGAAGTCGTCGACGGAGTTCGCGAGGCCGCCCAGCAGGGGAGCGGCGACCAGCAGGATCACCGCGCCCCACCGCATGCGGGGGGCCAGGCGGGCGGCGGTGCCGGTGTCGGCGCCGGTACGGGACCGGAGGCGGGACCGTCGCCGCCAGAGGTACAGGGCGATGGCCGCCAGGCCGAGAACGGTGCTCACGTGCTGCAACAGGCGGGAGACCGCCAACCCGCCGACGGCCGGGGCACGCAGGAGTTCCACGTGCGTGACCAGGAGACCGTCGACGTGGGTGAAGGAGTCCCACGCCACGTGGGAGGCGATGCCGGTCACCGCGGAGACCAGCAGCCATACGAGGTGCCGGAGCCTCGCCGGGAGGCCGGTCGTCGGTGCGGGTCCGGGCAGGCGGAGGCCGGGCGGGAGCAGGGCCGCGACCGGCGCGCGCAGTATGCGGCAGACGGCGACCAGGGCGAGGGCGAAAGGCAGGCTGACCAGCAGGCCGCTGACGGGAGAGTGGGTCTGTGTGGGGTTGAGGAACGGCTCGTACCAGTCCTGGGCGCTGCGGGAGGCCACGCCGAGGGCGGACAGGAAGTACGGAGCGTCGGGCGCGACGGCGCCCGCGACCAGGGCCGCCGGAACGAACGGCTTGCGCAGCAGCGGGAGCACCACGGCGGGGTGGGACAGGGTGAACGGCAACTCGACGGTCTTCTCTGCTCGGGGGAGCCGGGGCCTCCGCGCACCACGCCGCGGACCCTCACGGATAGAACGTCAGAGAGACTATTCATTTCAACGGACTATGGCAACCGAGGGGTGACGCGGGGCCCGCGCCGTCGCACCGGTCGCGCGGCCCCGGGCGAAGACGTCGGGTCAGCCCCGCCGGGTCAGCTCCGTCGCCGCACGGCCTGGACGAGCGCGGTGAGCACGGCCACGGCCGGCAGGCAGAGGAATATGACGAGGACGGGCACCGGCTCCTGCCAGGCGCCCGTATAGGTATGGGCGATCAGGGGCGGCGAGGCCAGAGCCATCGCCCCCGTCTCCCGCAGCCCCGAGGAACGGGAGCGCAGGGCGAGGGCGGCCCCGGTGCAGGCGAGGACCAGGACGGGCCAGGCGCCGTAGTCCGTGGTCACCCCGAGGGCCCTGGTCTCCACGACGACGACGGGAAACCACGCCACGGCGGCCATGGTTCCGGCGACCGCGCCCAGCCGCCTGTCGCCGCGCCGGTCCGGCGGGCAGGCCAGGACGACCGCGACGCTCAGCAGCGCCGCCGCCGGAGCGACGCCCCCGTACCCGTACAGGTGCGGAGTGGCGAGCCCCTGTGCCGCCGCCCCCAGCAGCCCGCAGACGGCCATGCCCGCGCCCAGTGCCCAGCGGCCGGTCAGGGCGACGACCGCGCCGACGCACACCAGCAGGGAGAGCAGCAGGTACAGGGCCCACGGGCCGTCCGTGGCGGACAGCTGGACCCACACCGGGGACGGCGAGAGGACGAGCCCGGCGTACCAGCGGGTCAGCCCGAGCCCGCTGGCCACGGCCGCGCCGGCCAGCACGAACGGGGCGGCCAGGGCGAACAGCCGCCCCGAGGCCGACGCGGAGTCCAGCCGCAGCCGGACCCTCAGGGCGTGCGCCGCCAGGTCGGCGTCCGCGCGCAGCCTCGCCGCACGCGGCAGGTCCGCCGTCATCTCCCGGTGCACATCGACGATTTCCCGCCCGTGGGCAGCTCGGTAGGCGGCCGGATACAGGCGGACCAGGACGCCGGTCACGCCGTGGCCGTCGCGCCGCCGGCCAGCCGCCGCCTGACCTCGCGGGCGGTGGCGGCCAGGCGCTCCGCCTCCTCCTCCAGCCGCTCCCGTCCGGCTGGGGCCAGGGCGAAGACCCGCCGCGCCCGGCCGCCCACCACCTCTTCCCGTTCCACCTGGATCAGCCCCTCGGCCAGGAGCCTGTCCAGCGCCCCGTACAGCGCCCCGGTCCGCGGCACGACACGGCTGTCCGTCATGGCTTTGACTTCCTGGGCAATGGCGTATCCGTGACGCGGCTCGTTGGCCAACGCCGTCAGCAGCAGCAGCGCCAGCTCCTGCATCCCTCGCTCACTCATGTGAACAGAGTATTCCGTCCGACAGACGGACCGCTCGGACCGTCCTCCGGCTCGGGCAGCCCGCTCGGGCAGCCCGCTCAAGCGCCGCCGAGGCGGGCGCCCCGCTCAGGGCACCACCGAGAGCACCGTCACCACGGTCACCGTGGAGATCGCGGCCTGGAGGTTGCGGATGGCCTCCCGCACGCCCACGCCCACCCAGTGGCCGCCGGAGATCTCCGCCATCCGCGGGGCCACCTGCTTCTTCGGCAGCCCGGGGAAGGCCTGCGGGTGCATCCCCGTGGCGTGCACCAGGGCGACGAGGGCGCTCGTACGGGCGTCCGGCGCGGCCCCGGACAGCACCACCGCGGCGAGCCGTGCCCGCAGCTCCCGCTCGACGGACCCGTCGACCTCCGGATAGCGGCGTACGGGGAAGAGGCCGAGGGCCCGGTGCCGCTCCTCGGTCACCAGTCCGCGGGCGCAGAGGCTGTCCACGACGTCCCTGGAGCCCTTCACATGCTCCCGGGTCAGCCAGTCGACCACCTTGCGGCTGCTGGAGGCGCCGTGGACCCAGCGGGCCAGCCGGTCGAGCCGCCCGTCCAGCAGGGGGTCACCGGTCGGCGACGGGTCGAAGACCTCGACGCGGCCGCCCCGCACCGTGACGCGGCCCGCCATCACCAGCTCCAGGAGCATCCCGGCCGCCACTCCCCAGCGGGCCGCCGACTCCCCCTTCGCCGCACCGGTCGTGTCGTCCAGCGACAGCAGCATGATCTCTTCACCCAGCGAGACGGCCATGGTGGAACTCCCCCGTACTCTCCTCGTTCTGGTCGAACAGACGGGAAGAAGCCGCCCGGGGTTGCCCAGGGGCCGGATCTCCCGCTCAGGCGGGGTCCGCGGCCGCCGCGGCGAAGGCCCCGCGGGCCAGCCGGTGCAGCAGCGCGGCGGTGGCCACACGGCCGGGGCGGGCCTCCGGGCGGGCCAGGTGCGGGGTGGAGTTCAGCAGGCCGAAGACGGCGTGCACGGTGACGCGGGCCTCGCTCTCGGCGAGGGCGGGGTACAGCGCCCGGACGACACCCACCCAGACCTCCACGTACTCCCGCTGGAGCCGACGCACCCGCTTGCGGTCCGTGTCGCGCAGCCGGTCCAGCTCGCGGTCGTGGAGGGTGATGAGGGGGCGGTCGTCGAGGGCGAAGTCGATGTGGCCCTCGATGAGCGCGTCCAGGAGCGCCCCCGGGGAGCCGCCACCCCGGGCCGCGTCCTCCGACACCCGCAGACGGCCGCCTTCGAGGAGCCGCTCGCTGATCCCGACCAGCAGCTCGGCGAGCATCGCGTCCTTGCCGGGGAAGTGGCGGTAGAGGCCGGGGCCGCTGATGCCGACCGCCGCGCCTATCTCGTCGACGCCGACACCGTGGAAGCCGCGCTCGGCGAAGAGGCGCGCCGCCTCCCGCAGGATCTGCTCGCGGCGGGTGGGGGCCGCGACGCGGGCGGCGGCATGGGTGCTCATGAGGATTCATTCTAGACAGGGTCGTTAGCGCTCGTTAACCTGAGGGAAACGCGTTAACGGTCATTAACACCACGGGAAGACCACTCACGTGATCGCGGTACGGGCAAGGGGGCTCGACACGATGCAGCAGGCACCGGTCCTGGCGAGCGCGGCCGATCCCGCCTCGGAGGCCTGGCAGGCCAACGAGGCGGCGCATCAGGCGCTCTCCGACGAGCTGGCGGGGCGCCTCGCCACGGCGCGGCTGGGCGGGGGTGAGAAGGCCAGGGCCCGCCACGAGGCGCGCGGCAAGCTGCTCCCCCGGGACCGGGTGGACACCCTCCTGGACCCGGGTTCGCCGTTCCTGGAGCTGGCCCCCCTGGCGGCGAACGGGCTGTACGGGGACCAGGCCCCGGCCGCCGGTGTGATCGCGGGGATCGGGCGGGTCTCGGGCCGGGAGTGCGTGGTCGTCGCCAACGACGCGACCGTCAAGGGCGGCACGTACTACCCGATGACCGTGAAGAAGCACCTGCGCGCCCAGGAAGTGGCCCTGGAGAACCGTCTCCCCTGCCTGTACCTGGTCGACTCGGGCGGCGCGTTCCTGCCGATGCAGGACGAGGTCTTCCCCGACCGGGACCACTTCGGGCGGATCTTCTACAACCAGGCCCGGATGTCGGCGGCCGGGATCCCGCAGATCGCGGCGGTGCTGGGCTCCTGCACGGCGGGCGGGGCATACGTCCCGGCGATGAGCGACGAGGCCGTGATCGTGCGCGGCCAGGGCACGATCTTCCTCGGCGGCCCGCCCCTGGTGAAGGCCGCGACCGGTGAGGTCGTGACGGCGGAGGAGCTGGGCGGCGGCGAGGTCCACTCCCGGATCTCCGGCGTAACCGACCACCTGGCGGAGGACGACGCGCACGCCCTCCGTATCGTCCGCAACATCGTGTCCACCCTCCCGGCCCGAGCCCCGCTCCCCTGGTCGGTCGAGCCGGCCGAGGAGCCGAAGGTCGACCCGGCGGGTCTGTACGGGGCGGTGCCCGTGGACTCCCGCACCCCCTACGACGTACGCGAGGTGATCGCCCGGGTCGTGGACGGCTCCCGCTTCCAGGAGTTCAAGGCGGAGTACGGCCAGACGCTGATCACCGGCTTCGCCCGCGTCCACGGCCACCCGGTGGGGATCGTCGCGAACAACGGCATCCTGTTCGCCGAGTCGGCCCAGAAGGGCGCGCACTTCATCGAGCTGTGCGACCAGCGCGGCATCCCGCTCGTCTTCCTCCAGAACATCTCCGGCTTCATGGTCGGCAAGGACTACGAGCACGGCGGCATCGCCAAGCACGGCGCCAAGATGGTCACCGCGGTCGCCACCACGCGCGTCCCGAAGCTGACGGTCGTGGTCGGCGGTTCGTACGGGGCGGGCAACTACTCGATGTGCGGCCGGGCCTACGGCCCCCGCTTCCTGTGGATGTGGCCCAACGCCAAGATCTCCGTCATGGGCGGCGAGCAGGCCGCCTCCGTCCTCGCCACCGTCAAGCGCGACCAGCTCGGCGACGAGTGGAGCGCCGAGGACGAAGAAACGTTCAAGGCCCCGATCCGCGCCCAGTACGAGACCCAGGGCAACGCGTACTACGCCACCGCCCGGCTCTGGGACGACGGCGTGATCGACCCCGTGGACACCCGGCAGGTCCTCGGCCTCGCCCTGACCGCCTGCGCCAACGCCCCGCTGCCCGAGAAGGACCCGGCCGGGCCCGGCTTCGGCGTCTTCCGGATGTGAGGAACAGATGACGACGATGTTCGACACCGTGCTGGTCGCCAACCGCGGCGAGATCGCCGTCCGGGTGATCCGGACCCTGCGCGAGCTGGGGGTGCGCTCGGTCGCGGTCTTCAGCGACGCGGACGCCGACGCCCGGCACGTGCGGGAGGCGGACACGGCGGTGCGGATCGGCCCGCCGCCCGCCGCGGAGAGCTATCTGAACGTATCCGCGCTCCTGGAAGCGGCCCGCCGCACGGGCGCGCAGGCGGTCCACCCGGGCTACGGATTCCTGGCGGAGAACGCCGAGTTCGCTGCCGCCTGTACGGACGCGGGCCTGACGTTCATCGGCCCCCCGGCCTCCGCGATCTCCCTCATGGGCGACAAGATCCGGGCGAAGGAGACGGTCTCGGCGGCCGGGGTCCCGGTGGTCCCCGGCTCCTCGGGCAGCGGCCTCACGGACACCCAACTGGAGTCGGCGGCCCGGGAGATCGGCACCCCGGTCCTGCTCAAGCCCTCGGCGGGCGGCGGCGGCAAGGGCATGCGCCTGGTCCGGGACGCGGCGGCGCTGGCGGAGGAGATCGCGGCGGCCCGACGGGAGGCCCGCGCCTCCTTCGGCGACGACACCCTCCTCGTCGAGCGGTGGATCGACCGCCCGCGCCACATCGAGATCCAGGTGCTGGCCGACGCCCACGGCAACGTGGTGCACCTGGGCGAGCGCGAGTGCTCGCTCCAGCGCCGCCACCAGAAGATCATCGAGGAGGCGCCGAGCGTCCTGCTGGACGAGGCGACCCGGGCGGCGATGGGCGAGGCAGCGGTCCAGGCGGCGCGGAGCTGCGGCTACGTCGGGGCGGGGACGGTGGAGTTCATCGTCCCGGGCAGCGACCCGTCCTCGTACTACTTCATGGAGATGAACACCCGCCTCCAGGTCGAACACCCGGTCACCGAGCTGATCACCGGCCTGGACCTGGTGGAGTGGCAGCTGCGGGTGGCGTCGGGCGAGCAACTCCCCTACACCCAGAAGGACATCACCCTGACCGGCTGGGCGATCGAGGCGAGGGTCTGCGCCGAGGACCCGTCCCGCGGCTTCCTGCCCTCCGGCGGTACGGTGCTGGCGCTGAACGAGCCGCAGGGCGGCGGTGTGCGGACGGACTCGGGGCTCAGCGAGGGCGTGCCGGTGGGCAGCCTGTACGACCCGATGCTGTCGAAGGTCATCGCGTACGGACCCGACCGCCCGACGGCCCTGCGCAAGCTGCGGGCGGCCCTGGCGGACACGGTGATCCTGGGCGTCCCGACCAACGCGGGCTTCCTGCGCCGCCTGTTGGCCCACCCGGACGTGGTCTCCGGCGACCTGGACACGGGGCTGGTGGCGCGCGAGGCGGCGGGCCTGGTGCCGGACCGGGTCCCGGACGAGGTGTACGCGGCGGCGGCCGCCGTCCGCCTCGACGCCCTGGCGCCCCGGCCGGACGCCGGGGGCTGGACGGACCCGTTCTCGGTGCCGAGCGGATGGCGTACGGGGGGTGTCCGGGCGCCGCTGAGGTTCCCGCTGCGGGTGTCGGGCGCGGACCCGGTGACGTACGGGGCTCCGCGCGAGGCGACCGTCACACCCACCCGGGTCACGGTCGAACTCGACGGTGTGACGCACCACTTCCACCGCTCGGACGACTGGCTCGGCCGCGACGGCGACACCTGGCACGTCCAGGACCACGACCCGGTGGAGGCGTCCCTGAGCGGAGCCGGCCGGGCCGGGGCGGACACGCTGGCGGCCCCGATGCCGGGCACGGTCACGGTGGTGAAGGTGGCCGTCGGTGACGAGGTCGAGGCAGGTCAGAGCCTGCTCGTCGTGGAGGCGATGAAGATGGAGCACGTGATCTCGGCCCCGCACGCGGGGACCGTGACGGAGCTGGACGTCACGGCGGGGGCGACGGTCGCGATGGACCAGGTCCTGGCCGTCGTGGCCCCGTCGACCGACAGGGAGGACGCATGAGCGCACAGGGGCTCCCCATGGAGGTCCAGGCACCCGGGCTGCCGCCCCGGGTCCGCATCCACGAGGTAGGAGCGCGGGACGGCCTCCAGAACGAGAAGGAGACGGTCCCGACGGAGGTGAAGGCGGAGTTCATCCACCGCCTGGCGTCCGCGGGACTGTCGACGATCGAGGCGACGAGCTTCGTCCACCCGAAGTGGGTGCCGCAACTGGCCGACGCGGAGGCGCTGTTCCCCCTTCTCAGCGATATCGCGGAGAAGGGGGAGGTCTCCCTCCCGGTTCTCGTGCCGAACGAACGGGGCCTGGACCGGGCGCTGGCGCTCGGGGCCCGGTCGATCGCGGTGTTCGGCTCGGCCACGGAGACGTTCGCGGCCCGCAATCTGAACCGCACGGTCGACCAGTCGCTGGCGATGTTCGAGCCGGTGGTGGCGCGGGCCAAGGCGGAGCAGGTCCGGGTGCGCGGGTACTTGTCGATGTGCTTCGGGGACCCGTGGGAAGGCGCGGTGCCGGTCGCCCAGGTGGTGAAGGTGGCCAAGGCGCTGATGGACCTGGGCTGCGACGAGCTGTCGCTGGGCGACACGATCGGAGTGGCGACGCCGGGCCACGTGACGGCGCTGCTGACGGCCCTGAACGCCTCCGCCGTCCCCACGGAGGCGATCGGCGTCCACTTCCACGACACCTACGGCCAGGCGCTGTCCAACACCCTGGCGGCGCTCCAGCACGGGGTGAGCACGGTGGACGCCTCGGCGGGCGGCCTGGGCGGCTGCCCGTACGCGAAGAGCGCCACGGGCAACCTGGCCACCGAGGACCTGGTGTGGATGCTCGACGGCCTCGGCATCGAGACGGGCGTCGACCTGGCCGCCCTCACCGCCACCAGCGTCTGGCTGGCCGGACACCTGGGCCGACCGAGCCCGTCCCGCACGGTCCGCGCCCTGACACCTCCCCCTTCTTCCCCCTCCCACAAGGAGTGAGTGATCCCATGTCCCTGGACCACCGGCTGACCGCCGAGCACGAGGAACTGCGCCGCACGGTCGAGGAGTTCGCGCACGACGTGGTCGCGCCGAAGATCGGCGAATTCTACGAGCGCCATGAGTTCCCGTACGAGATCGTGCGCGAGATGGGGCGGATGGGCCTGTTCGGGCTGCCGTTCCCGGAGGAGTACGGCGGCATGGGCGGCGACTACCTCGCGCTCGGGATCGCCCTGGAGGAGCTGGCCCGGGTCGACTCCTCGGTGGCGATCACCCTGGAGGCCGGGGTCTCGCTGGGCGCGATGCCGCTGCACCTCTTCGGCACGGAGGAGCAGAAGCGCCAGTGGCTGCCGAAGCTGTGCGCGGGCGAGGCGCTGGGCGCCTTCGGCCTCACCGAGCCGGACGGCGGCTCGGACGCGGGCGGCACCCGGACGACCGCGGTGCTGGACGAGGCGACGAACGAGTGGGTGATCAACGGCTCGAAGTGCTTCATCACCAATTCGGGCACGGACATCACGGAGTTGGTCACGGTCACGGCCGTGACGGGCCGCAAGGAGGACGGCCGCCCCCGGATCTCCGCGATCATCGTCCCCTCCGGCACCCCCGGCTTCACGGTCGCGGCCCCCTAC
This sequence comes from Streptomyces sp. NPDC043746, assembly GCF_056436485.1. Classification (NCBI taxonomy): domain Bacteria; kingdom Bacillati; phylum Actinomycetota; class Actinomycetes; order Kitasatosporales; family Streptomycetaceae; genus Streptomyces; species Streptomyces sp. NPDC043746. The sequence goes on along the minus strand of NZ_JBWKCM010000005.1, from coordinate 142,422 downwards.
TCCAAGGTCGGCTGGAACGCCTCGGACACCCGCGAACTGTCCTTCACCGACGTCCGCGTCCCCGCCGCCAACCTCCTGGGCGAGGAGGGCCGGGGCTACGCCCAGTTCCTGCGCATCCTGGACGAGGGCCGCATCGCGATCTCGGCCCTGGCCACGGGCCTGGCACAGGGTTGCGTGGACGAGTCCGTGAAGTACGCGGCCGAACGCCACGCCTTCGGCAAGCCGATCGGTGCCAACCAGGCCATCCAGTTCAAGATCGCCGACATGGAGACGCGCGCCCACATGTCCCGCATCGGCTGGCGCGACGCGGCCTCCCGCCTGGTGGCGGGCGAACCGTTCAAGAAGGAGGCGGCGATCGCGAAGCTGTACTCCTCCACGGTCGCGGTGGACAACGCCCGCGACGCCACGCAGATCCACGGCGGCTACGGCTTCATGAACGAGTACCCGGTGGCCCGGATGTGGCGCGACTCGAAGATCCTGGAGATCGGCGAGGGCACGAGCGAGGTCCAGCGGATGCTGATCGCCCGGGAGTTGGGGCTGCCGGCCTGAGCTTGCCGCTGCTGTTCCGACATGACCGCCCGTGCCGCCGTGGGATATTCCATGGCGGCAGGGGTGGTCGCGTCAGCGGGTCATCGCTCCTCCCCATCCGCCTCCGACGGCCCAAGGTCGAGGCAGAGCGAATGCCCGCACCGGCAAGGCGGCCACCGGAGCGCGGCTCCGGGAACGAGGTCGAGGTCTGCCTGCTCGTGGCCACCGGCTGGGACGACAAGAACACCGTCCAACTGGCCGAGCGCATCAGGACTGGCGAGTACGCGCCGGGTCAGCGGCTGCCGCGCATCAGAGATCTCGTGGCGGCGGGCGAGGGCTCCAAGTCCACGGTCCATGCGGCGTACAAGGCGTTGGAGGCAGAGGGCCTGGTCACTTCTTCGCGCGGACATGGCACTGTCGTACGGCCGCCGGCAGCTCTCAAGCGGCTGGGCATCGACCGCTACGACAAAGCGAAACGGCGCGACGGCGACGAAGTCGCCTTCATCGCGAACCGAGTCGCCCCGGGACGCCCCCACAGCAGGGGCGACCAGACTCGACCTTGCAGCGGCTGCTGCTCTACCCCGCGCAGGGCTTCGTGATCGAGCAGCCGGTGCCGGACCAGGCCGTGGCGGCGTACGAGCGGCTGGTCGGCGCCGGGTTCACGCGTCGGCTGATCGCGTAGGCCGCTGTAGCACCTTGTTCTGCTGTGCATCACGCCGACGCCCCTGTGTTGAGATCGGGAATACAGGCGACCGCCTGACCTGACCAGCCACGGCTCTCTATCGCGGTCACCATGGCGGTCAACGCCTTCGGACCGCGCCGCCGGGGCGGGCTCCGGGCGGACTCCGCCGCACGTACAACCTTCCGCCCCCGGCGGCGGTCTTGCGTGTGTCGTCGGCAGCCCTGCCCCTCGCCGGGGCACGGCCCTGAACCCCAGGAGCAGCAGCCCTCCATGAACCAGCACCCCAGACCCTCCCGCCCCGCCCGTGCGCGTCGGTTCCGTCTCCGTACGACGTCGATCGCCGTGGGGGTGGCGCTCGCCGCCGGGCCGGTGCCGCTGCTGGCCGCCGCGCCCGCCTCGGCCGCCCCCGCCAAGCACGCCGACGACTTCGACGGGGACGGCTACCGGGACCTTGCCGTCCCGTACGCGCACGACGGTCTGGGCGCCATCACCGGTGGCGCCGTCCTCATCACCTACGGCGGCCCCAAGGGGCTGACGTCGAGGAAGCAGGTCATCCACCAGGACTCGCCCGGCATCCCCGGAGTCGGGGAGCAGAACGACCAGTTCGGGGCGGTGCTGGACAGCGCCGATCTGAACGGGGACGGGTACGCGGACCTCATCGTCGGCAACCCGAGCGAGGAGGTCGGGCCCACCCCCGTCGGCTCGGTCACCCTCGTATGGGGTTCGGCCAAGGGTCTCAAGGGCGGAACGTCCCTGCCCCGCAAGGGCGGTGGCGCGTACGGCGGGTTCGGCGCCGACATCGCCACCGGGGACTTCAACGGGGACGGCCGCCCCGACATCGCGGTCGTGAACGCCGGTGACGTCTACCTCTACCGGGGCGGCTTCACCAAGGCCGGCGGCCTGGGCAAGGTCAGCACGTACGACCGGGTGGGCCAGGGCTGGCACAGCGACACCATCGCGGCCGGCCAGGTCACCGGCGACAAGAAGACCGACCTGGTCGTCCTCGGGGCGCGCGGCGTCGGCAGCGCGTTCCGCACCGAGGCCTGGTTCCTCAAGGGCGCGGCCGGTGGTCTGACCTCCGGCCCGGTCAAGGTGATCGACGGCAAGAAGGCCCGCCGGGGGCTGGACGCGGCCATCGGTGACTTCGACCGGAACGGGTACGGGGACATCGCCATCGGCAACCCGCACGCGAGCGACCGGCGGGGCGCGGTCGCCGTCTGGTACGGCACCTCCTCCGGGCCAGGCAGCAAGAGCGCCACGTTCACCCAGGACACGGCCGGTGTGCCGGGCGTCGCGGAGCGGGGCGACGCGTTCGGCGCGTCGGTGGCCGCGGGGGACGCGAACGGCGACGGGTACGCGGACCTCGCCGTCGGCGTACCGACCGAGAAGATCGGCACCCGGACCGATTCCGGCGCGGCCCATCTCTTCCTGGGCGGGAAGGGCGGGCTCGCCGGATCGCGCTCGGCCGAGATCGGCAAGTCGCTCCCCGGGGTGGCCGGGGACATCAAGGCGTACGACAGCTTCGGTTACGACGTCCGGCTGCGGGACCTCAACCGGGACGGCCGCGCCGATCTTGCCGTCTCGGTGCCGGGCGAGAACACGGTCCGCATCCTGCCGGGGGCCAAGGGCGGGGTGACGGGGGCGGGTTCGTCCGTCCTCAAGAACGCCGGACCCGGCCTGCCCGAGTAGGGCTCGCGGCCGGGCGGGGTGCGCCGGGCGGGGAGGAGGGGGCGGGTGCCGTGGGCGCTCGCCCCCTTCGGCATCGATCGCAGCAGGTGGGGCGGCGGCGGGCGGCTCCCGCGCGGCTGGGCGCCGTGGCACCCGGCACCGGAACCCGCACGACACCGTGACCATCCAGCAAGGTTAGGCTAACCTTCCCTCGGATCGCCCTCGCCGGAGCCGGGCCCGTCCGCCCGCCGCTCCCGCCCGTTCCGGAGGAGCCCTCGTTGACGACGACTGCCGCCGTTCCCCATGTCGCCCCCTTCCGGTTCTTCGACCTGACCGTCCTGCGGACCAGGCGACTCGGCCCCTCCATGCTGCGGGTCACCCTGGGCGGGCCCGGGGCCGACGGGTTCAGAGCCGGGGGTCGGGACCAGAGCCTGTCGATCTTCCTGCCGCACCCGGGACAGAGCGAGGCCGTGGTAGCGGAGGGCGCGGACGGGGCCTGGCACCCGGAGTGGCGGGCGCTGCCCGAGGACGTACGGGCGGTGGTGCGCACGTACACCGTGCGGGCCCAGCGCGTGAGGGCCGACGGCTCCACCGAGGTGGACATCGACTTCGCGCTCCGCGGTGACGGCGGGCCCGCCTCCCGCTGGGCGCTCATGGCGACGACGGGCGACCGGCTCAAGGTGCTGGGACCGGCCGTCGAGGACAACACCTCCGTACGCTTCCGGCCGCCGAAGGACACCGACTGGGTGCTGATCCGGGCCGACGAGACGGCCCTCGCCGCCGCATCCGCCGCCCTGGAGTGGCTGCCCGCCGGGATGCCCGCCCGGGTCTGGCTGGAGGTGCCGAAGACGGAGGACCGACAGGCCCTCAACACCGCCGCCAAGGCCCGGATCAGCTGGCTCGTCCGGAGCGAGGGCGCCCTGCCAGCCGTGGAGGCCGTGCGCGCCGCCGAGCTGCCGGAGGGCACCCCGTACGCCTGGATCGCGGGCGAGTCGTCCGAGGTGCGCGCCCTGCGCCGCCACCTGGTCCAGGAGCGCGGCTTCGACGGCGAGCGGGTCGCCTTCGCCGAGTACTGGCGGCGGGGGCTCAGCGAGGAGCAGCTGCGGGCGGAGACCATCGCGCACGCCGGAGCGGTGGAGCAGGCCCCGCCCCAGGCTCCCTGACCCGGAGGGCGCCCCCACGCGGGCTCGCCCCCGCCCCGAAAGCCCACCCAAGCACACAATCACCCCGCCCAAAGGGGTGCAGGACAAACCACGATCACCCTTAGGTTAGGCTTACCTCACTTCGACATCGCGTCTCTCGTCCCCCTTCTTCCCCTGCCCGGAGGGGCGCGATGAAGTTCCCCTCACCCGGGAGGACCCCTTCATGCGTTCGCACCTGCTCAACAACACGACTGCGGAGCACTACCGGCGTACCGTCACCGCAGGAGTGGAACGGGTCGCGGCCAAACTCGCCGCCACCGAACGCCCCTTCAGCGGCATCGGTGTCGACGAACTCTCTCCCGTCCTCGACACGATCGACCTCGACCGCCCGCTGGGCGACGCCACCGCCGCCCTCGACGAGCTGGGCGAGGTCTACCTCCGCGACGCCGTCTACTTCCACCACCCCCGCTACCTGGGCCACCTCAACTGCCCGGTCGTCATCCCCGCCGTGCTCGGCGAGGCCGTGCTCTCCGCGGTCAACTCCTCCCTGGACACCTGGGACCAGAGCGCGGGCGGCACCCTCATCGAGCGCCGGCTGATCGACTGGACCACCGAGCGCATCGGCTTCGGACCGGCCGCCGACGGGATCTTCACCAGCGGCGGTACGCAGTCCAACCTCCAGGCCCTCCTGCTGGCCCGCGAGGAGGCGAAGGTCCGCCCCGAGCACTGCACCCGGCTGCGGATCTTCACCTCGGAGTGCAGCCACTTCAGCGTGCAGAAGTCCGCCAAGCTGCTCGGCCTCGGGCCGGACGCGGTGGTCTCCGTCCCCGTCGACGGCAACAAGCGCATGCAGACCGTGGCCCTCGCCCGCGCGCTGGAGAGCTGCGTGGCCGAGGGTGCCGTGCCCATGGCCGTCGTCGCGACCGCCGGGACCACGGACTTCGGCTCCATCGACCCGCTGCCCGAGATCGCCGCCCTGTGCGAGCGGTACGCCACATGGATGCACGTGGACGCGGCCTACGGCTGCGGGCTGCTGGTCTCCCGGCAGCGGCGCGGGATGCTCGAAGGCATCGAGCGCGCCGACTCGGTGACCGTCGACTACCACAAGTCCTTCTTCCAGCCCGTGAGTTCGTCGGCCGTGCTGGTCCGCGACCGGGCCACCCTGCGCCACGCCACGTACCACGCGGAGTATCTGAACCCGCGCCGGATGGCCGAGGAGCGGATACCCAACCAGGTCGACAAGTCCCTCCAGACGACCCGCCGGTTCGACGCGCTCAAGCTGTGGATGACGCTGCGCGTCATGGGCGCCGACGGCATCGGCGAGCTCTTCGACGAGGTCTGCGACCTGGCCGCCGAGGGATGGGACCTGCTCGTCGCCGACCCGCGCTTCGACGTGGTGGTCCAGCCGCAGCTCTCCACACTCGTCTTCCGCTACATCCCCTCCGGGGTCACCTCCCCGGACCAGATCGACCGTGCCAACCTCCACGCCCGCAAGGCGCTGTTCGCCTCCGGCGAGGCGGTCGTCGCCGGTACCAAGGTCGGCGCCCGCCAGTTCCTGAAGTTCACGCTCCTCAACCCCGAAACGACCGTGGAAGACATCGCCGCGGTCCTCGACCTGATCTCCGGCCACGCCGAGCAGTACCTGGGAGACTCCCTTGACCGCGCTTCCTGACCCCCACGACTTCATCGGGATCGGCCTCGGCCCGTTCAACCTCGGACTCGCCTGCCTCACCGAGCCGATCGACGAACTGAACGGCGTCTTCCTGGAGTCCAAGCCGGACTTCGAGTGGCACTCCGGGATGTTCCTCGAAGGGGCCCATCTCCAGACGCCGTTCATGTCGGACCTGGTCACCATGGCCGACCCGACCTCGCCGTACTCGTTCCTCAACTATCTGAAGGAGCGCGGCAGACTCTACTCGTTCTACATCCGGGAGAACTTCTACCCGCTGCGGACCGAGTACAACGACTACTGCCGGTGGGCCGCCGCCCAGCTGGACAGCATCCGGTTCGACGAGACCGTGGAGGCGGTGACCTACGACGAGGGTGACGGGCTCTACACCGTGACCACCGCCGCCGGGACCGTTCTGCGCTCGCGCCATCTCGTCCTCGGGACCGGCACCCCGCCGTACATCCCCGAGGCCTGCCACGGTCTCGGCGGGGACTTCCTGCACAACTCCCGCTATCTGGAAGGGAAAGCCGAACTCCAGAAGAAGAAGTCGATCACTTTGGTCGGCAGCGGGCAGAGCGCGGCGGAGATCTACTACGACCTGCTCTCCGAGATCGACGTCCACGGCTACCGGCTCAACTGGGTCACCCGCTCGCCGCGGTTCTTCCCGCTGGAGTACACCAAACTCACGCTGGAGATGACCTCCCCGGAGTACATCGACTACTTCCACGCGCTGCCCGAGGAGACCCGCTACCGACTGGAGACCGGGCAGAAGGGTCTGTTCAAGGGCATCGACGGGGAGCTGATCGACGCGATCTTCGACCTGCTCTACCAGAAGAACCTGCCGGGCCCCGTGCCGACCCGGCTGCTCACCAACTCCGCCCTTGTCAGCGCGCGTTACGACGAGGAGGGCGGCGCCTACCGCCTGGGGCTGCGTCAGGAGGAGCAGGGCAAGGAGTACGAGCTGACCACCGAGGGGCTCATCCTCGCCACCGGCTACCGCTACGAGGCCCCCGCCTTCCTGGACCCGGTCCAGCACCGGCTGCGCCACGACAGCCGGGGCCGCTTCGACGTGGCCCGCAACTACAGCATCGACACCACCGGCCGCGGGATCTTCCTGCAGAACGCCGGGGTGCACACCCACTCGATCACCTCGCCCGACCTGGGCATGGGTGCCTACCGCAACGCGTACATCATCGGCGAACTGCTCGGCCGTGAGTACTACCCGGTCGAGAAGTCCATCGCCTTCCAGGAGTTCGCGATATGAACCGCCCCCGCACCAGCAGCGACGAAGATCCCGGGAAAGGCGACTCTCCGGGAGAGATCGGTACGTTCACCGTCCGCCCGCTCGACCCGCTCGCGGACGCCGAGATGGTGCACGGCTGGGTGACGCACCCCAAGGCCGCCTTCTGGCTGATGGGCGGCGCTGGACTCCACGACGTGGAGCGGGAGTACATGGCGATCGCCGCCCACCCGCACCACGACGCGTTCATCGGCCTGCACGACGGGGAGCCCGCCTTCCTGATCGAGCGGTACGACCCCACCGAGGTCGAGCTGAAGGGGCTGTACGAGGCGGAGCCCGGCGACGTCGGGATGCACTTCCTGGTCGCACCGACCGACACCCCGGTGCACGGCTTCACCCGGGCCGTGATCACCGCCGTGATGGATTTCCTCTTCGCCGACCCGTCGGTACGCCGGGTCGTCGTCGAGCCCGATGTCACCAACAGCGCCGTACAGGCCCTCAACAAGGCCGTCGGCTTCGAGGTGCTGCGGGAGATCGCCAAACCGGAGAAGGACGCGCTGCTCAGCGCCTGCACCCGCGAGCAGTTCGAAGCAGCAACCGGAGGAACCGACCGATGACGACCGCCCTCACCGACAGCGTCGCCCACCTCTCCCCGGACCGCTGGGCCACCGCAAACCGACTGCTGGTCCGCAAAGCACTGGCGGAATTCAGCCATGAGCGGCTACTGACGCCCGTTCCGGTCGGCGAGGACCGCTACACCCTCCGTAGCGACGACGCGGGGACGGAGTACCGTTTCACCGCACGGCTGTTCGCCCTGGACCACTGGCAGATCGAGGCCGAGTCGATCACACGCCACCGGCACGGCAGCGAAGTACCCCTGGACGCGCTGGAGTTCTTCATCGAGCTGCGGGGCGCGCTCGGACTGAGCGACGACGTCCTGCCGGTCTATCTGGAGGAGGTCTCCTCCACTCTGGCCGGAACCGCCTACAAACTCACCAAGGAACCGGCCACCTCCCGCCAGCTCGTCGCGGCCGGATTCCAGGCCATCGAGACCGGGATGACCGAGGGCCACCCGTGCTTCGTGGCCAACAACGGCCGGATCGGTTTCGGGGTCGACGAGTACCGTGCGTACGCCCCCGAGGCCGCCTCTCCGATCCGGCTGGTGTGGCTGGCCGCCCTGCGCGACCGGGCCACCTTCACGGCCGGAGCCGGTCTCGACTACGACAGGCTGATCGCGAACGAGCTGAGCGAGGAGACCCGGGAGCGGTTCGCCGCCACCCTGCGCTCGCTCGGCCTGGACCCGGAGGCGTACTTCCTGCTGCCCGTCCACCCCTGGCAGTGGTGGAACAAACTCGCGGTCACCTTCGCCGGCGAACTGGCCGAACGCCGCCTCGTGGTGCTCGGGGAGGGTGAGGACGCCTATCTGGCCCAGCAGTCGATCCGCACGTTCTTCAACACCGACCACCCCACGAAGCACTACGTCAAGACGGCGCTGTCCGTCCTGAACATGGGCTTCATGCGCGGGCTCTCCGCCGCCTACATGGAGGCCACGCCCGCCATCAACGACTGGCTGGCCTCGCTCATCGAGCACGACAGCCTGCTGACCGGCGCCCGGTTCTCGATCATCCGGGAGCGGGCCGCGATCGGCTACCACCACCGGGCGTACGAGGCGGCCACCGCCAAGGGCTCCCCGTATCTGAAGATGCTGGCCGCGCTCTGGCGCGAGAGCCCCGTACCGGCCCTGGAGCCGGGCGAGCGGGTCGCCACCATGGCCTCCCTGCTCCACACCGACCACGAGGGCCGCTCGGTGGCCGGGGCCCTGATCGAGGAGTCGGGGCTCGACGCGCGGGTGTGGCTGCGGCACTACCTGGACGCCTACCTGGTGCCGGTGCTGCACAGCTTCTACGCCTACGACCTGGTCTACATGCCGCACGGCGAGAACGTGATCCTGGTCGTGGAGGACGGGATCGTCACCCGCACGGTCTTCAAGGACATCGCCGAGGAGATCGCGGTCATGGACCCGGACGCGGTCCTGCCGCCGAAGGTCGACCGGATCCGGGCCGAGGTCCCCGAGGACATGAAGCTGCTGTCGGTCTTCACCGATGTCTTCGACTGCTTCTTCCGCTTCCTGGGCGCCGGGCTGGCCACCGAAGGGATCCTGGACGAGGACACGTTCTGGCGCACGGTCGCCGAGTGCGCCCGCGACTACCAGGAGTCGGTGCCCCATCTCGCGGAGAAGTTCGAGCGGTACGACCTGTTCGCCCCGGATTTCGCGCTCTCCTGCCTCAACCGCCTCCAGCTGCGTAACAACCAGCAGATGGTCGACCTCAACGACCCTGCCGGAGCGCTCCAGTTGGTGGGTCGGCTGAAGAACCCGATCGCCACGTACTGAGCGGTCCGCACCGAGCCGGTGAGCGCCCGGGGACGGTCCCCCGGGCGCTCACCTCTTCCCGACCGCTCCCGGCACCCGCCGGGAGTCCGGCCGGTCGCGGACAGGGCCCGCCCTCCGGGACCGGCTGGCAGAATCGCGGGCATGGCAGAAATCATCCAGCGCGACGGCACGTGGACGTTCGACGGGGAGACGGTGCGCATCGTGCCGGGGGGCAAGGCCCATCCGGTCCGGCTGGCCCTGGGTGAACTGGCCGTGCCCGTACAGGCCTTGGCGGGTATCTCGTTCGAGCCGGAGCGCAAGGGCGGCCGCCTGCGGCTCCGGCTGCGCGGTGGCGCCTGCCCGGTGCTGCGGGCCGCCGACGGGCGGTTGAAGGACGGCGCCGATCCGTACGTCCTGGCGGTGGAGAAGGACCGTACGGGGGTGGCGGAGTACTTCGTGGACGAGGTCCGCAACGCGCTGCTGATCGAGCAGGTCCCCGAAGGGCCGGTGGACCGCTTCCTGCTGCCGGGGCCCGCGCTGCCGGTCTCGGGCGGGGGCGGCGACGGTACGGCCTCCTTCGACGGGGAGACCGTGCGGCTGACCTGGAACTGGAAGGCCGAGGAGTCCAAGACCGCGAGCGGCCCGGCGGCCCTGCCGCTGTCACGGATCGCGACGGTGCGCTGGCTGCCCTCGATAGGCCTGGAGAACGGCTTCCTGCGGTTCGAGCCGGTGGACGGCCCGGTCTCGGCCCCTCCGAAGTACGACATGTACTCCCTGGAGCTGTGGGGGATGTCCAAGAAGGAGTACACGGCGGTCGTGGTCGCGGCAGCAGTGCTGGCCCGGCTGCCGCAGGCCCGTACGGCGGTGGACGCGCCCGCCGGGACCCCGGTCCTCACCAAGGCGCCGGAACCCGCCGCCGTACCGCCCGGCGACGACCACGACGTGCTGCTGAGACGACTGCGGGAGCTGGGCGAGCTGCACCGGGCCGGGGTCCTGACCGAGGAGGAGTTCAGCACGGCGAAGCAGGCGATCCTGAGCCGGATGTGACCGGCGCGCGACCCGCCCGCCTCGCTTTCTCGACCTCTCCTGCCTGATATCGGGCAGATTTCTTGCATAACCGCGTCCTGCCGCGCAATATCGACGGGTGCTTGAACGCCGCTCGTCGCACGACGACCTCATCGACCACCTCGTCCGCTCCACCGCGCTCCAGCGCGGTGAGGCGGCCCGGGTGGTCCTCGACGTGCTGGCGTACTTCGACGAGAGCACCGACGACTTCGTCCGGCGCCGCCACCGCGAACTGCAGTCCGGCGGCCTGGTCAACACGGAGATCTTCGAGCGGATCGCGGCCGAGCTGCCGCACCGCGCCGTGGCGCCGCCGGAGCTCTCGCTCCGCCAGCTGCGCCGCATCGTCTACGGCTGAGCGGGCCGGGCGCCCGGGTGCGGGGCGCGGCAGGTTCAAGGAATGTGTACGTCGATGGAGGGGCAGAGAATCCATGTGCGGAATCGTCGGATATATCGGGAAGCGTGACGTCGCACCGCTGCTGCTGGAGGGGCTGCAGCGGCTGGAGTACCGGGGGTACGACTCGGCGGGCATCGTGATCACCGGCAAGGCCGCGGCGGGCAAGCCGGGCACGCTGAAGACGGTCAAGGCCAAGGGCCGGGTCCGTGAGCTGGAGGCCAAGGTCCCCAAGCGGTTCGCCGGCACCACCGGCATCGCGCACACCCGCTGGGCCACCCACGGCGCCCCGAGCGACGAGAACGCCCACCCGCACCTGGACGCGGAGAACAGGGTCGCCGTCGTCCACAACGGGATCATCGACAACGCCTCCGAGCTGCGCGCCAAGCTCACCGCCGACGGCGTCGTCTTCCTCTCCGAGACCGACACCGAGGTGCTGGTCCACCTGATCGCCCGCGCCCAGGCCGACACCCTGGAGGAGAAGGTCCGCCAGGCGCTGCGCTCGGTCGAGGGCACGTACGGCATCGCCGTGCTGCACGCGGACTTCAACGACCGCATCGTGGTGGCCCGCAACGGATCGCCGGTCGTCCTCGGCATCGGCGAGAAGGAGATGTTCGTCGCCTCCGACGTCGCCGCCCTGGTCGCCCACACCCGCCAGGTCGTCACGCTGGACGACGGCGAGATGGCCACGCTGAAGGCCGACGACTTCCGTACGTACACGACGGAGGGGTCGACCACCACGGCCACGCCGACCACGGTGGAGTGGGAGGCCGAGTCGTACGACATGGGCGGCCACGACACGTACATGCACAAGGAGATCTCCGAGCAGGCCGACGCGGTGGACCGGGTGCTGCGCGGCCGGATCGACGACCGGTTCTCCACCGTGCACCTGGGCGGCCTCAACCTGGACGCCCGCGAGGCGCGCGGGGTGCGCCGGATCAAGATCCTCGGCTGCGGCACCTCGTACCACGCGGGCCAGATCGGCGCCCAGCTGATCGAGGAGCTGGCCCGCATCCCCGCCGACGCCGAGCCCGCCTCCGAGTTCCGCTACCGCAACCCCGTCGTGGACCCCGACACCCTGTACGTGGCGGTCTCGCAGTCGGGTGAGACGTACGACGTGCTCGCCGCCGTCCAGGAGCTGAAGCGCAAGGGCGCCCGCGTCCTGGGCGTGGTGAACGTGGTCGGCTCCGCCATCGCCCGGGAGGCCGACGGCGGTATGTACGTCCACGCGGGCCCGGAGGTCTGCGTGGTCTCCACGAAGTGCTTCACCAACACCGTGGTCGCCTTCGCGCTGCTCGCCCTGCACCTGGGCCGCATCCGTGACCTCTCGGTCGCGGACGGCAAGCGGATCATCGACGGGCTGCGGCGGCTGCCGGAGCAGATCAGCGAGATCCTGGCGGGCGAGGACGAGATCAAGCGGCTGGCGGCGGAGTACGCGGACGCCAAGTCGATGATGTTCATCGGCCGGGTGCGGGGCTACCCGGTGGCCCGCGAGGCCTCGCTGAAGCTGAAGGAGGTCTCCTACATCCACGCCGAGGCCTACCCGGCCTCCGAGCTGAAGCACGGCCCTCTCGCGCTGATCGAGCCCGCGATGCCGACCGTGGCGATCGTGCCGCACGACGACCTGCTGGAGAAGAACCGGGCCGCCATGGAGGAGATCAAGGCGCGCAGCGGCCGCATCCTCGCCGTGGCGCACCAGGTGCAGGAGAAGGCCGACCACACCATCGTCGTACCGAAGAACGAGAACGAGCTGGACCCGATCCTGATGGGTATCCCGCTCCAGCTCTTCGCGTACCACACGGCCCTGGCGATGGGCCGGGACATCGACAAGCCGCGCAACCTGGCGAAGTCGGTGACGGTCGAGTAGGCGGCCGTACGGGAACGGGGCCGGGGGGCGGGGGGGGGGGGGGGGGGGGGGGGGGGGGGGGGGGGGGGGGGGGGGGGGGGGGGGGGGGGGGGGGGGGGGGGGGGTGGGGGGGGGGGGGGGGGGGGGGGGGGGGGGGGTGGGTGGGTCAAGGAAAACCCCGCGCGGGGGGGGATGGGGGGGGGGGGGGGGGCAAACGAAACCCCCCCCCGCACCGGCTCAGCTCTGCCCCGCCCACCATTCCTTGAGCGCCGACACCGCCGCGTCCCGTTCCTGCGGGCCGTGCTCCAGCCGCAGTTCCAGCAGGAACGCGTACGCCTTGCCGATCACCGGACCGGGGCCGACCCCGAGGATCTGCATGATCTCGTTGCCGTCCAGGTCCGGGCGGATGGAGTCCAGCTCCTCCTGCTCCTGGAGCAGGGCGATCCGCTCCTCCAGGCCGTCGTAGGTCCGGGAGAGGGCGTTCGCCTTGCGCTTGTTCCGGGTGGTGCAGTCCGACCGGGTCAGCTTGTGGAGGCGTTCGAGGAGCGGCCCGGCGTCCCGGACATACCGGCGGACGGCGGAATCGGTCCACTCGCCGTCCCCGTACCCGTGGAAGCGCAGGTGGAGCTCGACCAGCCTCGACACGTCCTTGACCAGGTCGTTGGAGTACTTCAGTGCGGTCATGCGCTTCTTGGTCATCTTGGCACCCACCACCTCGTGGTGGTGGAAGGAGACCCGGCCGTCCTTCTCGAAGCGCCGCGTCCTCGGCTTGCCGATGTCGTGGAGCAGCGCGGCCAGCCGCAGGACGAGGTCGGGGCCGTCCTCCTCCAGGCCGATGGCCTGCTCCAGCACGGTCAGCGAATGCTCGTAGACGTCCTTGTGCCGGTGATGCTCGTCACTTTCCAGCCGCAGAGCGGGAAGTTCGGGCAGCACGTGGTCGGCGAGCCCGGTGTCGACGAGGAGGCCCAGGCCCTTGCGTGGGTGGGCCGAGAGAAGGAGCTTGTTGAGTTCCTCGCGGACCCGCTCGGCGGAGACGATCTCGATCCGGCCGGCCATCTCCGTCATCGCGGTGACGACATCGGGGGCCACCTCGAAGTCCAGCTGCGCCGCGAACCGGGCGGCCCGCAGCATGCGCAGCGGGTCGTCCGAGAAGGACGCCTCGGCCGTACCGGGGGTGCGCAGCACGCGGTCGGCAAGGTCCTTCAGGCCGCCGTGCGGATCGATGAACTCCTTCTCCGGCAGGGCGACGGCCATCGCGTTGACCGTGAAGTCACGGCGTACGAGATCCTCCTCGATGGAGTCACCGTAGGAGACCTCCGGCTTGCGTGAGGTCCTGTCGTACGCCTCCGACCGGTAGGTCGTGATCTCGATCTGGTAGCCGTCCTTCTGGGAGCCGACGGTGCCGAAGGCGATCCCGACCTCCCACACCGCGTCGGCCCATGGGCGGACGATGGTGAGTACGTCCTCAGGGCGGGCGTCGGTGGTGAAGTCCAGGTCGTTCCCGAGCCTGCCGAGCAGCGCGTCGCGGACCGAGCCGCCGACCAGCGCGAGGCCGAATCCGGCCTCCCGGAAGCGGCGGGCGAGGTCGTCGGCGACCGGGGACACACGCAGCAGCTCACTCACCGCCCGATGCTGCACCTGGTTCAGGGCACTGGCGTTCTCTTCGTTGGCGTTCGGCACAACAGAAAAGGGTACGTGCACGGACCGGCCGCGGCGTCACCGTTTATCCGGACCCTGCGGGCCTCCCGCGATCATGTGAGCCGGACCCCAGCACTTCGGCCCTCCGCGCCTCGTTACCATGCGGGGACGCAGGACCGACAACGACCGACGGACTCCGATGACGACGAGGAACGGGTAGACGCGTGGCCCAGGCGGCAGACATCCAGGGAATGCGTCCCTCTCCTGCCCGCCGGTGGCTGCGGCGCACAGCCTCCGGCCTCATCGGTGCACCTCTGCTGGCCGGTCTGCTGGCCGTTCCGGCCGCCGGGAGTGCGGCGGCCGGCGAGCCGGTGAAGGCCGTGAAGGCCCCCACGGGCTCCCGCACGGTCGATGTGTCCCTCGACACGCTCTCTCCCGCCGCCCCCGTGAAGGGGGACACCCTGACGGTCTCCGGGACGCTCACCAACCAGGGCAACCAGACGATCGACGACGCGGAGGTCGACCTGCGGGTGGGCCCCCGGCTCTCCGGGCGGGGCGAGGTCGACGACGCCGCCAAGCGCGAGGGGTACCTCCCCGGTGCCGACCCGGCCCCGATCGACGACAAGTTCGCGGTGAAGCTCCCCGCGCTGCGCAAGGGGGTCAGCCAGAACTTCACGCTCACCGTCCCCGTCGACAAGCTGGACCTCGACGCGTCGGGCGTCTACCAGCTGGGCGTGTCGGTCTCCGGCCGTACCTCTTCCTCCTCCTACGAGCAGGTGCTGGGCATCCAGCGCTCGTACCTCCCCTGGCAGCCCGAGAAGAGCGACAAGCGGACGAAGCTCACCTTCCTCTGGCCGCTGATCGCCTCCCCTCACGTCACCGCGCAGACCCGCTCCGACGAACAGCAGACGCCGGTCTTCACCGACGACTCCCTGGCGAAGGAGCTGGCGCCCGGCGGCCGACTGGAGCGGATGGTCGCCCTCGGCAGCCGCCTCCCCGTCACCTGGGTCATCGACCCGGACCTGCTGGCGAGCGCAGCCGCGATGGCCGGCCCCTACCACGTGAAGTCCGGCGAGGGCACCGTCCCGGGCAGGAACCAGGCAGTGGCCAGGCAGTGGCTCACCGCCCTGGAGAAGGTGGTGGAGGACGGCAAGGTGATCGCGCTGCCGTTCGGCGACCCGGACCTGGCCTCGATCGCCCACCGCGGCAAGGGCGTCTCCGGGACGCTCAGCCATCTGCAGAACGCCTCCACGGTGGGTGCCGCCACAGTCGAGACCATCCTCCACGTGAAGCCGTCCGCCGACTTCGCCTGGCCCGTGAACGGCGCGGTCGACCCGGGCATCGTGGACGTGGCGACCTCCGCTGGCGCCCACCATGTGATCGCCCGCAGCGACAGCTTCCGGGAGACCGGGAACCTGCCGTACACCCCGACGGCGGCCCGGCCGATCGGCGGGGGGACCACCGCTGTCGTCGCCGACGCCCGGCTGTCCACCGCGTTCGAAGGCAGCATGCTCCGGGCGGGCGCCTCGACCCTCGCGGTCCAGAAGTTCCTCGCCCAGACCCTCGCCCTCAACGAGCAGGCACCGGACAACGAGCGCTCCATCGTCGTGGCACCCCAGCGGATGCCCACGGCCGCCCAGGCACAGTCGATGGCCCGTGCCCTCCAGGCCCTTTCGGGCGACCGCTGGACGCAGCCGCAGGAGCTGGTGGCCGCTGCCGAGGTGAAGCCGGACCCCCTGGCGACCACCAAGGTGCCGCGGGCCTCCGCCTACCCGAAGAAGCTCCGCAGCCAGGAGCTGCCCACTCAGGCGTTCCAGGACATCCGGACCACCCAGGGCTCCATCGACAGTTTCGAGACCATCCTCACCCAGCCCGAGCGCGTGGTGACGCCCTTCGGCAACGCGGTCAACCGCTCGATGTCGACGTCCTGGCGGGGCCGCGCCCCGGAGGCACGGGAGTACCGGGACGCCGTGCTCACCTACCTCAAGGACCTCACCGGCGAGGTCCAGCTGATCGACAAGTCGGACGTCACCCTCTCCGGCCGCAGCGCGACGATCCCGGTGACCGTGCAGAACAAACTGGTGCAGGGCGTCGACCGGCTCGTCCTGCGACTGTCCTCGGACAACATCCGGCTGAAGTTCAACGACGACGGTACGAAAGCCGAGCTGCCGGTCAGGATCGCGGGCGGGCACAGCCAGTCGGTGAAGTTCGACACGGCGACCAGTGCCAACGGGCGGGCCCAGGTGACCGCCCGGCTCTTCACCGAGGACGGCACACCGTACGGCGAGGAGATGACCTTCACCGTGAAGGTCTCCGAGGTCACCCCCACCGTCCTGCTCGTCATCGCCGGTGGCCTGCTGCTCCTGGTGCTGGCCGGTGTCCGGATGTACACAGCCCGCAAACGCGCCGTGGCAAGCGACACGGCCGACGGCGACGGCGGCGAACCCGAGCAGCCGAGTGACCCGACCCCGGACACCGGACCGGAAAGCGGGGACCCGTCGGGAACGGGTGAGAAAGTGGACCGTTGAGCGATGTCTGTCGTGGCCGGTCGGCCGGGGACGATGAGGTAGGGGTTTTCGATGAACGCGCCGTACGACGGTGACCGCGGCCAGGGTGCCGGCGGAGCAGGGTCTCCGTCCGGCCCCCCGGTCCCCCCGGGCGCGGGCCAGGACGGCCAGGTGCCGCCCGACCCGTACCTCCAGCACGCCTACGAGGACGACCCCTACCGGGCCCAGGATCTCGCGGCCCAGGACCCGGTGGGCGAGGCGCTCTACGACCGGGCGTCGCACCCACCGCCGCCCCCCGGTACCTACCAGGAGCCGCAGGCGCTGTACCAGCAGCCCCCCGCGGCCCCGCACGCCCCCGACCCGCGCATCTGGGCCCAGACGCCGCCTCCCGAGCCCTCGGGGCCCTCACGCCACCTCCCGTACGGGGACCGTCCGGCGACCACGCAGTTCGTCGGCGTCGACGCCCTCGTCACCCAGGCATCGGACGACCGGCAGGAGCCGGACGCCTTCGCCCACCTCTTCCGGGACCAGGAAGGGGCCGGGAAGCCGCCGGGCCCGCCCGAGCCGGAGCCGGCCCCCGCCCCCGCCCCCGTCCCGCCGAAGTCCGGCGGCCGGGTCTCCGGAGTGCTGAAGTCCAGCGCCCTGATGGCGGCCGGCACCCTCGTCTCCCGGCTCACCGGCTTCATCAGGTCGCTGGTGATCACCGCGGCCCTGGGCGCCGCGCTGCTCGGTGACAGCTACACCATCGCGTACACCCTGCCGACCATGATCTACATCCTCACCGTCGGCGGTGGTCTCAACTCGGTCTTCGTCCCGCAGCTCGTCCGTGCCATGAAGGACGACGAGGACGGCGGCGAAGCCTTCGCCAACCGGCTGCTGACCCTGGTCATGGTCGCGCTCGGCCTGATCGTGGCCGCTGCGGTCCTCGTCGCGCCGGTGTTGATCCAGCTGATGTCGAGCACCATCGCCGACGACGTGGCCGCCAACAGCGTCGCCGTCACCTTCGCCCGGTACTGCCTGCCCACCATCTTCTTCATGGGCGTGCATGTGGTGATGGGTCAGATCCTCAACGCCCGGGGCAAGTTCGGCGCGATGATGTGGACCCCGGTCCTCAACAACGTCGTCATGATCATCACGTTCGGCCTCTTCATCTGGGTCTACGGCACCTCCGCCGAATCCCGGATGGGCGTGGACACGATCCCGCCGGAGGGCGTCCGGCTGCTGGGCATCGGCACCCTGCTCGGGCTGGTCGTCCAGGCTCTGGCGATGATTCCGTACCTGCGCGAAGCGGGCTTCCGTTTCCGCCCCCGGTTCGACTGGAAGGGCCACGGGCTCGGCAAGACGGTCAAGCTGGCCAAGTGGACCGTGCTGTTCGTCCTCGCC
Organism: Streptomyces sp. NPDC043746; assembly: GCF_056436485.1. NCBI lineage: Bacteria > Bacillati > Actinomycetota > Actinomycetes > Kitasatosporales > Streptomycetaceae > Streptomyces > Streptomyces sp. NPDC043746. The sequence continues at coordinate 124,292 of NZ_JBWKCM010000005.1, read as the reverse complement.
AACCAGGCCGGCGTCCTGGTCGTCACCCAGCTCGCCACCGCGGCGGGCAAGCTGTCCGACAAGGACGGCACCGGGTTCCTCGCCTACTCCAACGCCCAGCTGATCTGGGGCATGCCGCAGGCCATCATCACCGTCTCCGTCATGGCCGCGCTGCTGCCCCGCATCTCCCGCGCCGCCCACGACAACGACCCCGGCGCGGTCCGCGACGACATCTCGCAGGGGCTGCGCAACTCCGCCGTCGCCATCGTCCCGGTCGCCTTCACCTTCCTCGCGCTCGGCCTGCCGATGTGCACCCTGCTGTACGCCTCCAGCGGCGCCGAGGCCGCCCGGTCCATGGGCTTCATCCTGATGGCGTTCGCCCTCGGCCTGATCCCGTACTCCGTGCAGTACGTCGTGCTCCGCGGCTTCTACGCGTACGAGGACACCCGGACCCCCTTCTACAACACGGTCATCGTGGCCGCCGTCAACGCCGCGGCCTCGGCCCTCTGCTACGTCGTCCTCCCGGCGCGCTGGGCCGTCGTCGGCATGGCCTTCTCCTACGGTCTGGCCTACGCGGTCGGCGTCGGCGTCGCCTGGCGCCGACTGCGCACCCGGCTCGGCGGCGACCTGGACGGGGCGCACGTCGTACGGACCTACGCCCGGCTCTGCATGGCGGCCGTCCCGGCAGCCCTGATCGGGGGCGGAGTCGGCTACGCGATCCTCGAACTGCTCGGCTCAGGCGCCGCCGGATCGCTGGCCGCACTGATCTGCGGCGGCATCACCCTCCTGGGCATCTTCTTCGTCGCGGCGAAGAAAATGCGCATCGAAGAGGTCAACGGCCTGGTCGGCATGGTCCGTGGACGGCTCGGTCGCTGAATGAGCGCACGATCGCACAACCATCCCCGGACTGCGCGTGTCGTGCATAGCGCCGGAGTGTGGGCACAATTGGCGTGACTGTGGCGAGCTGGCCGGCTTCGCGCAACGGATGGGGAGGCAGGAACGACGGTGGCGGAACGTAGCACGGCTGCCGTCGACGTGGCCCACAACGGCGGCGACGAGCCGTCGGCCGCCAAGGCGGACGAGACCACGAACGACGGAACGGCGCAGGCCGAGAAGACCGAGGGCGCGAGCCCCGAGAAGCCTGAGAACCCCAAGGGCCAGGACGGCGGGCGGGCACGTTCCGAGGCCGTTCCGGCCTCCCCCGACGTCCACAGCGGCCACAAACTCGCCGGGCGCTACCGCCTGGAGGAGTGCGTCACCCGGCTGGACGGCTTCAGCAGCTGGCGGGCCGTCGACGAGAAACTGCGCCGCGCGGTCGGCGTCCACCTGTTGCCCGCCAACCACCCCCGAGCCCGCTCCGTACTGGCGGCGGCCCGCTCGTCCGCCCTGCTCGGCGACCCCCGCTTCGTCCAGGTGCTGGACGCCGTCGAGGAGGACGACCTCGTCTACGTCGTCCACGAATGGCTCCCCGACGCCACCGAGCTGACCGCGCTACTGGCCGCCGGGCCGATGGAGGCCCACGACGCCTACCAGCTCGTCAGCCAGCTCTCCCACGCCATGGCCGCCGCCCACCGCGAAGGCCTCACCCATCTGCGCCTCACCCCCGGCGCGGTACTGCGCAGTTCGACCGGCCAGTACCGGATCCGCGGCCTCGCCGTGAACGCCGCCCTGCGCGGTGTCGTCTCCGACCGCCCCCTGGCCCAGGACACCGAGGCGATCGGCGCGCTCCTGTACGCCGCACTGACCAAGCGCTGGCCGTACGAGAACGATGCCTACGGCCTCTCCGGGCTGCCCAAGGGCATGGGGCTGATCGCCCCGGACCAGGTCCGCGCCGGCGTCCACCGAGGCCTCTCCGAACTCGCCATGCGCGCGCTCGCCAACGACGGGGCCACCGCCTCCCGGCAGGAGCCGCCCTGCACAACGCCCGAGGAACTGGCCAAGGCCGTCGCGGCCATGCCGCGCGTCCGGCCGCCGGAACCCACGTTCGCCGCCCAACCCGTCTACCAGCAGCCCGCCTACCAGCGGACGACCTATCAACAGGGCACCTACGGGCGGCCCTCCACCGTTCCGTCGTCCGTGGCCCAGCCGGTGCTGGCAGCCCCTCCGGCCCCGCTGCAGAGCCGGACCGGACGGGTCCTCAAGTGGGGCGTCTCGGCGCTCCTCATCGCCGCTCTCGGCCTCGGCAGCTGGCAGCTCGCGGAGATCCTGCTCGACCAGCGCAAGGGCTCCGTCGACCCCGGCGTCACGCAGCCCACCGACGACGAGAAGCCGCCGCCCGCCCCACCCAAGCCGCTGACCATCGCCGGGGCCACTGAGTTCATGCCCGACGGCTCGGGGATCCAGCCGCAGGGCGTACGGCACGCCGTCGACAACAACTCCAGCACCGCGTGGATCACCAACCGCTACCTGGGCTTCGCGAACTTCGGCAACCTCCCCCAGCGCAGGCAGGGCAGCGGAATCATCGTCGACCTGGGCAAGGTCCAGGACGTGCGCTCCATCGACATCGACATGTACCGCTCCGGTCAGACGACCGCGGTGTTCGCGGCGGCCCCGGACACCACGTCACCGTCCTCGTCGGCCGACTTCCCCCAGCGGATCGCCGAAAAGCAGGTCGTCGGCAAGACGCTCAAGCAGGAGCTGGAGAAGCCCGTACGGACGCGCTACGTCCTGATCCACATCACGGAACTGCCCGCGGACGGTACCGGCGGCTACCGCGGTGGCATCACCGACATCTCCGTCCTCGGCTGACCGGGAGCCGGTGTGGAGGCTCCGCACCGGCCCTGATCACCGGGCGCGCCGGCCGGTTAATGTGGCACACGACATCGGATCCGGTTCGGAGGGGGAGCACGGTGGATTCCGTTCCACCCGAGGCACCGAGCGACTCGGACCTGCTCGCCCGCCATGTGGCGGGCGACCCCGACGCCTTCGGTGAACTCGTACGCCGCCACCGCGACCGGCTGTGGGCCGTGGCGCTGCGCACTCTCGGAGACCGGGAGGAGGCTGCCGACGCCGTCCAGGACGCGTTGGTCTCGGCCTTCCGGGCCGCCCACACCTTCCGCGGCCAGTCCGCCGTCACCACCTGGCTGCACCGCATCACCGTCAACGCCTGCCTCGACCGGGTCCGCAAGGCCGCCTCCCGCAAGACGTCACCGGTGGACGACGCGGAGCGGCTCGACCAGCTTCTGGAACCGCACGAGTCGGCCGAGGCTCCTGCCGAGCGGCAGGATCTGCACCGCCAGCTCTTCGCCGCCCTGGCCACCCTCCCCGCCGAGCAGCGCGCGGCCCTCGTCCTGGTCGACATGCAGGGCTACCCCGTGGCCGAGGCCGCCAGCATTCTGGACGTGCCGACCGGGACCGTGAAGAGCCGGTGCGCACGGGGGCGGGCGAGACTGGCCCCCCTGGTCCGGCACCTGCGCGGCGGGAACGGGAGCGAGAAGCCCGACGGAGAGACCCGCGTCACCGAAAGGAACCGGACGTCCGGCCCATCCGTCCCACCTGCGCCAGGACCGAAGGGCTCAGAAGCGAACGGCCCGGCCGCTGCGAAGGGAGGAGGTGGACGCCCGTGACATCCACGACCGACACGGCTCAGCACCCGGAGGTCTCCGAGATCTCCGATCTCACCGAGGGGCTGCTCCCGCCATCCCGCGCGCACGAGATCCGCGACCACCTCGCCGAGTGTGAGCTGTGCGCGGAAGTATGGGAATCGCTGGAGGAGATCCGCGGGCTGCTCACCGGCCTGCCCGAGCCGGAGCCGATGCCCGAGGACATCGCCGCCCGCATCGCCGCGGCGCTCGCCGCAGAGGCCCGTACGGACGCTCCCGCCGATGAGAAGACCGATGCCTCCCGTGTCGGAGCCGTCTCCCGCGACGCCGATGTTTCACGTGAAACAGAGAGCACCGACACCGGCAGCGCCTCACCCTCGACACGCCGCACCGGATCCTCCCCGGACCGGCCCCCGGGCGGCCCCCAGGGGGCCACGGGACCCGGTCGCCGTACCGCCCGGCGCCGCCGCCGTGCGGTGTTCCTGGGCACCGCGTGCGGAGCGGCCGTCATCGGTCTGAGCGTGCTCTTCCTCCAGAACCTCTCGTCGTCCCCGGGCTCGTCGGAGACATCGGCCGACCGGGCGATCAGCGCCTCCGAGGATGCCTCCCACAGCTACTCCCGGGACACGCTGGAGACCAAGGTCCGGGACCTGCTGGCCGGTGGGGCGAGCACCGAGGACTTCAACGGGCAGAAACAGTCGCCGCGCATCGACGAACCCGCGGTGCCCGAAGGAGGAACTCCTGACGCGACCGCCTCCAGAAACCCGTTCAACACCCCCGCAGTCGCCGTACCTCCGTGCGTACAGCAGGCGACCGGCCGCACCACGTCGGCGCTCGCCATCGACGAGGGGACCTATCAGGGGACGGATGCCTTCCTCGTCGTCCTCCCGCACCCGAGCGACGCCACCCGCGTACAGGCCTATGTCGTGGCCGCCTCCTGCGTGGACACCGCTCCCGGGTCGACCGGCCGCCTACTGCTCACGGAGGCGTACGACCGCCCCTGAGGACCGCTACGGCGTATCGGGAATGCTTCACCCGTAGGATCCGTTGGGTGGGGTGAGAGTCGTTGTACAGCCCCCCGTAGGCAGTAGGCAGTCTGCAGAGACGAGGAAGAAACCCGTGAGCGACGTCCGTAATGTGATCATCATCGGCTCCGGACCGGCCGGGTACACCGCCGCGCTCTACACCGCTCGTGCCTCACTCAACCCTCTGGTCTTCGAGGGCGCGGTCACGGCCGGCGGTGCCCTGATGAACACCACCGACGTGGAGAACTTCCCCGGCTTCCAGGACGGCATCATGGGTCCCGAGCTGATGGACAACATGCGGGCCCAGGCCGAGCGCTTCGGCGCCGAGCTGATCCCGGACGACGTCGTGGCCGTCGACCTCACCGGTGACATCAAGACCGTCACCGATACGGCGGGCACCGTGCACCGTGCCAAGGCCGTCATCGTCACCACCGGCTCCCAGCACCGCAAGCTCGGCCTGCCCAACGAGGACGCCCTCTCCGGTCGCGGTGTCTCCTGGTGCGCCACCTGTGACGGCTTCTTCTTCAAGGACCACGACATCGCCGTGGTCGGCGGTGGCGATACGGCCATGGAGGAGGCGACCTTCCTCTCCCGCTTCGCCAAGTCCGTCACGATCGTCCACCGCCGTGACACCCTGCGCGCCTCCAAGGCGATGCAGGACCGGGCCTTCGCCGACCCGAAGATCAAGTTCGCCTGGGACAGCGAGGTCGCCGAGGTCAAGGGCGACCAGAAGCTCTCGGGTCTGGTCCTTCGGAACACCAAGACCGGCGAGACCTCCGAGCTTCCCGTGACCGGCCTCTTCATCGCCGTCGGACACGACCCTCGCACCGAGCTGTTCAAGGGTCAGCTGGAGCTCGACGACGAGGGGTACCTCAAGGTCGAGGCGCCCTCCACCCGCACCAACCTGACCGGTGTCTTCGGCGCCGGTGACGTGGTCGACCACACCTACCGGCAGGCCATCACCGCTGCGGGCACCGGCTGCTCCGCCGCGCTGGACGCCGAGCGGTACCTCGCCGCGCTGGCCGACGCCGAGCCCGCCGAACCGGAGAAGACCCCGGCCGTCTGAACGTCCCACCGCACGCCCACCCCCCAGAGACTAAGGAGGCCGCCGTGGCCGGCGACCTGAAGCACGTTACCGACGACACGTTCGACGACGTCGTCCTCAAGAGCGAGAAGCCCGTTCTGGTCGACTTCTGGGCTGCCTGGTGCGGCCCCTGCCGTCAGATCGCCCCCTCGCTGGAGGCCATCGCGGCCGAGCACGGCGACCAGATCGAGATCGTCAAGCTCAACATCGACGAGAACCCGGCAACCGCCGCCAAGTACGGCGTGATGTCGATCCCGACGCTGAACGTCTACCAGGGCGGCGAGGTCGCCAAGACCATCGTCGGCGCCAAGCCGAAGGCCGCGATCCTCCGCGACCTCGAAGGCTTCATCGCCGCCAAGTAACCGCACGCCCCGGCGCGATGTTTCACGTGAAACGGGCCCACCCCCATGCAGGGGTGGGCCCGTTCCCGTATCCGCCGGTTCGTTCAGAGCGGCCGCAGCGCCGGTTCCTTCTGCACCGCTCCCAGAAGTCGATCGAGAGCCATCTCGACATCCTCCTTCCAGGAGAGCGTCGCCCGTAGTTCCAGCCTGAGCCGCGGATACCGATGGTGGGGGCGCACGGTCTTGAAACCGACCGCCAGCAGATGATCCGCCGGAAGCACACAGCCGAACTCCTCCGCTCGGCCGTCCCCGAACGCCTCGATCGCCTTGAAGCCCCGGCGCAGTACGTCCTTGGCCACCGTCTGCACCACGACGCGGCCGAGCCCCTGGCCCTGGTACCCCGGAACGATCAGACCGGTGATGAGCTGAACGGCGTCGGGGGAGACCGGGCTGGTGGGAAAGGCCGTCGAGCGCGGGACATAGGCAGGCGGCGCATAGAGTACGAACCCCACCGGGACATCGTCCACGTAGACCACCCGGCCACAGGAGCCCCACTCCAGGAGCACCGCGGAGATCCAGGCCTCCTTCTCCAGCTCAGGCTTGCCCGCCTTTACCGCGGCTTCCCCGCTGACCGGGTCAAGCTCCCAGAAGACGCACGCTCGGCAGCGTTCGGGGAGATCCTGAAGGTTGTCCAAGGTGAGCGGTACAAGCCGACGCCCCATGGCGGCGATCCCTCACTTCCCTCGCCTGCCGCATCGCGTGCGGCCGCCAGCGCGTTCCGTTCATGGAACAGGCTGCCGACGAATCCCCCGACGGCTCCCAGGCCCAGTCCGACCGTCACCAGTCGACTGCGGCTCACTGTTCGCAAGGTCCCCGCCCTCCTTCGAGGTCGATCACCGTGGATGGGCCATCCCAGATCGCATCGTATCCACCCAGAGGTGATGCGGACACCGAGAGAGGGCAAAGGGCGGGCCGTTTTCCGGCATGCACCGGTGACACGGCCCGCCCTTCATCTGCTTCCCGCAGGAACAAGACTCCTGGAGGTCAGCTCTTGTCGTCGTCGGCCCCCTCGGCGAGCCCACGCTCCAGCACCTTCCCCTCGCCCGGGGCAAGGGAGCCCAGAATCCGCTCCAGATCCTCCATCGAGGCGAACTCGACGGTGATCTTTCCCTTCTTCTGGCCCAGGTCGACCTTCACCCGGGTCTCGAAGCGGTCGGAGAGCCGGGTCGCCAGGTCGGAGAGCGCGGGCGACAGCCGCCCACCGGCCCGGGGTCCCTTCGGCTTCGGTGAGCTGGTGGGCCGCGACCCCATGAGCGTCACGATCTCCTCGACCGCGCGGACCGAGAGCCCCTCCGCCACGATGCGGTGAGCCAGCCGGTCCTGCTCCTCGGAGTCGTCCACCGACAGCAGTGCCCGGGCGTGACCGGCCGAGAGAACGCCCGCAGCCACCCGCCGCTGCACCGGCGGCGAGAGCCGCAGAAGCCGCAGCGTGTTGGAGACCTGAGGCCGGGACCGCCCGATCCGGTCGGCCAGCTGGTCATGGGTGCACTTGAAGTCCTTGAGCAGCTGGTCGTACGCGGCAGCCTCCTCCAGCGGGTTCAGCTGAGCCCGGTGGAGGTTCTCCAGCAGTGCGTCCAGGAGGAGCTTCTCGTCGTCCGTGTCCCGGACGATGGTCGGAATCCGCTCCAGCCCCGCCTCGCGGGAGGCCCGCAGACGACGCTCACCCATGATGAGCTCGTAGCGGTCCGCCCCCACCTTGCGGACGACGACCGGCTGGAGCAGGCCCACCTCCTTGATGGAGGTGACCAGCTCGGCCAGAGCGTCCTCGTCGAACACCTCACGGGGCTGACGGGGGTTCGGCGTGATCGAACCGACGGGTAGCTCGGCGAAGTACGCGCCGGACGTCCCGGTCTCCTGGTCCGGCGCGGAGGCCGGCTCCGGCACCACCGGGGAGGACGGGAGCCCGGTCACCTTCGCGGCCGCCACTCCCCGCTCCGCCGTCAGCACCGGCCCGCCGCCGGAGCCGGTACCGCCACCGGGGCCCGATACCTGCTTCTCCTGGGGAGCGGCGGGGATCAGCGCACCGAGCCCACGCCCCAGCCCTCTACGTCGCTCACTCACTGAATGCCTCCGAAACGTTCTGCTGGCTGTTCTGCAGGCCCGTGTGGGCGTGCTGGGCCTCGTAGTGCACCCCCACGCCCCGCAGGGCGATCTCGCGGGCAGCTTCGAGGTAGGAGAGCGCGCCGCTGGACCCGGGATCGTAGGTCAGCACGGTCTGCCCGTAACTCGGCGCCTCGGAGATGCGCACGGACCGCGGAATACTCGTCCGCAGCACCTCCTTGCCGAAGTGGGTGCGGACCTCCTCGGCGACCTGGGAGGCGAGCCTGGTCCTGCCGTCGTACATGGTCAGCAGGATCGTCGAGACATGGAGCTCAGGGTTCAGGTGGCCCCGCACCAGGTCGACGTTGCGCAGCAGCTGGCCCAGGCCCTCCAGCGCGTAGTACTCGCACTGGATGGGGATCAGCACCTCCGCCCCAGCCACCATCGCGTTCACGGTGAGAAGGCCGAGGGAGGGAGGGCAGTCGATAAGGATGTAGTCCAGCGGCTGCTCGTACGCCTGGATGGCCCGCTGAAGGCGACTCTCGCGCGCCACCAGCGACACCAGCTCGATCTCCGCACCGGCGAGATCGATCGTGGCGGGGGCGCAGAAGAGACCCTCGACGTCCGGGACAGGCTGGACCACTTCGGAGAGCGGACGGCTCTCCACCAGGACGTCGTAGATCGAGGGGACCTCGGAGTGGTGGTCGATCCCCAGGGCCGTGGAGGCATTGCCCTGAGGGTCGAGATCGACCACCAGGACGCGCGCGCCGTGCAGGGCAAGCGAGGCAGCGAGATTGACCGTCGTGGTCGTCTTTCCGACCCCGCCCTTCTGGTTGGCCACCACGATGACGCGGGTCCGGTCAGGGCGAGGCAGACCCTCACCGGCGCGGCCGAGGGCCTCGACCGCCAGCTGAGCGGCACGACCGATGGGCGTGTCGTCCATCGGCGGCGGTGTTTCACGTGAAACACCGTCCCCCAGGGACTCGGTTCGGGGACCGGGGACCGGATCGGTCATCGGTCCCGCGATGTTGGCGTCGGACCGCAACGGTTCACTCTCCTCGACTTCAGGCTCGCAATGAGCAGAGCCTGCCATGCTTTCGGGGTCGTGAACCAGCGAGGCCCGCTGATCTGTGGATGAATCGGCGTGTGTGGACAACTCGGTGACCCGTACGGGTTTCCGGTCGCGCGGTGTGGCAGCCGCACGACCGCGGCCGATGATTCCCTGCAGCAGAGAGCGACGTTTCACGTGAAACACGATGCCCCTGCGGCGCAACTACCGGGTCACGACACTCCGCAGCGGTACGTCCGACCGCCCTCAGCGACGGCGACGGGCGCGCCCCACGCGCGCGGCCTTGGCCCTCTTTGCGGCGAACCTCACACCGCCCGGGCTCTCGCCCACCACCACACGCACCACCGTGGACAGCGGATCGACCACGCCCTCACCTACGTGGAGCACCTCGGCCTCCACCACCCCGAGCTTGCTCAGAGCGGCCTTCGCACCGTTGATCTCCTCCTCGGCCGTGTCGCCCTTCAGCGCGAGCATCTCTCCATACGGCCGCAGCAGGGGCACACCCCAGCCGGCCAGCCGGTCCAGCGGCGCCACGGCACGGGCGGTCACCACATGGACCGGCTGGAGCGTCCCGAGGACCTCCTCGGCCCTCCCGCGCACCACCGTCACATGGTCCAGGCCCAGCAGCTCGACAACCTCCTGGAGGAAGTTCGTCCGGCGGAGCAGCGGCTCCAGCAGGGTGATCTTGAGGTCGGGGCGAACCAGGGCCAGCGGAATACCGGGCAGACCGGCGCCCGAGCCCACATCGCAGACCGTGACGCCTTCGGGCACCACCTCGGAGAGCACCGCGCAGTTCAGCAGATGGCGCTCCCAGAGCCGCGGCACCTCACGCGGTCCGATCAGACCACGCGTCACCCCGGCATCAGCGAGAAGCTCCGCGTACCGGACAGCCTCCGGGAAGAGCGCTCCAAATACCGCCTGCGCCTCTTCAGGTGCCTGGGGAAGCTCTGCAGCATCCGTCACGGGGACCGTCCTTCCGTACCGCACTAGCGCACTGTGGGTGGCTGACTATCAGGCTGACAAAGATCGGCCCCGCCTGCGAACAGACGGGGCCGACAGTACAAGGATCCGGTCAGGCCGGGAGAACGACGACGAAGCGCTGCGGCTCCTCGCCCTCCGACTCGCTCCGGAGGCCGGCTGCGGCGATCGCGTCGTGCACGACCTTGCGCTCGAACGGCGTCATCGGGTCCAGCTTGACCGGCTGGCCCGAGCTCTTGACGTCGTTGGCGGCCTTGGCGCCCAGCTCGGCAAGGATCTCCCGCTTCTTGGCGCGGAAGCCACTGATGTCCAGCATCAGACGACTGCGGTCGCCGGTCTCCCGGTGGACCGCGAGCCGGGTCAGCTCCTGGAGCGCCTCCAGCACCTCACCGTCGCGGCCCACGAGCTTCTGCAGCTCACGCGGGGAGTCGCTGATGATCGATACCGCGGCCCGGTCCGCCTCGACATCCATGTCGATATCGCCGTCGAGGTCGGCGATGTCGAGCAGGCCTTCGAGGTAGTCGGCTGCGATCTCCCCCTCCTGTTCCAGGCGGGTCAGAGTGTCGCTTCCCTCGGCGGCGGCCTTGGAGGTGGTGCCTTCCGTCACGGGTGGACTCCTTCTTACTTCTTGGACGGGTGCTTGGGCCGCTGCGGACCCTTGCGCTGTCCGGACTTGGCTTGGCGTGAGGAGCCGGAGGCGGACTTGCCCGCCGAGGTCGGCTTGTCGTCCTGCGATGCGTCCTGCTTCTCCAGCGAGGTCTTCGAGTCGGCCGCGGACTCGTCCTTGGCACTGCTGGAGGCAGGGGTGTGGCCAGTCGTCTGGCGCTTCGCCTTGGTCTGGCGCTTGGGCTGCTGACGCTTGTGAGCCGAGCCCTCGCCCTCGGGAAGGGCCTCGCCCTTCTTGACGGTGCCGTCCTCCTGGGCCACCAGGCCCAGCTTGCTCAGTCCGGTGATGAACTTGCGCTCGATGTCGTTGCGGTCGGGGCCCTTGGCGACGATCGCCTTGACGGTCCTGCGCTGGGTCCGGCCACGGACCTGGCCGCTGGAATCCACCCGCTTGAGGACCCGCTGGAGGTAGGCGTCCTGGGCCTTGCTGCCCGGCGTCGGGTTCTGGTTGATCACGTACATCTGCTGACCCATGGTCCAGACGTTGGTGGTCAGCCAGTAGACGAGAACACCGACGGGGAAGTTCACACCCATCACGGCGAAGATGACCGGGAAGATGTACATCAGCATCTTCTGCTGCTGCATGTACGGGGTCTTCACCGTCAGGTCGACGTTCTTCGTCATCAGCTGGCGCTGGGTGAAGAACTGCGACGCGGACATCAGCACGATCATCAGCGCGGTGACGATGCGGACATCGGTCAGGGAGGCGTTGAGCGACTCGACCTTGGCGGCACTGTCCATGAACTTGGCGGCCAGCGGGGCGCCGAAGATGTGCGCCTCACGCGCGCTGTCGAGCAGCTGCTGGTCGATCGCGCCGATCTTCTTGCCCGAGGCGATGGACGAGAGCACGTGGTACAGGGCGAAGAAGAACGGGGACTGCGCCAGGATGGGAAGGCACGAGGAGAGCGGGTTGGTGCCCGTCTCCTTGTACAGCTTCATCATCTCTTCGGACTGACGCTGCTTGTCGTTCTTGTAGCGCTCCTGGATCGCCTTCATCTTCGGCTGGAGCACCTGCATGTTGCGGGTCGACTTGATCTGCTTCACGAAGAGCGGGATCAGGCAGATCCGGATCAGCACCACCAGGGACACGATGGACAGGCCCCAGGCCCACCCCGAGTCATCGCCGAAGATCGCTCCGTAGACCTTGTGGAACTGGACGATGATCCATGAGACAGGCGTGGTGATAAAGCTGAACAGACTGGCAATCGTGTCCACTAATCAGGCTCCTTGAGCATTGGGCGAGGTCTCTGCGGCCGGGCTCGGAGGTTCGGAGACCGACCCCCCGGACGGCACACCAGTGGCGGGCTCCCCGCCCTTGCCGCCGCGCAGACCGTTGCGCAGCAGCTGGTGCCACCGCGGACGCTTGCGTGGCGGGACATGGTCCACACCGCCGGGTGACCACGGATTGCACCTCAGGATGCGCCAGGCGGTCAGCGCTGTTCCCTTGATCGCACCGTGCCGGTCGACAGCCGTATATCCGTAGTGGGAGCACGACGGGTAGTAACGGCATACGGGCCCGAGGAGTGGGCTGATCGTCCACTGGTACAGCTTGATGAGGGCAAGCAGCGGGTACTTCATCTCGCGCCCCCTCCCAGCAACCGCCGAAGGGCGGCATCCAGGTCTCGGGCCAGCTGTGCATGATCGGCGTCGCCCGCACCGGGCAGCGCTCGTACGACAACAAGGCTACCGGGGGGCAGCTGTGCCAGCCGGTCGCGGACCAGGTGGCGAAGCCTCCGCTTCACCGCGGTGCGGACGACCGCACCTCCCACCGCTTTGCTGACAACGAAACCCGCACGCGGCGCGGGGAGAGTCTCCCCCGTCACGTGCGGGTCCGTTTCACCGCTGCGTAGATGGACGACGAGCAGGGGACGCCCGGCTCGGCGTCCTCGTCGTACCGCGGTCGCGAAGTCCTCGCGCCGCCTCAGCCGATTCTCGGTAGGCAGCACAGCATGGACCTGTGAGCGATCAGGCGGACAGGCTGCTGCGGCCCTTGGCACGGCGGTTGGCGAGGATCGCACGGCCGGCACGGGTACGCATGCGCAGACGGAAGCCGTGGGTCTTGGCGCGACGGCGGTTGTTCGGCTGGAAGGTGCGCTTGCTCACTCGGGGGCTCCAGAAATGATTCGTGTCTTGGCGGGACATCGCCTGGCTGTCACCGTGCGCCCACGAGGAACTCGCGTAAACGCCTTAGTGCACCGCTTCACAATCACAGGATCGTGATCTTTGCCCATCGGAGGCAGGCGGCAGCAGCCATCGACAACTCGACCTGGTCACGGTACGCGCGGCTACGCCATCCGGTCAAACCAGCTCCACGCGGCCCTCCATTGTGCACAGGCTGTGGACAACAACTTGAACCACGCGCCCCGGCCTGACTACCGTGGCTGAACTCCGGATTCTTTTCCTTCCCGACTGCCGGGCCTCACCCGTCCCGACCCATCCCGTCCCGAGAACCACACATTCGTGGGACATGCGAGAGAGCGTGCCTTGTGGCTGACGTACCTGCCGATCTTGCCGCAGTGTGGCCACGAGTGCTGGAACAACTCCTCGGAGAGGGCCAGCAGGGTATCGAGCCGAAGGACAAGCAGTGGATCGAGCGCTGCCAGCCGCTGGCGCTCGTCGCCGACACCGCACTCCTGGCCGTCCCCAACGAATGGGGCAAGCGCGTGCTGGAGGGCCGCCTCGCGCCGCTCATCAGCGAGACGCTGACCCGCGAGTGCGGCCGCCCCATCCGGATCGCGATCACCGTCGACGACTCCGCCGGTGAAGCGCCGACGCCCCCGCCGCACCAGAACCAGCGGGGCCACCGCTACCCGGGGCAGCAGCGCGAGGACGCGCACACCGACACGTACGACGGCTACGGCCACCGGCCCTCCGACGACGGCATGCCGACGGCCCGCCCGGCCTACCCCGAATACCAGCAGCAGCGCCCAGAGCCGGGCGCCTGGCCGCGTACCCAGGAGGACCTCTCCTGGCAGCAGCCGCAGCACGGGGGGTACCGGGACCGCGAGCAGCCCGCGTCCGACAGCTACCGCGAGCCCGAGCCCTACCGCGACCAGCCCGCCGAGCAGTGGCGGGAGCCCTACGGCACCGGCCGCCCGCAGCAGTCGCAGCACGACTACCGGCCGCAGCCGCCCGAGCGCCAGGGGTACGAGCAGCAGCGCGACCCGCACGACCAGCAGCACCGCCCCGGTTCGCCGGGCCCCGGCCCCGGGCGCGCCGGCGGTTCGGTGCCCGGCCCGATGGGCGCCCAGCCGGCCCCCGCGCCGGGGCCCGGCGAGCCGCACGCCCGGCTGAACCCGAAGTACCTCTTCGACACCTTCGTCATCGGCGCGTCCAACCGGTTCGCCCACGCCGCCGCCGTCGCGGTGGCCGAGGCACCGGCCAAGGCGTACAACCCCCTCTTCATCTACGGGGAGTCGGGGCTCGGCAAGACCCACCTGCTGCACGCGATCGGGCACTACGCGCGCAGCCTCTACCCGGGCACCCGGGTGCGGTACGTGAGCTCGGAGGAGTTCACCAACGAGTTCATCAACTCGATCCGCGACGGCAAGGGCGACACCTTCCGCAAGCGGTACCGCGATGTCGACATCCTGCTCGTCGACGACATCCAGTTCCTGGCGAGCAAGGAGTCGACGCAGGAGGAGTTCTTCCACACCTTCAACACGCTGCACAACGCGAACAAGCAGATCGTGCTCTCCTCTGACCGGCCGCCCAAGCAGCTGGTGACGCTGGAGGACCGGTTGCGCAACCGCTTCGAGTGGGGACTGACCACCGACGTCCAGCCGCCCGAGCTGGAGACCCGGATCGCCATCCTCCGTAAGAAGGCGGTGCAGGAGCAGCTGAACGCGCCGCCGGAGGTGCTGGAGTTCATCGCCTCGCGCATCTCGCGCAACATCCGTGAACTGGAGGGCGCCCTGATCCGGGTGACGGCCTTCGCCTCGCTCAACCGGCAGCCGGTGGACCTCGGGCTGACCGAGATCGTGCTCAAGGACCTGATCCCGGGCGGCGAGGAGTCGGCCCCGGAGATCACCGCACCGGCGATCATGGCGGCCACCGCGGACTACTTCGGCCTCACCGTGGAGGATCTCTGCGGATCCTCGCGCAGCCGGGTCCTGGTGACGGCCCGCCAGATCGCCATGTACCTCTGCCGGGAACTCACCGATCTCTCGCTGCCGAAGATCGGCGCGCAGTTCGGCGGACGCGACCATACGACGGTGATGCACGCGGACCGGAAGATCCGGGCTCTGATGGCGGAGCGCCGCTCCATCTACAACCAGGTCACCGAACTCACCAACCGCATCAAGAACGGCTGACACCGGCCCGCGGCACCGCTCAACGCCTGCTGCCGCCCGCCCGTCAGAACTCCCCGTGCGCTCGAAGGGCGTCTCGCCAGGACCTCGAACGGTCCGTGCGAGGCGCCCTTCGCCGCTTCCGAAGCCTTCCCGGGGCCTCCCGGGGCTTCCCGAACCCTTCCCGAGGTCTTCCGGCGACCTCCCGAAGCCTCCCCGGGGCCTCCCGGGGCTCTCTCCGATGCCTGCCGGGGCCCTCCCGGAGTCCTGCCACCGCCCCCGCCCGGACCGGCACTGTTCGAATACGGCCTGCTCAGCGGCCCTTCTCCACAGATGTGTGAACTTTCTTCCGTCCACAACCTGGGGACCGAGGAGTTGTCCATATTGCGTCCACAGGCAGGGGAGCCAATACTCCATCGGGCCAGGTCACATGGTTGGGGATTTGTGGTCAACCGTGATCCACAGCCTGTGGACAGAATCTTCGTCCACAGGAGGTCGTCCCAGTTGTCCACCGGCGGCCCACAGGGCGGATGATGTTGTCCCCAGCTTCCCCGGGCTTCTCCACACCTGTGTCCACTGTTCGGCAACGCAACACCCGCTCTCACCGCCCGGAGTGAAAGGCGTCACACCAAGCTGCCTGATTGGGCTGTGGGGAACGTGGGTAAAGCTGGGGACAGGCCTGGGGAGAAGCAGCCCCCTCCTGTGCATCAGGTGTGCACAACTTCCGCCTGTCCACAGAAGCACCCGGTTGTCCACTGCTGCCGCCCACAGGGCCGGTGGACAAAAAACCGGTACTGACCTGCGCAAACACCGTTATCCACGGTTTCCACAAGGCCTACTACTACTACCACTCAGAGTTAGCCAGGAATCCGCTTCGAAGTGGGGCCTGTGTACAACTCGAGGAGCGAGCGCTTCACCTCGTTCGGCTCGACTTGACCCCGAGCAGCAACGACTGTCGGTGCCGTGCGTCAGACTGGACCCCGGAGCCCGGCCCCGCCGTCGGCAGGGAGGCTCCGGTCCAGACGACGAAGGCCAGCAGGGCGAGCGAGCAAAGCAGGAGGCGGTTCCGGTGAAGATCCGGGTGGAGCGCGATGTACTCGCGGAGGCGGTGGCCTGGGTGGCCCGCAGCCTCCCGGCCCGTCCGCCGGCGCCCGTTCTCGCGGGCCTTCTGCTGAAGGCCGAGGACGGCGCCCTCTCCTTCTCCAGCTTCGACTACGAGGTCTCGGCCAAGGTCTCCGTGGACGCGGAGGTCGACGAGGACGGCACGGTGCTGGTCTCCGGCCGGCTGCTCGCCGACATCTGCCGCGCCCTGCCCAACCGCCCGGTGGAGATCTCCACCGACGGTGTCCGGGCCACGGTGGTCTGCGGCTCCTCGCGCTTCACCCTCCACACACTGCCTGTGGAGGAGTACCCGGCGCTGCCGCAGATGCCGACCGCCACGGGCACCGTCCCCGGTGAGGTCTTCGCCTCGGCCGCCGCCCAGGTCGCCATCGCCGCGGGCCGCGACGACACGCTGCCGGTGCTGACCGGTGTGCGCATCGAGATCGAGGGCGACACCGTCACCCTCGCCTCCACCGACCGCTACCGCTTCGCGGTCCGCGAGTTCCTCTGGAAGCCCGAAGACCCGGAGGCCTCCGCGGTCGCCCTGGTGCCCGCCAAGACGCTCCTGGACACCGCCAAGGCGCTCACCAGCGGTGACACGGTCACCCTGGCGCTCTCCGGCTCCGGTGCCGGAGAGGGCCTGATCGGTTTCGAGGGCGCGGGGCGCACGAC
This sequence comes from Streptomyces sp. NPDC043746, assembly GCF_056436485.1. Taxonomy (NCBI): domain Bacteria; kingdom Bacillati; phylum Actinomycetota; class Actinomycetes; order Kitasatosporales; family Streptomycetaceae; genus Streptomyces; species Streptomyces sp. NPDC043746. The sequence goes on along the minus strand of NZ_JBWKCM010000005.1, from coordinate 107,446 downwards.
CACCACCCGGCTGCTCGAGGGCGACCTGCCGAAGTACCGCACGCTCTTCCCCACCGAGTTCAACTCGGTCGCGGTCATCGAGACGGCCCCCTTCGTCGAGGCCGTCAAGCGTGTGGCCCTGGTCGCCGAGCGCAACACCCCCGTCCGGCTCAGCTTCGAGCAGGGCGTGCTCATCCTGGAGGCCGGCTCCAGCGACGACGCACAGGCTGTGGAACGCGTCGACGCGGTGCTGGAGGGCGACGACATCTCGATCGCCTTCAACCCGACGTTCCTGCTGGACGGGCTGAGCGCGATCGACTCCCCGGTCGCCCAGCTCTCCTTCACCACGTCCACCAAGCCCGCCCTGCTGAGCGGGCGCCCGGCCGTGGACGCCGAGGCGGACGAGGCGTACAAGTACCTGATCATGCCGGTGCGTCTCTCCGGCTGATCGGACGGTCCTCGGTGGGCCCGTCCGTCGAGGAGCGGGCCCACCGCGCTGTCCCGGCCGTGCTCCGGCCCGCCGGGCGTAGGCTCGGACCCGGGCGGGCAACGCCCCGACGCTATCGCCACGACGCTTAAGGAAATCTCTGATGGAGCTCGGTCTCGTCGGCCTCGGCAAGATGGGCGGCAACATGCGCGAGCGCATCCGCCGCGCAGGCCACACCGTCATCGGTTACGACCGCAACCCGGATGTCTCCGATGTCCACAGCCTCGAAGAGCTTGTGGGCAAGCTGAAGGGCCCGCGGGTCGTCTGGGTCATGGTCCCGGCCGGCGCGGCGACCCAGTCCACCATCGACGAGCTCGCCGAGCTGCTCTCGCCCGGCGACGTCGTCGTCGACGGCGGGAACTCGCGCTGGACCGACGACGAGAAGCACGCCGTCGAGCTGGGCCTCAAGGAGATCGGCTTCGTCGACTGCGGCGTCTCCGGCGGTGTCTGGGGCCTGGAGAACGGCTACGCCCTGATGTACGGCGGCAGCCAGGAGAACGTGGCGAAGGTCCAGCCGATCTTCGACGCGCTCAAGCCCGAGGGCGACTTCGGTTCCGTCCACGCGGGCAAGGTCGGCGCCGGCCACTTCGCGAAGATGGTCCACAACGGCATCGAGTACGCCATGATGCAGGCCTACGCCGAGGGCTGGGAGCTGCTGGAGAAGGTCGACTCCGTCACCGACGTACGCGAGGTCTTCCGCTCCTGGCAGGAGGGCACGGTCATCCGCTCCTGGCTGCTCGACCTCGCGGTCAACGCCCTGGACGACGACGAGCACCTGGACAGGCTCAAGGGGTACGCCGCCGACTCGGGCGAGGGCCGCTGGACGGTGGAGGCCGCCATCGACAACGCGGTGCCGCTGCCCGCGATCACGGCGTCCCTGTTCGCCCGGTTCGCCTCGCGCCAGGACGACTCCCCGCAGATGAAGATGATCGCCGCGCTGCGCAACCAGTTCGGCGGCCACGCGGTCGAGTCCAAGCCCGGGAACTGATCGGTCCGCCGGCCGCGCGCCGGTAGCACAACCATCTGCGAAGCACTGTCGGGAGAGGTCGGCCACCATGCACGTCACGCATCTCTCGCTGGCCGACTTCCGCTCGTACGCCCGGGTCGAGGTTCCCCTCGACCCGGGCGTCACCGCGTTCGTGGGGCCGAACGGGCAGGGCAAGACCAATCTCGTCGAGGCGATCGGCTATCTCGCCACCCTCGGCAGCCACCGGGTCTCCTCGGACGCCCCGCTGGTGCGGATGGGCGCCGAGCGGGCCGTGATCCGGGCGGCGGTGACCCAGGGCGAGCGCTCGCAGCTGATCGAGCTGGAGCTGAACCCCGGCCGCGCCAACCGGGCCCGTATCAACAGGTCCTCGCAGGTCAGACCGCGTGACGTGCTCGGAATCGTACGGACCGTGCTCTTCGCGCCGGAGGACCTCGCCCTGGTCAAGGGCGACCCGGGGGAGCGGCGGCGGTTCCTGGACGAGCTGGTCACCGCCCGCTCGCCCCGGATGGCCGGGGTCCGCTCCGACTACGAGCGGGTGCTCAAGCAGCGCAACACCCTGCTGAAGTCCGCCGCGATGGCCCGCCGCCACGGCGGCCGATCCATGGACCTGTCCACCCTCGACGTCTGGGACCAGCACCTGGCCCGGGTGGGTGCCGAGCTGCTCGCACAGCGCCTGGACCTGATCGCCACGCTCCAGCCGCTGGCCGACAAGGCGTACGGGGACGTGGCGCCGGGCGGCGGCCCCGTGTCGCTGGAGTACCGCAGCTCGGTGGGCGAGGACGTGGCGGCGGGTCGCACCCGCGAGGAGCTGTACGCGCAGGTGATCGGGGCGCTCGCCGGGGTCCGGAAGCAGGAGGTCGAGCGCGGGGTGACGCTGGTGGGCCCGCACCGGGACGACCTGGCCCTGAGCCTGCGCGGGATGCCCGCGAAGGGGTACGCGAGCCACGGCGAGTCCTGGAGCTACGCGCTGGCGCTGCGGCTGGCCAGTTACGAGCTGCTCCGTGCCGAGGGCAACGAGCCGGTGCTCGTCCTGGACGACGTCTTCGCCGAGCTGGACGCCCGCCGCCGGGAGCGGCTGGCGGAGCTGGTGGCTGCGGGCGAGCAGGTGCTCGTGACGGCGGCTGTGGCGGAGGACGTGCCGGGTGCCCTGGCGGGTGTGCGGTACGCGGTGTCGGCGGGCGAGGTGGCGCGAGCATGACCGGCCGGGACGAGGCGGCGGGGCGCCCGGGAGCCTCCGGCGCGTACGGTGCCCGAGGGGCGCACGGTGTGTCCGGCGGCGCGGGGGGCAGGACCCGTACCGACGGCGGCGGTGCTTTCGGTGGTACGGGGGCCGCGTCCCGTACCACCGGTACTTCCGGTGGCGCCCCCGCGGTTACGTCGGCAACCGGCGGCGCCCCCGCGTCGGCCGAGCCGGGCACGTCGCCCGAGCCGTCCGGGGTGGATCTCGCCCGGGTCGCGCTGCGGGCTGCGAAGGAGCAGGCGCGGGCGCGGGGGGCGGCTGCCCAGCAGCGCAAGCAGGCCCGGCGGGGCGGCGGGCTGCGTTCCGGTGCCCGCTCGGACGGGCGCGATCCGCAGCCGCTGGGCTCCGCGATCAACCGGCTGATCACCGAGCGCGGCTGGGAGACCCCGGCGGTGGTCGGCGGTGTGATGGGCCGGTGGCCGCAGATCGTGGGCGAGGATCTGGCCAACCACTGCGTGCCGCTGCGCTACGACGAGGACCCGGCCGCGCGGGTGCTCACTGTGAGCTGCGACTCCACGGCCTGGGCGACGCAGCTGCGGCTGCTGGCACCCCAGCTGGTGGCCCGGCTCAACGCGGACCTGGGGCAGGGCACCGTACGGATGATCAAGGTGGTCGGCCCGGGGGGTCCGGAGCGCCGCTTCGGGCCGCTGCGGGCGCCCGGCAGCATGGGGCCCGGCGACACCTACGGATGAGGGCTCCGGCGTCTCCCGTTCGCTGATCGAATCGTCAAAGCGCAACTCTGAGCTGCACCTTTGGCTGAATTTTGTCGTGTCCCTGATCTTCGTGAGGGCTGCTGCGAGGCTGCGCGAAGAGCGGTTCGGGCTGTCGGGAGCAACCGATTTGCCAGCTTCTGTCCCGACGGAAACCGGGTGGTCCGGACGGAGCGTCCCTCACCGTAGCGGGAGGTTGACAGGTCGAAGCGCTCAATGCCCGTCAGGGCCTCTTGGGGACCCTCCCTGAATATGGGGAGTCGTCAACCGCTGATTCAGGGCGGCACATGCGTACTCAGGTACCGGCAAACCCCCATTCATGTCAGTGCTACCGGTAGACTGGTGAGTAATCCCGCCGATGAGGCGGGAGTCGTCGATACAAGCCGAACGACGCAGCCGACCCCGCCTGTCCGGAGGACGGCCTGTGCTGTGCCAGAAAGGGCGCTTCGTGGCCGATTCCGGCAACCCCAACGAGAACATCCCGTCCACAGCCGGTGAGAACGGCGAGGTCACCGCCTCGTACGACGCCAGCGCGATCACCGTGCTGGAAGGGCTGGACGCGGTCCGCAAGCGACCCGGCATGTACATCGGCTCGACCGGTGAGCGCGGTCTGCACCACCTCGTGCAGGAGGTCGTCGACAACTCCGTCGACGAGGCGATGGCCGGCCACGCGGACACCATCGACGTCACGATCCTCGCCGACGGCGGCGTGCGCGTCATCGACAACGGCCGTGGCATCCCGGTCGACATCGTGCCGTCCGAAGGCAAGCCGGCCGTCGAGGTCGTCCTCACCGTGCTGCACGCGGGGGGCAAGTTCGGAGGCGGCGGCTACGCGGTCTCCGGCGGTCTGCACGGTGTCGGCGTCTCCGTCGTCAACGCCCTGTCGACCCGGGTCGCGGTAGAGGTCAAGCGCGACGGATACCGCTGGACCCAGGACTACAAGCTCGGTGTCCCCACCGCCCCGCTGGCCAAGCAGGAGGCCACGGACGAGTCCGGCACGACGGTCACCTTCTGGGCCGACGGGGACATCTTCGAGACCACCGAGTACAGCTTCGAGACCCTCTCGCGCCGCTTCCAGGAGATGGCGTTCCTCAACAAGGGGCTCACCCTCAAGCTGACCGACGAGCGCGAGTCGGCGAAGGCCACGGCGGGCGCCGACAGCGCCGAGGCGACCGAGGTCCCCGCGGAGGAGGCGACGCGGTCCGTCACGTACCACTACGAGAACGGCATCGTCGACTTCGTCAAGTACCTCAACTCCCGCAAGGGCGACGTCATTCACCAGTCGGTGATCGACATCGAGGCCGAGGACAAGGACCGGCTCCTCTCGGTCGAGATCGCCATGCAGTGGAACACGCAGTACACCGAGGGGGTCTACTCCTTCGCCAACGCGATCCACACGCACGAGGGCGGTACGCACGAGGAGGGCTTCCGCGCCGCGCTGACCTCCCTGGTCAACCGGTACGCGCGCGACAAGAAGCTGCTGCGCGACAAGGACGACAACCTCACGGGCGAGGACGTCCGCGAGGGTCTGACCGCGATCATCTCGGTGAAGCTGGGCGAGCCGCAGTTCGAGGGCCAGACCAAGACCAAGCTGGGCAACACGGAGGCCAAGACCTTCGTGCAGAAGGTCGTCCACGAGCAGCTGACGGACTGGTTCGACCGGAACCCGAACGAGGCCGCCGACATCATCCGCAAGGGCATCGCCGCCTCGACCGCCCGGGTGGCGGCCCGCAAGGCGCGTGACCTGACCCGGCGCAAGGGGCTCCTGGAGAGCGCCTCGCTGCCGGGCAAGCTGAGCGACTGCCAGTCGAACGACCCCACCAAGTGCGAGATCTTCATCGTCGAGGGTGACTCCGCCGGCGGTTCGGCCAAGTCCGGCCGCAACCCGATGTACCAGGCGATCCTGCCCATCCGCGGCAAGATCCTGAACGTCGAGAAGGCGCGGATCGACAAGATCCTCCAGAACACCGAGGTCCAGGCGCTGATCTCGGCGTTCGGCACCGGGGTCCACGAGGACTTCGACATCGAGAAGCTCCGGTATCACAAGATCATTCTGATGGCGGACGCCGACGTCGACGGCCAGCACATCAACACCCTGCTGCTGACCTTCCTCTTCCGCTTCATGCGGCCGCTGGTGGAGCAGGGCAACGTCTACCTCTCCCGCCCGCCGCTCTACAAGATCAAGTGGGGCCGGGACGACTTCGAGTACGCGTACTCGGACCGGGAGCGCGACGCCCTCGTGGCGCTCGGCAAGCAGAACGGCAAGCGGATCAAGGAAGACTCGATCCAGCGCTTCAAGGGCCTCGGCGAGATGAACGCCGAGGAGCTGCGCATCACCACCATGGACGTCGACCACCGGGTCCTCGGCCAGGTCACGTTGGACGACGCGGCGCAGGCCGACGACCTGTTCTCGGTGCTCATGGGTGAGGACGTCGAGGCGCGGCGCTCGTTCATCCAGCGCAATGCCAAGGACGTCCGCTTCCTCGACATCTGAGTCGGCCGCCCCCGCGACGCCGCAGCTCGAAAGGACTTTGACCAGCAATGGCCGACGAGAACACCCCTGTGACACCCGAACCCGCGCTGCCCGACGAGGAGGGCACGGTCCCCGGCGTGGGGATGCGTGTCGAGCCCGTCCAGCTCGAGACGGAGATGCAGCGCTCCTACCTCGACTACGCGATGTCCGTCATCGTCTCGCGTGCGCTCCCCGACGTACGGGACGGCCTCAAGCCCGTCCACCGCCGGGTGCTGTACGCGATGTACGACGGCGGCTACCGCCCCGAGAAGGGGTTCTACAAGTGCGCCCGCGTCGTCGGTGACGTCATGGGCACGTACCACCCGCACGGCGACTCCTCCATCTACGACGCCCTGGTGCGCCTCGCGCAGCACTGGTCGATGCGGATGCCGCTGGTGGACTCCAACGGCAACTTCGGTTCCCCGGGCAACGACCCGGCCGCCGCCATGCGGTACACCGAGTGCAAGATGATGCCGCTGTCCATGGAGATGGTCCGGGACATCGACGAGGAGACCGTCGACTTCCAGGACAACTACGACGGCCGCAACCAGGAGCCGACGGTCCTGCCGGCGCGCTTCCCGAACCTGCTGGTCAACGGCTCCGCGGGTATCGCGGTCGGTATGGCGACCAACATCCCGCCGCACAACCTGCGCGAGGTCGCCGCCGGAGCCCAGTGGTACCTGGAGCACCCCGAGGCCTCCCACGAGGAGCTGCTGGACGCGCTGATCGAACGCATCAAGGGCCCCGACTTCCCCACCGGCGCGCTGGTCGTGGGCCGCAAGGGCATCGAGGAGGCGTACCGCACCGGGCGCGGCTCGATCACCATGCGCGCGGTCGTCGCGGTCGAGGAGATCCAGGGCCGCCAGTGCCTGGTCGTCACGGAGCTTCCGTACCAGACCAACCCCGACAACCTCGCGCAGAAGATCGCCGACCTGGTCAAGGACGGCAAGGTCGGCGGCATCGCGGACGTCCGCGACGAGACCTCCTCCCGTACGGGACAGCGCCTGGTCGTCGTCCTCAAGCGGGACGCGGTCGCCAAGGTCGTGCTGAACAACCTGTACAAGCACACCGACCTCCAGACGAACTTCGGCGCCAACATGCTGGCGCTGGTCGACGGCGTGCCGCGCACGCTCTCGATCGACGCGTTCATCCGCCACTGGGTGACGCACCAGATCGAGGTCATCGTCCGGCGGACCAGGTTCCGGCTGCGCAAGGCCGAGGAGCGGGCGCACATCCTGCGCGGCCTGCTGAAGGCCCTGGACGCCATCGACGAGGTCATCGCCCTCATCCGCCGCTCGAACACGGTGGAGATCGCGCGCGAGGGCCTGATGGGCCTGCTGGAGATCGACGAGCTCCAGGCCAACGCGATCCTGGAGATGCAGCTGCGCCGACTGGCCGCGCTGGAGCACCAGAAGATCACCGCCGAGCACGACGAGCTCCAGGCGAAGATCAACGAGTACAACCAGATCCTGGCCTCGCCCGCCAAGCAGCGCGGGATCGTCAGCGAGGAGCTGGCCGCGATCGTCGAGAAGTTCGGCGACGACCGGCGGACCAAGCTGGTGCCCTTCGAAGGCGACATGTCCATCGAGGACCTGATCGCCGAGGAGGACATCGTCGTCACGATCTCCCGCAGCGGCTATGTGAAGCGCACCAAGACGGACGACTACCGCTCGCAGAAGCGGGGCGGCAAGGGCGTGCGCGGGACGAAGCTCAGGGAAGACGACATCGTCGACCACTTCTTCGTCTCCACCACCCACCACTGGCTGCTGTTCTTCACCAACAAGGGCCGGGTCTACCGGGCGAAGGCGTACGAGCTTCCCGACGCCGGCCGGGACGCGCGCGGCCAGCACGTCGCCAACCTGCTGGCCTTCCAGCCGGACGAGAAGATCGCCCAGATCCTCGCGATCCGCGACTACGAGGCCGTGCCCTATCTGATCCTGGCGACGAAGGGCGGTCTCGTGAAGAAGACCGCGCTCAAGGACTACGACTCCCCGCGCTCCGGCGGTGTCATCGCGATCAACCTGCGCGAGACGGCGGACGGCGGCGACGACGAGCTGATCGGCGCCGAGCTGGTGTCGGCGGAGGACGATCTGCTGCTCATCAGCAAGAAGGCGCAGTCGATCCGGTTCACCGCGACGGACGACGCGCTCCGTCCGATGGGCCGTGCCACCTCGGGCGTCAAGGGCATGAGTTTCCGCGAGGGAGACGAACTGCTCTCGATGAATGTCGTCCGGCCCGGTACGTTCGTGTTCACCGCTACCGACGGCGGGTACGCCAAGCGCACCCCCGTCGACGAGTACCGCGTCCAGGGTCGCGGCGGTCTCGGCATCAAGGCTGCCAAGATCGTCGAGGACCGGGGCTCGCTCGTCGGTGCGCTGGTGGTCGAGGAGAGCGACGAGATCCTCGCCATCACGCTCGGCGGCGGTGTGATTCGTACGCGAGTCAATGAAGTCAGGGAGACGGGCCGTGACACCATGGGCGTCCAACTGATCAATCTGGGCAAGCGGGATGCCGTCGTCGGCATCGCGCGCAACGCCGAGGCCGGTCGCGAGGCGGAAGAGGTCGACGGGACCGATGACGCCGAGGGCGAGACGGCCGAGGCCCACGCCGCGAGCGTGGTAGAGGGCACTGTCGAGGGCACGGAGTCCTCGACCGGGGAGCACGAGGAGTAAGAGCGTGAGTGGAGCCACGGGCGCCGGTTCGGCCGCTTCCGGAGCAGGAGCGAACGGTGCCCGTGGCCCTGCCACGGACTCCCAAGGGGGCACTGTGACGGACACACGAGGGCCTCAGCCCCAGTACGAGGGTTACGCGACCGGGCCCCTGCCCGGCGAGCGTGAGCCCGCACCGGGGCCGTCGGGGCCGTACCACCCGCCCCAGGCGTACCAGGCGCCCGGCGGGGACACCCAGGGCGGCCAGCGCCCCGGACAGGGCGGCGGGGGCACCCTGGGCGGCGCGCAGGCGACCCGCAAGCCGCGCACGGGGGCGCGCACCACTCCGCGTACCCGAAAGGCCCGTCTGCGGGTGGCCAAGGCCGACCCGTGGTCGGTGATGAAGGTCAGTTTCCTGCTCTCCATCGCGCTGGGCATCTGCACGGTGGTGGCGGCGGCGATCCTGTGGATGGTCATGGACGCGATGGGCGTCTTCTCCACCGTGGGCGGCACGATCAGCGAGGCCACCGGCTCCAACGAGAGCAACGGCTTCGACCTGCAGTCGTTCCTCTCGCTGCCGCGGGTGCTCATCTTCACCTCGGTCATCGCCGTGATCGACGTGGTGCTGGCCACCGCGCTGGCCACGCTGGGCGCCTTCATCTACAACCTGTCGGCGGGCTTCGTGGGCGGCGTCGAGCTGACGCTGGCGGAGGACGAGTAGTCCGGCGGGTATCGATTTTGGGACTGGCCCCGACGTGCGCTAATCTTCAGAAGTCAGCGCAGAGCAGCACAGCGCGGCGGGGCTATAGCTCAGTTGGTTAGAGCGCATCCCTGATAAGGATGAGGCCACAGGTTCAAATCCTGTTAGCCCCACAGTGCACAGCAGTTACCGAGAGGCCCTTCCCGCACGGGAGGGGCCTCTCGGCGTGACGGGGGGTGTGGTGTGGGCAGGGCGGCGGGGAACGGCAGGGGGATGTCCGTACCGCGTCTGCGACTGGGCGGGGTCGTGGCGCGTGGAGCGGTGTACGGAATGGGCGCGGCGGTCTGTCTGACCGTCACCGCGCTCGTCCTGCCGGACCGTGACGCCCGGACCGACCTGCTGGAGGCCGTCGCCTTCCTGGGGCTCGTGGCCGGCGCGGTCTCGCTGCTGACCGGGCTGTTCTTCTGGGCGTGCTCTTCGGGGGAGGTGCTGCGGTGGCGGGACTTCTTCCGTACGACCGGCCCCTCGGAGGTGATCGCCGTTCTCGCGCCCTGTCTGGTCCGCGTCGGAGTCCTCCTGCTCGTGCCCGTGCCGGTCGCCGTCGTCCTGGGGCGGCTCGTCGGGTAGGACCCGGGCACGGGAAGAGGCCCCCGGCCGGTGTGAACCGGACCAGGGGCCCCGGAGTACGGCGGGTGCCGGGAGGATCAGGGAGGTGGCACCGGGGAGTCGCCTTCCGGGGCGGTGTGGTGCGGGGCGGTGGTGCGGACGGTGGCCGCCGGGTCGGCCGACAGGTGGCGGGTGGCCGGGGAGGAGCCGTGGGCCTCGGCCCGGATGCGCTGCTTCATCGTGGGCGGCAGGGCCCGGTCACGCGGAAGGGTCCATCGCACCGAGGGGGCGAGTGGGGTTGCCGCCGTGGCGCCCCTGTGCTCCTGGGCCGCGCTGCTCGGCTGCGCCGGGGCGTTCGTGGCGTTCGCGGTGCTCGCCGTGGCGGTGGCGAGGCCCAGCGAGGCGAGCAGGGCGAAGAAGGCGGTGATGAAGGCGGTCCAGATGCTCTTGGGCGTGAAGGTGCTCATGGCCCCTCGCTTTCGGGTGGTCCGGTTGCTGACTTCTCCGATCATGTGGATCCGGGCCGGGATTCCGGGGAGCGACGCCCACGCTGCGCCGATCTTCGGATTAACACCACTCATATGGTGCAACCAGGCCTGACGGGCCGTCCGGAACGTGCCCGGCGGGTCGGCAGGAGGCCGCCGGGGTGCCGGGAACGGGCTGCTTTCGGGTTCCAGGCAGGTCACCGATCGGTATCGGCCGGTGTGTATAGTCGGCGGCAGAAGGCCCCTATTCCAAGGAAAGACGAGGTCGCGCGGTGAAGAAGCTTCTCCTGGTCGCACTGGCTGCCATCGGCGGGCTCCTCGTGTACCGCCAGATCCAGGCGGATCGCGCCGAGCAGGACCTGTGGACGGAGGCGACCGACTCCGTGCCCGCAGGTTCGGGTGTGTGAGACGACAGACTCTGTTACGGGCCCCGGTCGCTGAAGCGGCCGGGGCTTCGTGCTGTCCGGGGCGTTCCGTGGAGCGTCTGTGCGCGGGGGCGCGTCGTCGCGTGACGGTGACGGGTCCATCGTGAGTTCGCCTGAGCAAATCGATTGCTTGCTTGAGCGAATAGGCTGGTCGGCTTCCGGAGGGGCGACGCGTTCGGCGGCCATGGTCGGTTCCGGACAAGCGGGGCAATCCGGTTCCGGCCGGAGACAGCGGTGGCGCGGGCGGGGCAGGATGGACCGGCATTGCGGCCATGGCGACGACGAGGGGAACCGCGTGAAGAGGCAGCGCAACAGGGGGCGGGCGATGCTGGCGGTCTTCGCCGCGGTGTGCGCGGTGGCGGCACTGCCGGGGCAGGCGTACGCGGCCGGCCCGCCGGCGTACGCCTTCGATCCCGACGCGAAGCGGGTGCAGGGCGCGGAACTCAACGCCGAGGCATCGGTCCTGCAGCCGGGGACGGTGTACCGCAGCTCGATCGAGCCGGGCCAGAAGCTCTACTACCGGGTGAAGCTCGATGGTGCCACCGACGCCTATGTCTCGGCCGTCGCCGTGCCCAGGAGCGACGGGTCGGTGGCGTACGGGGACGGGATCACGGTCAGCATCCGGGACCTCAACGACTCCCGGTGCAGCTCCAACCGGAACACCTTCGGCTCGGGCGAGGCTCCCCGGCCGATCGCCGCGTACGCCTACCGCACCATCGGCAAGGGGACGAGCACCACCTGTCGGGACGCCGGCCCGTACGACGTCCTCGTCGAGCGCGAGAGCAAGGACAGCTCCAGCCCCGAGGCCTGGGACCTGGAGCTGCGTTTCGCGCAGGAGCCCGGGGTGCGGAGCGGCGGGCCCACGGAGACGTCCGCGCCGAAGGGCTGGCCCTCCAGCACACCCGCCCCGCCGGACGCGGAGGCGCAGAAGCGTACGGGCGGCAGCAGTTACTACGATGCCACCAGCCTGGAGACCGGCGAGTGGGTCGACGCCATCGCCCCGGGCCAGACCCGCTTCTACCGGGTGCCGGTGGACTGGGGGCAGCAGATCTACGCCTCCGCCGCACTCAGCAACTCCCCGGGCGGCAGCGGCGAGTTCATCGGCAGCGCGCTCACCCTCTCGCTCGACAACCCGGCCCAGGGCCACGTCGTGGACACGTCCCTCTCGTACTCCGGAAAGTCCGCGACCACGGCGCTGAAGCCGCTGCCGCCGGTGGCGTACCGCAATCGGTACGACTTCAACTCCCGGGTCGGCGCGATGCGGTTCGCGGGTTGGTACTACCTGTCGGTGACGCTCAGCCCGAAGGTCGCCGAGAGCTACGGAAATGACCCGATCGCGCTGACGATGACGGTCCAGGTGAAGAACGAGGCCGGCGCGTCGCCGTACGAGGGTGACCCCGGGATCTTCGCCGTGACCGAGAAGGACAAGGAGCTGGCCCAGCGCGGCGACAGCGCCCCCAAGGCCGCGAAGAGCGCCACGATGCAGGTGGTCGCGGCAGGGGCGCTCGGGACGGGCGCCGTGCTGGTGCTCGGCCTCGGCGGCTGGACGCTGCTGGCCCGCCGCAGGGCGGCCGCGTCGGTGACCGGTGGTCCCGGGGGGCCTGCTCCGGGGCACCAGCAGCCGCCTTATGGGGGACCGCCGCAGCAGGGCTGGTGACGGGCCCGTCCGTCACCCCTCCCGCACCTGGGTCACCTACACCTGGGTCAGCGCCCAGATACCGACCGCGAAGCAGATCAGCGCCGCGACCAGCACCAGGACCGCCACCTTCGGGGGCGGTCCCGGCCGCGCCTGCTGCTTCTGCCGCGCGGGCGCGGGGGCGGGCGCATGTGCCGCGAGGGGGTGGTGCTGGGCCGTGGAGGGCCTGGTGGCCGACGCGTCCCGCGGCACGCCGGAGGTCGGGGCCTGGGCGAGGTCCGGGGCTGCGACGGCGTACGGGTTCGGGGGCGCCGCGGGCGTGGGTGCGGGCGCCGGCCGGTGGAACGGGGGCTGGTGCTGCGGCGGGGCCGGTGCGGGCGCCGGCGTGTGGCGCAGGGGCTGCTGGGGCGGGGGTGCCAGGTGGAAGCTGCCGGTCTCAGACATGGAGACGGGCGGCGGCGTCGGCAGGGACGGCTCCTGGGCGGGCGGCTGAGGCGTCGAGAGGGACGGCTGGGACTCCTGAGGTGCCTGGGGCGTCCCGGCGGGCTTCACGGGCGCCTCGGGGCCGTCGGGGCCGAACCCCGGGGGCAGCGGGCCGATCTGGTCGAACACCTCCACCGGCTCGTCGTCCGGCCCCGGTTCGGGAAGCATCTCGACCGCCGCGGTCAGCGCCTTGCGCGCCCCCGTCGCCGTACGGAACCGGGCCTGCGGGTCCGGCTGCAGGAGGCCGGCGAGCACCTGCCAGAGCGGCTCGGGGATGCCTTCGGGGGCGCTCGGGGTGCCGTGGGCGGCGAAGTGCTCCACCAGCGCCTGGGAGTCGGGCTTGCGGCCCTGGAGGAGGTAGAGGGCGACCAGGCCGACCGCGAAGAGGTCCGCGGGGAAGTCGGGTTCGGCGCCCATCATCTGCTCGGGGGCGAAGTAACCGGGCGTGCCCACCACGTAGTTGGTCTCGGTCAGCCGGGGTTCGCCCTTGCGCATCGAGATGCCGAAGTCGGAGAGGCGAAGATGCGGGCGGCCCGAACCGGTCGCCTCCATCAGGATGTTGGCCGGCTTGATGTCCCGATGGACGACCCCCTCGGAGTGCACCGTGGAGAGGCCGGAGAGCAGCTGGTCCAGGAGCAGGCAGACGAAACGCGGGGGCAACGGCCCGTAGTCGCCTATGACGTGGGCGAGCGAACCGCCGCTCACCAGGTCCATGGTGAACAGGACCTTGTCGTCGTCGGCGGCCCAGCTGGCCGGGGCCAGCACGTGCGGGTGCTCGATGCGCAGCGCCTGCTCGCGGACGAAGCGCAGCAGCGTGTGCGCGTCGCTCTGCTGCAGGACCTTGGCCGCGACGTACCTGCGGCGCCGGTGGTCCCAGGCCCGCCAGACGGCGCCGACCCCACCACGCCCGATCGGATCGATCAGCTCGTACCGACCGGCGAAGACCTCACCCATTGCGCTGTGCCCGCTTTCCGTCCCTGTTGTCGCCGCGGCTCCCGGGGGACCAGGGGCCCCGGCGGTGTGCGAGGCCCTGGTTCCGTCGTTGCGCAGTCGCGCAGTCGCGCAGTCGCGCAGTCGCGCAGTCGCGCAGTCGCGCAGTGCTGCTCTCGTGCGTCCTGAGCCGCTAGCTCTGGTGTCCCTCGTAGTGCGCGACCGCGTCCGCGGTGCGGCCCGCCCCGTACACCCGGAGGAACTCTGCCAGCTCCGGGTGGGTCGGTGCGAGGGAGTCGGCGGCATCGATGATGTCCCCGGCCGCGGCGACCGACCTCAGCAGGGACTGGATCTCGCGCACCACCCGGCGGACGGTGGGGGCGCTTCCGGTCGAGGTGGTCTGACCGGTGCCGGTCAGGACGGACCCGCCCTGCGATTTCTTGATCTCTTCCATGCGGTCGGTGGCCTCCCCCGCGCTGACGCTGCCGTCCGCGACCTGCCCGGACAGCTCCTGGAGTGCCTGGACGCGCTGGACGACCGCAGGGTTCCCGATCTTGGCCCGCTGGCCGCTCATCAGCTGGGACAGCATCGGGGCGGAGAGCCCGAGAACCGCGGCGAGACGTGCCTGGTTGAGGCCCAGGTCGTCGATCAGCCGACGGAAGAGCGCCCCCAGCGGCTCCCCGTACCAACTGCGCTGGAGCTCTCTGGCTCTTGCCGTCGCCTCTTGCTGTGCTGCGTCCATCGCGTCTCCCCTTCGCTGCGGCTTCGCTGCTGCGAACCTCGTCGAGCATCTTACGGAGCGTGGTCGCCCACGGGGAGCCCCTATCCTTTTGCAAGATAGGGGGGAGCACCCGGTACTCTGTTCTGCGACGGTGGCAGTGGCCCGGATGCGTTCGCTCCTGTCGTCGTTCCGTTGTTCCCGGGGCCTTAGCTCAGTTGGTAGAGCGCTGCCTTTGCAAGGCAGATGTCAGGAGTTCGAATCTCCTAGGCTCCACATCGGTAGAGCTCCCCTGACCTGCGGAAACGCAGGTCAGGGGAGCTCTCTGCGTTGATGACGTCAGCACCGTGTCAGTACCGGTCCGATGTCCGGCGCCCTGCATGGCGTACATCAGGAGACGGGACAAGCGCGATGGAACGGCCGGCTTCACGGTGACGTGGCGGGCCGGCGGAGCCCGTGGCGGCAAGCAGGAGTCCGAGGTTTTCGAGGACGAGGCAGCCGCCGTCCGGACACGTCGGGGCCGGGCCGCGACTCCCTCGTGGCCCGGCCCCGACCGCCTATCGGCGCCGGTAGCGGGCAGCTGCCCAGACACCAGCCGCGACCGCCGCGGCAGCGATCAGCCATCCGGACTGCTCGCCCATGGCGGCGTACTCCGGCCCCGCTGTCGCCGAGGCGAGCGCGGACAGAACGAAGAAGACGGCGACGGTGACGGCGCTGCCGATCGCGATCTCCGTCCACCAGCTCCGATGGCTACGGTCCATGGTGGCCATGGTCTCTCACCCCCGCGATCACTTGGTGATGTAGTGGCACTGGACGGCCTTGCGCGTACCGTTGATCCACAGCTGTGCGCAGGCCTTGCCCGCCTTCACCGTCTTGGCCCCCTTGCTGACCATGGGGACGGTACCGGTCTTGCAGCTGCTGACGAGCGGGCCCTTGTCGATGCGGTAGGTCTTGTTGTTGGTGTCGGCGTAGTGGAACTCGATGCGCGAGTTGCAGAACTTGGCGGCGAGAGCGGCCGGACCGGCGCAGTCGACTCCCGCCCGCTGCGAATCGATCTTGAGCCCCTTGCCGGTGATGCCGTGGGTCAGGAAGCAGCCAGAGGGCACCTTGATCGTGAGCCCGCCCGCGCTGTAGCTGAAGCCCCCGAGCGCCTTCGTGCCATACGCGGAACGCGGCATGACCGGCGGGAACTCGTCGTCAGGAAGCTGTTCCGGCTCGGTTTCCTCGGCAACCGGGGCCGGGATTTCCTCGGCGGTGGCTGTGGCAGCGCCCGCCGGGGCGGCGAAGGCCAGGACGGCGACACCGGCCGCAGTGGCGGCCGCAGCACGCGTGAGTATCTTGGAAACGCGCAAGGCTGTTCCCCCCTTGTGGAATGTAGCTGGTCGGTCGCGAGCGCCACCCGTCAGATGGGAGACCTCTCCCGTGCACTGGTAGGTGCGCGTCGGCGGGTAGCACTCAGACGGCGGACGAGGTGGAAAGTCCCCGTCACGCCTGTGGTCGATGGATGAAGCTATGCGACCGCAGGTCTAGACCTGGCAGGGGGGTGCTTGTTCGTCGCGCAGGTCAGTCGTGTAGGTTTGGCCGATTTTTCCGTAAGGTCGGCCGCGTTGCCTGTGAGGTCAGAGGAGCGTCTCGGCGTCCCGAGTCCGATGTCCCTCAGCCACGTATGCCGGGCCCGTGCTGATGTGTCCGCAGGGGAGCCTGATCGTTCTGGAGGGTGTTTTTCATCTCCGCGCCCCCGGGGTGGGGGCGGGGGCCATCCGTGAGGCCGAGACGCCGGTCGGCCGATTCGCCGGTGGGAACGGGGTCTCAGTCGGACGGTGCCGGGGCCGGTACGTCGTCCATGCCCACGCACTTCGTGTACGGCTTCACGGGCTCGACCAGGGCGGACAGGCCGACCAGGACGTCGTCCACGGCGGTGATCTGCTCGGTGACCACCACCTCCACGGCCGGGTCGCGGCCGTAGGTGACGACCACCTTGCCGCCGTCCTCGGAGCGGTCCTCGCGGAAGACCCAGTCCACGCCGTCGACGGTCGCGCACGGGTCGATGGTCGGTTCGGGCAGCTCGACGCCGCAGCGGAGCACGATCGCGTTCTCGCCCCAGACCGCGACCCCGGGGCGGCCGGTGAACGTCAGCTCCTGACCGCCGAGGCGGTCAGGATAGCTGTCGGCGAACCGCTTGCAGGCCGCGTCACCGGCGTGCGGGGCGGACGTGACGCCTTCGCCGGGGGAGTCCGCGCCGCACGAGGCCAGGGCACCGGCGGTCAGGGTGAGGGCCGCCACCGCGACGGCGGCCTTCCGCGCGCGGGGGACTCGCACCACAGCAGGGACCTTTCGTGGGGAGGGCAGCCCGTACGTTCGACTCCTCCGGTCCTCCGGAAGCTACACCAGCATCCCGCCCTGCCCGGATACGGGGTCCGGCCCCCTGGGGGCGTCCCCGGTACGACGAGGACGCCGGTCCGCCGCGGGACCGTGAAGGTCTGACCCGAGGGCCTGCGGCGGACCGGCGTCCACTTGTCGCTGTTACGACTGGTGCGGCTGTGCGGTGACAGGTACGGGGGCGGCGGCCGCCGTCAGGCGCGGTCGTCCCGGCCCGGGACGTCCTCGTCGGCCTCGGCCTCGGCCTGCTTGGCCTCGACCTCCGGGTCGAGCACAGCCCGGCCGCTGCCGTCGACCGTGCCGAGCGGTGCACGCTCGTCGCCCACCTCGGTGGCGACCGGCGGCTCGACCAGCCAGTCCGGGTTGGCCTGCTTGTCCCACCAGCGCCAGGCGGCGTAGGCGCCACCGGCGAGGATGCCCAGTACCAGGAGCCCCTTGGCGGCCCGCCCGGCCCTGGCCCGCCGCTCGTGCTTGCGGGCCAGCTTCTGGATCTCCTTGGCCGTGACGTTGCTCCGGAGCGCGGCCAGCGCGGCGGCGCTGCGGGCCGAGGCCTGCTCGGCCACCGGCTGGGCCACCGCCCGGGCCTGCTCGACGCGCGGCGCGGTGTACTCGACGGCGGTCCTGGCGGCCTTCCGCGTCGAGTGGGCGGCGCGATGCGCGGCCTCGTCGACCTTCGGCGGCACATGGGTCAGGGCCTGTTCGAGGCGCGGGGCGAGATGGGACTCGTACTGGACACGGGCCTGCTTGGCCGCCTTGTTCACCTTGGGCGCGAGCCGTACACGGGCCTCGTGCGCGTAGTGGGCAGCCTGCTCCCTGGCCGAGTCCGCGTACGGCGCCACCACTTCCGCGGCGTGCTGCGCGCTGTCCCTGGCCGAGTCGGTTGCGGCGCGCACGCTGTCGATGCGGGTCACGGGATCCTCCTCCTTGGTGGCGGGTAGGTACTCCGCCTTTCCGCCCAATTCGAAATCATGCCTGCCACGGCCATGTCCGGCACGCAGGACGGGCATCCGGGTCATGGCCGCTGGATCCATCAGAACTGTTCAAGCCAGTTCAAGACGTTTCAAGTCGGTAGAAAGGTGCAAGTGAAGCGTTCCGACGACCATGCCACGGTTCGGTGCGGAACGCGCCGCTCCATCAGGCATCCGGCCGTACATTCCCCGGTACGTGGGAGGATCGGCGGACGTCAGCGAAGGACGAGGGAAGGCAGACCGTGGCCGAGCAGCTTTACGCCACCTTGAAGACCAACCAGGGCGACATCGAGATCCGGCTCCTGCCGAACCACGCCCCCAAGACGGTGAAGAACTTCGTCGAACTGGCCACCGGACAGCGCGAGTGGACCGACCCGGCGACGGGGCAGAAGTCCACGGACCGGCTGTACGACGGGACCGTCTTCCACCGGGTCATCAGCGGGTTCATGATCCAGGGCGGCGACCCGCTGGGCAACGGCACCGGCGGTCCGGGCTACAAGTTCGCCGACGAGTTCCACCCGGACCTGGCCTTCACCAGGCCGTATCTGCTGGCCATGGCCAACGCGGGCCCGGGCACCAACGGCTCGCAGTTCTTCCTGACCGTCTCGCCCACCGCCTGGCTGACCAACAAGCACACCATCTTCGGCGAGGTCGCCGACGACGCGAGCCGCAAGGTCGTCGACGCCATCGCCGCCACCGAGACCAACCCGCGTACCGACCGTCCGCTGAGAGACGTGGTCATCGAGTCCGTGGTCGTCGAGACCCGCTGACCGCCCGCCCCGACGGGAACCAACCGCCCCGTCCGTCCGTACTGATACATAGCGGACCAGCGGGGCGGCCGTGTGTGCGGCGCCCGGGGCGAGACCGAGAGGCAGGCCAGGACCGATGCACCAGCAGCCGCCGGCGGACCGGGGCGTACCGGAAGGCGGTCAGGCCGTCCCGAGCTGCTACCGGCACCCGGGCCGGGAGACCGGGATCAGCTGCACGCGCTGCGAGCGGCCGATCTGCCCCGAGTGCATGGTCAGCGCCTCCGTCGGTTTCCAGTGCCCCGACTGCGTACGCCAGGGCTCCGGCACCGGCCACCACCCGGCGGCCAGTCGGCCGCGCACGCTGGCGGGCGGGACCGTGGCCGCCGACCCGCGGCTGATCACCAAGATCCTGCTCGGCATCAATCTCGTGGTCTTCGTCGTGGTCGCGGCCGCCCCGGAGTCCCTGCTCGACGATCTGGTGCTGCTCGGCCGGGCCTGGGACCCCACGCCGCCGCCGGGCTCGATCGAGGGCGTCGCCGAGGGCCAGTGGTATCGGCTGGTGACCTCGATGTTCCTGCACCAGGAGGTGTGGCACATCGGGTTCAACATGCTGGGGCTCTGGTGGCTCGGCGGGCCGCTGGAGGCCGCGCTCGGCCGTGTCCGCTTCCTCGCGCTCTATCTGCTCTCCGGGTTCGCGGGCAGCGCGCTGATGTATCTGATCGCCGCGCCGAACCAGCCGTCCCTGGGCGCGTCCGGCGCGGTCTTCGGGCTGTTCGGCGCCACCGCCGTCCTGATGCGGCGGATGAACTACGACATGCGCCCGGTGCTGATCCTGTTGGCGATCAACCTGGTCTTCACCTTCACCATGGGCGGCATCGCGTGGCAGGCCCATGTCGGAGGCCTCGTCGCGGGCGCCCTGATCGCGATCGGCCTGGTGCACGCCCCGCGGGAGCGGCGTACGGCGGTGCAGGCCGGGACCTGTGCGGTGGTGTTCCTGGCCTCGGTGGCGATCGTCGTCGCCCGCACGATGTCGCTGACCTGAACTGCCGGAAGGGTGGTGCGCCCCGGTTCGCCCCCAGGGCAGACCACAGTTGTCCACAGTGGGTGCAGGATCTTGTGTATGGCAAGGGGAACATCTGTGCCCACCGTCGCTGAGCAGGGGTTTCCCGTGGTGGCACGCAGCGCAGCCCCCCTCTGGCGAGGGAGGCTGCAGTCACACCGGCGTCAACGTGAGTGGAAGTTATCCACAGATCGTCTGACCTTTTCCCCCAGCTGTGGATAACGCTGTGGGTAACTCTGGGCAGGGCTTGCGTGGAGGGGGGCCGTCACTTCCACTGGGTCGACACGGCGAAGCCGCCGGCGATGAAGCCGAAGCCGACCACGATGTTCCAGTTGCCCAGGGCGTCGATCGGCAGACTGCCTTCGGTCACGTAGAACACCACGATCCAGGCCAGCCCGAGAAGGAACAGGGCGAGCATCACCGGAGCCACCCAACTGCGGTTGGTCAGCTTGATCGCCGTTGCTTGCTTCGCCGGGGGCGGCGTGAAGTCGGCCTTCTTGCGGATACGTGACTTCGGCACGAGGGACTCTCCTGTCGATGCGCTGCGTGACCGCGCAGGGATCTGTGGCGGGCGCCGGGGCGGGGCGCCAGGGGGAATGCTGCCGCCCCCGGGCGTCCGTTAGCGTAGTCCTTCCATGGCGCCCGATGAGATAAGGGTACGTTGAGCAATTCTGCCGACTCCCCCGAAGGTCCGGCCCGGTCCACCTCCGTGTGGGCGGCCCGGGGGCTCACCGCTGCCGTCTTCGCCCTGGCCGGGCTCATCTTCGTCACCAGCGCCAACACGGCCAAGGGCACCAATCTCCGCAGCGACTCCTCTCTCCTCAAGCTCTCCGACCTGATCCGGGAGCGCAGCGAGAAGAACGCCGAGCTGAGCGAATCGGTCGCCTCCGCGCGTGCGGACGTCGATGCCCTCGCCCAGCGCGACGACGGCTCCACCGAGGCCGAGGACGCCAAGCTGAAGGCCCTGGAGAAGGCGGCCGGCACCACGAAGATCACCGGCGACGCCGTCAGCGTGACCCTGAACGACGCCCCGCCGGGCGCCACCGCCAACCCCGGCTACCCCGACCCCCAGCCCAACGACCTGGTCATCCACCAGCAGGACCTCCAGGCCGTGGTGAACGCCCTGTGGCAGGGCGGGGCGCGCGGCGTCCAGGTCATGGACCAGCGGCTGATCTCCACCAGCGCGGTGCGCTGCGTCGGCAACACCCTGATCCTGCAGGGCCGCGTCTACTCCCCGCCCTACAAGGTCACCGCCGTGGGTGACCCCGGCAAGCTGAGGAAGGCGCTCGACAACTCCACCGCCATCCAGAACTACCAGCTGTACGTGAAGGCGTACGGGCTGGGCTGGAAGGTCGAGGAGGACGACGCGGTGACTCTTCCCGGTTACTCGGGCACAGTGGACCTCCACTACGCGAAGCCCGTGGAGTGAGCCCGGGCCCTCTGGACGCGACCCGGCCGGTGGGCGAGGCAGAGCCGCCGGAGCCTACCGGCTGACCAGGGCCCGACCGAGGTTTTCCACAGGCTGACCCACTCTCCGGCCGCGGCCATCTAATCTGGTGCGAGTACCGAATGGAGGGGTCAGCATGTACGGCTGGATCTGGCGGCATCTGCCGGGCAACGCGGTGGTGCGGAGCATCATCGCGCTCGTGCTGGTTCTGGCGGTGGTCTACGCGCTGTTCCAGTACGTCTTCCCCTGGGCGGAGCCACTGCTCCCGTTCGGTGATGTGACCGTCGACGGTGCCAGTGCCGAGGGAGCGGGAGCCGGCCGGTGAGCGCACGCATCCTCGTCGTGGACAACTACGACAGCTTCGTCTTCAACCTCGTCCAGTACCTCTACCAGCTCGGTGCGGAGTGCGAGGTGCTGCGCAACGACGAGGTGACCACTGCCCACGCCCAGGACGGCTTCGACGGCGTCCTGCTCTCCCCCGGCCCCGGCACGCCCGAGCAGGCCGGGGTCTGCGTGGAGATGGTGCGGCACTGCGCGGACACCGGCGTTCCGGTCTTCGGCGTCTGCCTGGGGATGCAGTCCATGGCCGTCGCGTACGGCGGTGTCGTCGACCGGGCCCCCGAGCTGCTGCACGGCAAGACCTCCCCGGTGACCCACGAGGGCAAGGGCGTCTTCGCCTCGCTGCCCTCGCCCTTCACCGCCACCCGCTACCACTCGCTCGCCGCCGAACCGGCCGCGCTCCCGCCCGAGCTGGAGGTCACGGCCCGCACGGCCGACGGCATCATCATGGGGCTGCGCCACCGGGACCGGGCCGTGGAGGGCGTGCAGTTCCACCCCGAGTCCGTGCTCACCGAGTACGGCCACCTGATGCTCGCCAACTGGCTGGAGCAGTGCGGCGACCAGGGGGCCGTGGCGCGGTCGGCGGGTCTCGCGCCGGTGGTGGGCAAGGCCGCGGCGTGACCGCACCCCGCCCCGAGGACGACGCCGGACTCCAGGACCCGTACGCGCCAGGGGCGTACGGGGCCGACGGGGCGTTCGCGTCCACGGTCGAAGGGGTCACGGACCCGCTCGGCGATCCGCTGCCGGGGCAGCACAGCTCCTCGTCGTGGATGCCGGGCGGCCCCGCCACGGGGGAGGACGGTTCGCCCGCTGCCCGCCCGCAGGTATACGGCTCTGAAGGGGCGCAGGAGACCCCGGCCGAATGGTACGACCCCGAGGGGTACCAGCGGGACTGGTACGGCTCCCAGCAGGCCCCTGTGCCCGCTCCTGAGCCCGTTCCGGCCGACGAGACCATGGGACTGCGGACCGCCGACACCCGCCGAATAGTGACAGACCCGGGCGAAAAGCCCGATCCGCCTCAGCCCTACCCCTCGGCCGGTCAGCCCCGGCCGTACGAGTCCACCGCTCCGCACGAGGCCGCCCCGGAGCCGTACGAGGCAGCCACCGAGCCGTACCCGCCGACCGGGCGGCCCGGATACGCCGAGCAGCCCGAGCCGTACGGCCCCGCCGAGCCGTACGAGCCCGCCGCCCGCCCCGAGACCGCCGAGCCGGCCACCGGGGGGCGGGCCGAGCGGCGGCGTGCGGCCAAGGCGCGTGGGCGCCGCCCCGGCCCGGGTGCCCCGGCAGCCGCCACCCCCGCCGCCCCCATGACCCGGATGGAGGCGCGGCGCGCGGCGAAGGCGGCCAAGGACAGTCCGGCCGTCGTCGCCAGCCGGGCCGTCGGCGAGATCTTCATCTCGCTCGGTGTCCTGATGCTGCTCTTCGTCACCTACCAGCTCTGGTGGACCAACGTCCGGGCCGAGCAGATCGCAGGCAAGGAGGCGGACAGGATCCAGGAGGAGTGGGCCAACGGCGCGGGCAAGCCCGGGGTGTTCGCGGCCGGCCAGGGCTTCGCCATCATGCACATCCCCAAGCTGGACGTCGTCGTCCCGATCGCCGAGGGCATCAACAAGGAGAAGGTCCTCGACCGGGGCATGCTCGGCCACTACGGCGAGGGCAAGCTGAAGACGGCGATGCCCGAGGACGAGCAGGGCAACTTCGCCGTCGCCGGCCACCGCAACACCCACGGGGAACCGTTCCGCTACGTCAACAGGCTCGTGCCCGGTGATCCGATCGTGGTCGAGACCCGGGACGCGTACTACACGTACGAGATGACCAGCATCCTGCCGCAGACCTCGCCGTCCAACATCTCGGTGATCGAGCCGATCCCGGCCGGTTCCGGGTTCACCGAGCCGGGCCGGTACATCACGCTGACGACCTGCACCCCGGAGTTCACGAGTACCTACCGGCTGATCGTCTGGGGCAAGATGGTCGACGAACGGCCGCGCGACGAGGGAAAGCCCAAGGCGCTCGTGGGCTGAACATCATCAGGACAGGGGCGGTGCGGTGGCAGCGAGGACCGAGCACGACGAGCGGACCGGCGCATCCGCGCCGACGCCCACGGCACCCCGCCGCGCCCGTCACCCGATCGCCACGGCCGTCAGCGTCTTCGGTGAGCTGCTGATCACCGCGGGCCTGGTGCTCGCGCTCTTCGTCGCGTACTCCCTGTGGTGGACCAACGTGCTCGCCGACCGCGAGGCCGGTCGGCAGGGCGACACCGTCCGGGAGAGCTGGGCGGACGCCGGGCCCGGTGCGCTGGACACCCAGGACGGCATCGGCTTCCTGCACGTCCCCGCCATGGAGAACGGCGAGGTGCTGGTCAAGAAGGGCACCGACCCCAAGACCCTCAACAACGGCATCGCGGGCTACTACACGGACCCGGTCCCCTCCGCCCTCCCCTGGGACGACGAGGGCAACTTCACGCTCGCCGCCCACCGGGACGGGCACGGCGCCAAGTTCCACAACATCCACAAGCTGAGGAACGGTGACCCGGTCGTCTTCGAGACCAAGGACACCTGGTACGTCTACAAGGTCTACAAGACGCTCCCCGAGACCTCGAAGTTCAACGTCGACGTGATCCAGCCGGTCCCGGAGGAGTCGGGTGTGAAGAAGCCCGGCCGCTACATCACGCTGACGACCTGCACCCCGGTCTACACCTCGAAGTACCGCTACATCGTCTGGGGCGAGCTGGAGCGTACGGAGAAGGTCGACAAGGACCGTACGAAGCCGGTGGAGCTGCTCTAGCAGCCGCCGCGCACAGGGCACATACGAGGAAGGGCCCCGGTCACCGTCACGGTGACCGGGGCCCTTCCTCGTG
The DNA here is from genome assembly GCF_056436485.1 of Streptomyces sp. NPDC043746. NCBI lineage: Bacteria > Bacillati > Actinomycetota > Actinomycetes > Kitasatosporales > Streptomycetaceae > Streptomyces > Streptomyces sp. NPDC043746. The sequence continues at coordinate 83,100 of NZ_JBWKCM010000005.1, read as the reverse complement.
AGGACTGCGGACTACCTGCCCGACGGGCCCCCGAAGAGGCCGCCGCCGTCCCGGTTCCCGCCGCCGTCCCGGTTCCCGCCGCCGCCCGGGGTGGCGAAGATGTTGACCGCGGAGTTCCTGTCCACGGTCTCGCCGGCTCCCGGCTGTACGACGGCCACGATGGCGTCGTCGTCCTGCGAGCCCTGGACGTTGCCGACCTGGAGGCCCGCTTCCTGGAGCTTCGCCTTGGCCTCGCCCAGCGTCATCCCCTGGATCTGCGGGACCTGGGTCTTCTCCGGCTCCGGCGGCTCGGCCGGGCCCTTGGAGACCTTGAGGACGATCTGCGCGTCCTTGGCGTGCTTGCCGGGCTGCGGGGTCTGCTCGATGACCGTGTCCTTCGGCTCCTCGGAGTCGACGTCGGCCCGCGAGATGTTGGTGAAGCCGATGCCCCGCAGCTGCTGTTCCGCGGCCGCGAAGGTGCGGGTGCGCATGTCGGGCAGGTTCAGGGTCTCCTTCTTGGCGACCGTGATGGTCACCTCGGAGCCGTCCTCCGCCTCGCTGCCGCCCTTGGGCTTCTGCTCGATGACCGTGCCCTCGGGCTTCTCCGACTCGACGGCGGTGACGTTGACCGTAAAGCCCTTGTCCTCCAGGGCCTTGCGGGCGCCGTCCTCGGACTTCTCCAGGACGTCGGGCACCTCGACCTTCGGGGCACCGGAGGAGACCATGACCGTGACGGTCCCGTTCTTCTCCATCGTGCCGTCCTTCGGGTCCTGCGAGCAGATCTTGCCCTTCTCCTGCTGCTCGCACGGCTCCTCGCCGCCGACCTTGAGGACGATCTCCGATCTCTCGGCCAGCTGTTCCGCCTCCTTGACGGTGGAGCCGACCAGGTTGGGCACGGAGATCTGGTTGTCGGTGCTGGAGTCGCTGAAGACGGCCTTGCCGATCAGGATCGCGCCGATGAGCACCAGGATGCCCGCGACGACCAGCAGGATCGTCGAGAGGTTGCTCTTCTTCTGCGGCTGCTGGCGCCGTCGGCCCGCGCGGTCGTCGTAGCCGTAGCCGCCGTCGTCGGGGTTGACCGGCGGCAGCATCGACGTCTGCGCGTTGTTCGGGTCGGTGGCGCGCAGGGCGGTGGTGGGCTGGTCGGCGCTGTAGCCGTCGTACCCCCCGTACCCGGCGGCGCCCAGCCCGGCCGCGGCCGCGACCGGCCGGCCGTCGAGGCAGGCCTCGATGTCGGCCCGCATCTCGTCGGCGGACTGGTAGCGGTAGTCCGGGTCCTTGGTGAGCGCCTTCAGCACGATCGCGTCCATCTCGGGCGTGATCTCGGGGTCGAAGGTGCTCGGCGGCTGCGGCTCCTCGCGCACGTGCTGGTAGGCCACGGCGACGGGGGAGTCCCCGACGAACGGAGGCCGGACCGCGAGGAGTTCGTAGAGCAGGCAGCCGGTGGAGTACAGGTCGGAGCGGGCGTCGACCTGCTCGCCCTTGGCCTGCTCCGGGGAGAGGTACTGGGCGGTGCCGATCACCGCGGCGGTCTGCGTCATCGTCATGCCGGAGTCGCCCATGGCGCGGGCGATGCCGAAGTCCATCACCTTGACCTGGCCGGTGCGCGTCAGCATGACGTTGGCCGGCTTGATGTCGCGGTGGACGATCTGGGCGCGGTGCGAGTACTCCAGGGCCTGGAGGATGCCGACCGTCATCTCCAGCGTGCGCTCGGGCAGCAGCCGGCGTCCGGAGTGCAGCAGCTCCCGCAGGGTGGACCCGTCGACGTACTCCATCACGATGTACGGGATGGAGACCCCGTCGACGTAGTCCTCGCCGGTGTCGTAGACGGCGACGATCGCGGGGTGGTTGAGCGAGGCGGCCGACTGGGCCTCACGGCGGAACCGGGCCTGGAAGGACGGGTCGCGGGCCAGATCGGCCCGGAGCGTCTTCACCGCTACGGTGCGGCCGAGCCGGGTGTCGTGGGCGAGGTAGACCTCGGCCATGCCACCACGGCCGAGCACCGAGCCCAGCTCGTACCGGCCGCCGAGGCGACGCGGCTCTTCCATAACTGTTCCAGCCCTCTCCGTCAGTCCTGACCGCACCCGTGTGTGTGGTCCGGCGGTGCGCTGTTCGCGCATACGCTACCGGGCACGGGGGGAGTGATCGGCCCGCACCCGGCAGCCGATATCCGACCGGTATCCGATGTCCGGTATGGGCCGACGGCCGTAGTGACGGGGCTCACTACTTGCTGTCGATGACCGCCTTCATCACGTTCTTCGCGATCGGGGCGGCCAGCCCACCACCGGAGATGTCGCCCCGGTTGGCGTTGCCGTCCTCGACCACGACGGCGACGGCGACCGGGGAGCCGCTGTCGGTCTTCGCGTACGAGATGAACCAGGCGTACGGCTTCTCGCTGTTGTTCAGACCGTGCTGGGCGGTACCGGTCTTGCCGCCTACGGTGACGCCGGGGATCTGTGCCCTGGTTCCCGTGCCGTCGTTGACGACGGTCTCCATCATCTGCTGGAGCTTCTGGGCGTTCTCCCCCGACATCGCCCGGCTCAGCTCCTCGGGCTCGTGGGTGTAGATGTCGTCCAGGTCGGGAGCCTGCCGCTTGGCCACCATGTACGGCTGCATCAGCTTGCCGTCGTTGGCGATGGCGGCGGCCACCATGGCCATCTGGAGGGGGGTGGTCCGGTTGGACGCCTGGCCGATGCCGGCCATCGCGTTCTGCGGCCGGTTGTCCTCGGGGTAGATGCTCGCGTCGGCGCGGACGGGCGTGAAGACTTCCTTGTTGAAGCCGAACTTGTCCGTCTGCTCGATCATCTTCTTGTTGCCGAGATCGTCGCTGATCTTCCCGAAGACGGTGTTGCACGAGACCCTCAGGGCTTCGCGCAGCGAGGCGTCCTCACAGGGGAGGTCGCCCTGGTTCTTCAGCTGCACGGTGGACTGCGGCAGCGTCCAGGGCAGGGGGGAGTCCGTCTTGGAGTCGATGTCGTCGTAGAGCCCGTTCTCCAGGGCCGCGGCGGCCGTGACGACCTTGAAGGTGGAGCCGGGGGGGTAGGTCTCGCGCAGCGCCCGGTTGAGCATCGGCTTGTCCTCGTCCTTGAGGAGCTTCTGCCGGGCGTCCGAGTCCTTCATGGAGTTCCCGGCGAAGACCGAGGGGTCGTACGACGGGGTGCTCGCCAGGGCGAGGACGGCCCCGGTCTGCGGGTCGAGCGCGACGACGGCGCCCTTCTTGTCGCCGAGCCCGTTGAAGGCGGCCTTCTGCGCGGCGCCGTTGAGGGTGGTGACGACGTTCCCGCCGGACTTCTTCCTGCCGGTGAACATCGACAGCGTCCGGTCGAAGAACAGCTGGTCGCTGTTGCCCGTGAGGATGCCGTCCTCCAGGTTCTCCAGCTGCGAGGAGTCGAAGGCCTGCGAGGAGTAGCCGGTCACGGGGGCCCAGAGCGGGCCGTCCTTCCAGACCCGCTTGTACTTGAAGTCGCCGTCCTCGGTCTCGACGGAGCCGGTGATCGCCTTGCCGTCCACGATGATGTCGCCGCGCTCGTGGGCGTAGCGCTCGATCTGGACGCGGCGGTTGTACTTGTGGCTGTTCAGCTCGTCCGCCCGGACGTACTGGAGCCAGTTGTCCCGGAGCAGGAGCGAGAGGACGAGGATCCCGCAGAAGATCGCGATCCGGCGGAGCGGCTTGTTCACGGTCGGACCACCTGGGTCATCTCGGCGTCCGTGGTGGGAGCGGGTGCCGGGGCGGGACGGCGGGCGGTGTCACTGATCCGGATCAGGATGGCGATCAGCGCCCAGTTGGCGAGTACGGAGGAGCCACCGGCCGCCAGGAACGGCATGGTCATACCAGTGAGCGGGATGAGGCCCATCACACCGCCGGCGACGACGAACACCTGGAGGGCGAACGACCCGGAGAGGCCGATCGCGAGGAGCTTGCCGAACGGGTCGCGGGCCGCGAGCGCCGTGCGTACGCCGCGCTCGACGACCAGGCCGTAGATGAGGAGAACGGCCATCATCCCGGCGAGCCCCAGCTCCTCGCCGACGGTCGCGAGGATGAAGTCGGAGTTGGCGGCGAAGCCGATCAGGTCGGAGTGGCCCTGGCCGAGGCCGGTCCCGAGGGTCCCCCCGGAGCCGAAGGCCATCAGGGACTTGGCCATCTGCTCGCTCGCGGGCTCCACGCCCCAGCCCGCGAACGGGTCGAGCCACGCGGTGACGCGCTGCTGGACGTGCGGCTCGAACGAGGCCACGCCCACGGCACCGATCGCGGACATCAGCAGGCCGAAGACGATCCAGCTGGTCCGCTCGGTCGCCACGTAGAGCATGACGACGAACATGCCGAAGAAGAGCAGGGAGGAGCCGAGGTCGGTCTCGAAGACCAGGATCAGGATCGAGAACGCCCAGACCATCAGGATGGGGCCCAGATCGCGGCCGCGGGGGAGGTACAGGCCCATGAACCGGCGGCTCGCCAGTGCCAGCGCGTCCCGCTTGACCATCAGGTAGCCCGCGAAGAACACCGTGATGATGATCTTGGCGAACTCACCGGGCTGGATCGTGCCGAAGCCCGGGATCTTGATCCAGATCTTGGCGCCGTTCACGGCGGGGAAGAACATCGGCAGGATCAGCAGGACCAGCGCCACGACCATCGAGATGTACGTGTAGCGCTGGAGGATGCGGTGATCCTTCAGGACGACCAGGACGGCGACGAGCAGGGCCACGCCGATCGCGGAGAACACCAGCTGCTTCGTGGCGGCGGGCGCGAACGTCTTGAGGGCCTGGAACCGCTCCGACTGGTCCAGACGCCAGATCAGCGCCAGCCCCAGCCCGTTCAGCAGCACGGCCAGCGGCAGGAGCAGCGGGTCGGCGTACTTGGCGAACCTGCGTACCACGAGGTGGGCGACGCCGCCGAGCAGGGCGAGCCCCGCCCCGTAACCGAGCATGCCCGAGGGCAGTTCGCCGTTGAGGGCGAGGCCCACGTTGGCATAGGCGAACACCGAGATGGCGACGGCGAAGATGACCAGCGCCAGCTCGGTGTTGCGGCGGCTCGGTGCGTCGATCGCGCCGATGGTGGTCGTGTTGGTGACAACGCTCATGGTGCTGAAGGCCCCCTACGGCTTACTGCTTACCGCACTGCGGGACCAGCTTCTTCTCTTCCTCCGAGAGGCTGGGGCCGGGAGTGGGAGTCGCGGTGGTCGGCTTGGTCCCCGTGGCGGGGGGCGTGGCGGAGGTCTCCGCCTCGGCTTCGGCCGCGCGGCGCTGCGCGTCCTTCTTGCAGGCCGAGGCCTGGGCGGCCAGCTCGTCGACCTTCTTGCGGGCTTCGGCGAGACTGCTTTCGGCGATCGTCGCCTCGACCTGCTTGCGCTGGTACGGCGGCAGGTACTTCAGTTCGATCTCGGGGTGGTCCTTCTCGATCTCGGAGAGCGAGATCCAGGCGAGGTCCTGGCTGATGCCGCGGAACAGCGCCACGTTGTCGTTCTGCACGCCGACGTAGAACTGGGTCTGCGTCCAGCGGTGGCCGCCGTAGAGACCGCCGCCGATGACCGCCAGGGCCAGCACCGTGAAAACGGACCGCTTGAGCCATTTGCGGCCGCCGCGCGGCTTGGCGAGGTCGTCGTCGGTGTAGGAGTCGTACGAGCCGTCGGGCAGGGAGCCGTAGTCGGCCTCACCGCTGCCGGGCGGGCCGAAGCCGCCGGCGGGGGGCGGGACGGGGCGGCCGAGACCGGCTGCGCGCCCGGCGGGGGTCTGCATGGCCCCGCCGTCGTTCAGGACCGTCTGGTTCTCCGCGACCGCGCCCACGACGACCGGGGTGTCGTTGAGCCGACCCGCCAGGGTGTCGTTGTTGTCGACGTCCAGGACGTCGGCGACGATGCAGGTGATGTTGTCGGGGCCGCCGCCGCGCAGCGCGAGCTGGATCAGCTCCTGGATGGTCTCCTGCGGGCCCTGGTAGCTGGCCAGGGTCTCTTCCATCGTCTGGTGCGAGACCACGCCGGAGAGGCCGTCGGAGCAGATCAGATAGCGGTCGCCGGAGCGGACCTCGCGGATGGAGAGGTCCGGCTCGACGTGGTCGCCGCTGCCCAGCGCCCGCATCAGCAGGGAGCGCTGGGGGTGGGTGGTGGCCTCTTCCTCGGTGATCCGGCCTTCGTCGACCAGGCGCTGCACCCAGGTGTGGTCCTGGGTGATCTGCGTCAGGACGCCGTCGCGCAGCAGATAGGCGCGGGAGTCGCCGACGTGCACCAGGCCGAGCCGCTGCCCGGTCCAGAGCAGGGCGGTGAGCGTGGTGCCCATCCCCTCCAGCTGGGGGTCCTCCTCGACCATGACGCGCAGCTGGTCGTTGGCCCGCTGCACCGCCGTGGCCAGGGAGGTGAGGATGTCCGAGCCGGGGACGTCGTCGTCGAGCTGGACGAGCGTGGAGATCACCTCGGAGCTGGCGACCTCACCGGCCGCCTGGCCGCCCATGCCGTCGGCGATGGCGAGGAGACGCGGACCGGCGTAGCCGGAGTCCTCGTTCCCCTCTCTGATCATGCCCTTGTGCGATCCGGCGGCGAAGCGCAGGGACAGACTCATGCGCACCTGCCCGGTCGACGCCCCGTCGGGGTACAGCCTGTCTCGAGCCACACTGTCCACCCTCCGGTCGGGAACCGGGCCGCGTCCGTCGTCCGGGCCGCCGCGGCTCGCTCGCTCCGCTCGCTCATTGTCGTACTACTTCCGCAGCTCGATGACGGTCTTGCCGATACGGATCGGCGCGCCCAGCGGAACGGGCGTCGGGGTGGTGAGCCGGGTCCGCTCCAGATAGGTGCCGTTGGTGGACCCGAGATCCTCCACGATCCACTGGCCGTCCCGGTCGGGGTAGATCCTGGCATGCCTGCTGGACGCGTAGTCGTCGTCCAGCACGATCGTGGAGTCGTGTGCCCGTCCCAGGGTGATGGTCTGCCCCTGGAGGGCGACCGTGGTGCCCGTGAGGGTGCCTTCGGAGACGACCAGCTTGGTGGGTGCCCCGCGGCGCTGGCGCCCGGACTGCTGGCGCTGCTGGGGCGGTGCCGCCTGCTGCTGCTGGCGGCCCTGCTGCGGGCGTGTGTCACCCGCGGTGCGGCGTGAGCCGCGCTGTGTGACGCGCGTTCCGAACAGATCGCTGCGGATGACCTGGACGGCCACGATGACGAACAGCCACAGTACGGCCAGGAAACCTAGCCGCATGACCGTCAGGGTCAGCTCTGACATTGCCCCCGCTTCACCCTTCGGCTTGCCGGTAAACGATGGTGGTGCTGCCCACGACGATCCGCGAGCCGTCGCGGAGCGTAGCGCGGGTGGTGTGCTGCCCGTCCACCACGATGCCGTTGGTGGACCCGAGATCCTGGATCGTCGAGGGCGTTCCGGTCCGGATCTCACAGTGCCGGCGCGATACGCCGGGGTCGTCGATCCGCACGTCGGCGTCGGTGGATCGTCCCATCACCAACGTCGGGCGGGAAATCTGATGGCGGGTGCCGTTAATCTCGATCCAGCGCCGCACCGGGGCGTCCGGCCCGGAGCCGGGGCCGGTCGGCGGGCGCCGGTCGCTCATCGGGGCCGCGGGCCGTCCACCGCCGGGCGGCGGGGCCGCGGGCATCGGCGGGACGGCGGCCGGGGGGTAGCCGTAGCCGCCGGGGGACTGGGGGGCGGCGGGCCGCTGGTACGGATCGGGCTGGTCCAGCTGTGACGAACTCGACGCCAGGGTGCGGCTGCGCACCCGGTAGAGACCGGTGTCGAGGTCGTCGGCCTTCTCCAGGTGGACCTTGATCGGTCCCATGAAGGTGTAGCGCTGCTGCTTGGCGTAGTCGCGCACCAGGCCGGACAGCTCGTCGCCCAGCTGGCCCGAGTACGGGCTGAGCCGCTCGTAGTCGGGGGTGCTCAGCTCGACGATGAAGTCGTTGGGGACGACGGTCCGCTCGCGGTTCCAGATCGTCGCGTTGTTGTCGCACTCCCGCTGGAGGGCACCCGCGATCTCCACCGGCTGCACCTCGGACTTGAAGACCTTGGCGAAGGTGCCGTTGACCAGCCCTTCGAGACGCTGCTCGAAACGCTTCATGACCCCCATGGGGCACCTCCTCCGGTGTCATCGTCCCTGTACTGCTTACTGATCGTATCCACGCGTCGGGAAATCGGCTGGTTCCCCTTCTCTGCCCTGTGGATGAGTGTCACCCCTCACACGGATCGTAGAGGGGGCCTCCTCACAGTGTCCCGCACACGCGTTGCTCTCTGAAGGAGTGGGGGCGATGGCTCAGCGTTCCCGATTCCCGTCCCTGGGTCGGCGAAACAACGGATGTGAATCCACCCTGTCCAGCGTGCTAATCTTCCGGATGTCGCCAGGCGCTCGCACCACACAGGTGAGAGAGGGTCTGGGAACACCACTCTTGCGCGAGTGGCGGAACGGCAGACGCGCTGGCTTCAGGTGCCAGTGTCCTTAGGGACGTGGGGGTTCAAATCCCCCCTCGCGCACAGCGACAGTCGCTTGCGACCGTCGAGTTGAATCGGGAGAACCCCCGCTCCGGAGAAATCCGGAGCGGGGGTTCTTCTGTTGTTCCGTGAGCTGTGTCGGTCCCGGGGCGGCGGGGTAAACAGGCAGGGCGGTCGGTATGGTCCGGCGGTGGACCAGGCGGTCGGCGGGGTGTCTCCGGGGCTGTTGCCGGAGCGGTTTCCGGACAGACCGCTGGTCTGGGAGGCGTCATACATGCATACGCTGGCCGCAGAGGCTGGATCGACGGCTGCTCGGCAGTGAAGGGCTGAGCGCACAGAACGTCCCGGAGGCAGGAAATGGCGAAGCAGGCTCGCGCGGTGCAGACGTGGCGGTCGATCGTGGATGCCGCGGCGAGTGTCTTCGACGACTACGGCTACGAGCGTGCCGCCATCTCGGAGATCCTCCGCCGGGCCAAGGTGACCAAGGGGGCGCTGTACTTCCACTTCGCCTCCAAGGAGGCCATCGCCCAGGCGATCATGGACGAGCAGACCTCCACGGTCGATTTCGCCCAGGAGGGATCGCCTCTCCAGTCGCTGGTCGACGGCGGCCAGCAGTTCGCCTTCGCCCTGCGCCACAACGCGATGGCGCGGGCCGGTACCCGCCTCTCCATCGAAGGCGTCTTCCTCGGCGGCCCCCACCCGTGGGGTGACTGGATCGACGCGACGGCCCGGATGCTGGAGCTGGGCAAGGAGCGGGGCGAGGTGCTGCCCCATGTCGACCCCATGGTGTCCGCCAAGGTCATCGTGGCCTCGTTCACAGGTATCCAGCTGATATCGGAAGCCGACTCGGGGCGGGCGGATCTGCGCGAGCAGGTGGCCGAGATGTGGCGCCACCTTCTCCCCTCGATCGCCCACCCCGGGGTCATCGCCCACATCAAGCCGGAGGGCCGGGTGGACCTCGCGGCCCAGGCACGGGAGAAGGCGGAGCAGGCCGAGCGGGAGGCCCGGGAGGTCGCCGCGGCGGCGGAGGCGGCCCGCGGGGCAGCGGCGGCCGGCCGGAACAGCGGAGGCGCCCACCGCGGCGGCGGGGCTGCTCGCAGTACGCGGGACCAGTCCGAGGGTGAAGGCGCCGACGAACCTGCCGGGGCCGGGATGACCGAACCTGCCGGCGCCGGGATGGCGGCCGGTGGGCTGGTCTGACGTCGTGGACGTTTCACGTGAAACGTCCGGCGGCGTGCGCGCTCGCGAACAGTTCCGCCAGGGATTGCGGGACAGCCCCTAGGGCTCGCAGAAGAATAAGTTGCGTGTTGTCTGTCTTGACATCGCAGCTCAGGCCGGGTGCTCGACAGCATGTTGATTCTCTGCGAGCCCCTAGTCGTGAGCGGCTTCTCCAGGTAATTCTGGACAAAATCATCCGGGGCGGACGGGTGTGGGGGAACGGCGGTACGGTCGTGCTCGGCCGCTGGTGAGCAGCACCGTCGGCCAGGGCGGACGGCCGGGTCGGCCGGAGAAGCTGACGAGGGTGGGGGAGGCGGCGCTCCATGGGCGTCATCGAGAGCACGGGCGTCGACAGAGGCGCGGAGGTTGCCGGGGGCGCGGACGCGAGCGCGTGTACGAGCGGGGGTACCGGCTCGGGCGTGAGTGTGGGTACGTCTGCGGGCGCGACTGAGGATCTGGACGGGGTGGCCGGCCCGGAGCGGTCCGTCGCCGGGGGCGGTGCCCGTATTCCGGTGGTGCCGGGGTTCGCTCGGCGCGAGGAGCCCGGATCACCCAGGGCGGCGGGCAAGGCGCTCCGCGGCCTGGTTCCGCGCTCCGCGCACAGCACGCTGGTCCTGCCGTCGGGCCGTCCCGACGCGGTGCGGGCCGTCGAGGAGTCCAACCGGGGCCGGGTGCCGGGGCTGGCGCCGATCCGGGTGGGACGGATGGCCGCCTCGCCCTTCGCCTTCCTGCGCGGCTCGGCCGGGCTGATGGCCCACGACCTGACGGGGACCCCGGTCACCGGGGTGGGCGCCCAGCTCTGCGGTGACGCCCACGCGGCCAACTTCGGCCTCTACGGCGATGCCCGGGGCAGCCTGGTCATCGACCTCAACGACTTCGACGAGACCGTCTTCGGCCCCTGGGAGTGGGACCTCAAGCGGCTCGCCACCTCGCTCGTGCTGGCGGGCCGGATCGCCGGGGCGGACGAGGAGACCTGCCGCAAGGGCGCGTACGACACCGTCGGCGCCTACCGGCGCACCATGCGGCTGCTGGCGCGGCTGCCCGCGCTCGACGCCTGGAACGCCATCGCGGACGAGGAGCTGGTCTCGCACACGGACGCCCGCGACCTGGTCGGCACCCTGGAGCGGGTCTCCGAAAAGGCGCGCAGGAACACCAGCGCCCGGTTCGCCGCCCGCTCCACGGAGGACTGCCTCGACGGCGGTCGGCGCTTCGTCGACGCGCTGCCCGTGCTGCGCCGGGTGCCGGATGCGGAGGCCGCGGCGGTGGCGGCCGGGCTCGGCGGCTATCTCTCCACGGTCTCCGAGGACCGGCTGCCGCTGCTGGCGCGGTACGCGATCCACGATGTGGCGTTCCGGGTGGTCGGCACCGGCAGCGTCGGGACCCGCTCGTACGTCGTCCTGCTGCTCGACCACCGCGGTGAGCCGCTGGTCCTCCAGGTGAAGGAGGCGCGTCCCTCGGCGCTCGCGCCGTATCTGCCGGCGGTCGGCTTCGAGGCGCCGCAGGAGGCACACGAGGGCCGTCGGGTGGTGCTCGGCCAGAAGCGGATGCAGGTCGTCAGCGACATCCTGCTCGGCTGGACGGACGTGGACGGCAGGCCCTACCAGGTACGCCAGTTCCGTAACCGCAAGGGCAGTGTGGACCCGGCCGCGCTCACCGTCGAGCAGGTCGACGACTACGGGCGGATGACCGGGGCCCTGCTGGCCCGCGCCCACTCCCACAGCGCCGACCCCCGGCTGCTGGCAGGGTACTGCGGCAAGAACGACGAACTCGACTCGGCTGTCGCCGACTTCGCGGTGGCGTACGCGGACCGTACGGAGGCGGACCACGCGGAGCTGGAGCGGGCGGTCAAGTCGGGCCGGGTGGCCGCCGAGCGGGGTATATGAGCCGCGTGGCGGTGTACGAGGGTGGGTGAAGGGCCCGGGAGGCCGGGCCCCTCGCCCGACGGGGTCCGTACGGGGCCCGTGCGGTACGGAGCAGGCGGCGGGGGCCATACGCTGGACGGGTGACCCACGAAGCCGCCGGGGTGCCTCCCACCCGGAACGATGACGACCGGCCGGACGACGACCGGCCCGCCGAGCCGCAGACCGTGCCGGAAGCGCCGGAAGCGCCGGGCGCCTTTGCCGGGGAGGCCGACACCGCCTCCGCCTCCTCGGAGGGCGGTCCGCAGGGTGCCCAGGAGCGGCCCGAGGCGCGCCTGGCCAAGGCCGTGCAGGTCGCTGAGCAGGCGCTGATCGAGTTCGAGATCGCGGTGGAGACCTTCCGGGTGGAGGTCGAGAACTTCTCCCGGCTCCACCACCAGAAGCTCGGCCCGATGTACGCCCGTCTCGACGAGCTGGACGCGCAGATCGCCGAGGCGCGGGCCGCGAGGACCGGTGACCCCGAGGATCTGCGCAAGGCCAAGGAGGCGCGGGACATCGTCATGCCGATGCCCGGCGTAGACGAGCTCTTCCACGACTGGATGGACTCCGACGGGCTCTCCCCCGAGGCCTCCGCCATGCTCACCGAGCAGCCGGTACGGCCGCCGAAGCGGGTCCGGCCGAGCGAGGAGGCCCGTCGGCTCTACCGGGAGCTGGCCCGCAAGGCCCACCCCGACCTGGCCCAGGACGAGCTGGAGCGGGAGCGCCGGGACGAGTTCATCACTCGCGTGAACGCCGCCTACGGGCGCGGGGACGTGGAGCTGCTCAAGGAGTTGGCGGCGGAGTGGGCCGCGGGCCCGGCGAAGCCGCTGCCCCCGCTGAGCGAGAGCGAGGAGCTGTACGCCCGGCTGGAGTGGCTCAGCAGGCGCAAGGAGCTGCTGACGGTGGTCGCCAAGGAGCTGGAGGAGAGCGCGATCGGCGCGATGCTCCGGATGGCTCCGGACGACCCGGACCAGCTGCTGGAGGACATCGGGGACCAGTTGCTGGGCGAGGTGTCCCGGCGGGAGGCCGAGCTGGCGGAGCTGGTGCAGTAGCGTTCCCGGTGACGTGGTCGCGTACGTACGAGAGAAGGCATGACCCATGAATTTCGCCCCGCTGCCCTCGGTGGACGTCGCTCAGGTGCCGTCGGACGGCCTCGTCCTGGACGTGCGTGAGAACGACGAGTGGGCGGCCGGTCATGTGGAGGGCGCGCTCCACATCCCGATGAGCGACTTCGTGGCCCGGTTCGGTGAGCTGACCGAGGCCGCTGAGGACGGCCGTCGGGTCCATGTGATGTGCCGGGTCGGTGGCCGGTCCGCCCAGGTCACGCAGTACCTGGTCCAGCAGGGGGTCGACGCGGTGAACATCGACGGCGGCATGCTCGCCTGGGACGGGGCCGGGCGCCCGATGGTCACGGACAACGGGGCTTCGGCCTTCGTCCTCTGAGACTCCCCCGGCCCTACGGAGGCGGTGTCAGGACAGCGGGTGGTCGGCGAGCAGGTCGCCCCGCGCCGCTTCGTGGGCCGTCGCCGGGCCGAGGGAGAGTTCGATCTGCGCCGCCCAGGCGTGGAAGCGGTGCAGCGGTCAGTCGGTGTCCGCGCCGAAGCCGCCGTGCCGAAGCCGCCGTGCCGAAGCCGCCGTGCAGATGCTGCGCGGTCTCCCCGATCCGCCGCACCCGTCGGAGACCCGTCCCAGGCCCCGGTCGCGTCGATCACCTCGCGGGCCCCGACCCGTACGCCGTCGAGCCGGACCTCCGCCAGGCGTTCGCCGTCGGGGGAGCGCCTGGTCGGCCAGGGTGACGCCCGCGCGGCCGGGGTCCACGGGCGTGGGCAGGCCCGGGAGGGAAAGGCGTCAGCGGTCGAAGTCCAGCTCCACCTCCGGGGTGAGCGGACGTGCCTGGCAGGCCAGCACGAACCCGGCGTCCGTCTCCTCCGGTTCCAGCGCGAAGTTCCGCTCCATCCGGACCTCGCCCGAGACGAGGAAGGCCCGGCAGGTCCCGCACACCCCGCCCTTGCAGGCATACGGAGCATCCGAGCGGCTCCGCAGCACCGTCTCCAGCAGGGATTCCGCGTCCTGTACGGGCCAGCGGCCGGAGCGGCCGTGCAGGGTGGCGGTCAGCGTGGCGTCGGAGGGTGCGGAGACCTTGGCAACCGTCGCGTCCGAGGGGCCGTCGTCGACGTGGAAGATCTCCTGGTGGACCCGGGCCCGGTCGACCTCCAGCGCACGCAGGGCCTCCTCCGCGCCCCGTACGAGACCGAGCGGCCCGCACAGGAACCACCCGTCCACCTCCGCCACCGGCAGCACCGCGGGCAGCAGTGCGGTGAGCCGCTCGGTGTCCAGGCGGCCGGACGGGAGCCCGGCGGCCTGCTCCTCCCGGGAGAGCGCCGTGATCAGCTGGAACCGGTCCGGATAGCGGTCCTTGAGGTCGGCCACCTCGTCCAGGAACATCGTGGAGGCCACCGTGCGGTCGCTGCGGATCAGGCAGAACCGGGCCTGCTCCTCCCGGGCCAGGAGCGTGGCCGCCATCGACAGCACCGGGGTGATCCCGCTGCCGCCGACCACGGCCGCGAACAGCCCCGGACGTGGCTCCAGCACGAAGCGGCCCATCGGAGGCATGGCCTCCACCTGGTCCCCGACGGCCAGCTCCTTCAGGGCGTAGGTGGAGAACGCCCCGCCCTCGACCCCCCGGATGCCGACCCGTACCACCGGCTCGGCGGGCTGCTCCGCGGCCGGTGCGCAGATCGAGTACGAACGGCGGATCTCCTCGCCGTCCGCGGTGAAGCGGACGTTCAGATGCTGGCCCGGCTTGTGGCGGAAGGTCTCGCGCAGCTCGGCGGGCACGGCGAAGGTGACGGCCACCGCGTCGTCCGTGATCCGTTCGATCGCGCTGACCCGGAGCGGATGGAACATCTACAACTCCTTGAAGTGGTCGAACGGCTCTCGGCAGGCGACGCAGCGGCGCAGGGCCTTGCACGCGGTGGAGGAGAACCGGCTGAGCAGCTCCGTCTCCGTGGAGCCGCAGTGCGGGCAGCGCACGGAGAGCGTCAGGGGCACGGGGCCGCCGTCGGTGCTGTGGGCGCGCGGGGGCGCTATGCCGAACTCGGCGAGCTTGCGGCGCCCCTCCGCGCTGATGTCGTCGGTCGACCAGGCCGGTGCGAGCACCGTGACCACGGAGACCTCGGGCACGCCGTTCTCGTGGAGCACCCGCTCGATGTCGGCGGACATGGCCTCGATCGCCGGGCAGCCGGTGTACGTCGGGGTGAGCCGGACCGTCACCCGGCCCGGGCCCTCCACGTCCACGCCTCGCAGGACGCCCAGCTCGGCCAGGGTCAGCACCGGCAGCTCGGGGTCGGGGACGGACCCGGCGAGGGAGCGAAGCTCCGCCTCCAGCGGGGTGTCGGTCACCATGACGCCCCCGGGTGGCTGCGGTGCAGATGCTGCATCTCGGCGAGCATCCGGCCGAACGGCTCGGTGTGCAGGCCCTGCCGGCCCGCACCCGCCGCCCACGCGCCGGTCCGCGGGCCGGTGGGGAGCGTCAGTGTGGCCCGCTCCACGGTGGCGGTGACGGCGGAGAGCCAGGCGCTCTCCAGCTCCTCCCAGTCGATGCCGGTGCCGGTGGTGCCCGTGGCGTCGGCCGCGTCGAGCCCCTCGATCGGCTGGAACATCTCCCCGGTGAAGCGCCAGAGCGCTTCCAGTCCGGCCCGCATCCGCTCATGGCTCTCGAGGGTGCCGTCACCGAGCCGTAGGACCCACTGCTCGGCGTGGTCCCGGTGGTAGGCGACCTCCTTCACGGCCTTCGCCGCCAGCTCCGCGAAACCGCCGCCCCCCGTCGCCAGCCGCTCGTACAGCAGGTGCTGGTAGACGGAGAAATAGAGCTGGCGGGCGATGGTGTGGGCGAAGTCCCCGTTGGGCTGCTCGACCAGCTGGAGGTTGCGGAAGGCCCGCTCCTCGCGGAGGTAGGCCAGCTCGTCCTCGTCACCCACGAGCGAGAGCAGCACCCGCGCCTGCCCCAGCAGGTCCAGGGCGATGTTGGCGAGGGCCACCTCCTCCTCCAGGACGGGGGCGTGGCCCGCCCACTCCCCCAGCCGGTGCGAGAGCACCAGCGCGTCGTCGCCGAGGGCGAGGGCGGCGCTCACAGGTGCTTCACCCCCTCCGGGATCTCGTAGAAGGTCGGGTGGCGGTAGGGCTTGTCCGCGGCCGGCTCGAAGAACGAGTCCTTCTCGTCGGGCGATGAGGCGGTGATCTCCGCGGACCGGACGACCCAGATGGAGATGCCTTCGGAGCGGCGGGTGTAGAGGTCGCGCGCGTTGCGCAGGGCCATCTCGGCGTCGGGGGCGTGGAGGCTGCCCGCGTGGGTGTGGGAGAGCCCGCGCCGTGAGCGCACGAACACCTCCCACAGCGGCCAGTCGGTCGAGCTGCTCATGCCGTCTCCTCCACGTGCTGTGAGTGCTGTGCGGTCCGGGTGGACGGGGTGGACGGGGTGGTGTGCTTGGCGGCGTACGCGGCGGCCGCGTCCCGGACCCAGGCACCCTCTTCGTGGGCCCTGCGCCGCTGGGTGATCCGCTGCTCGTTGCACGGGCCGTTGCCCTTCAGGACCTGCTGGAACTCCGTCCAGTCGATCGCGCCGAAGTCGTGCTGTCCGCGCTCCTCGTTCCACCGGATGTCGGGGTCCGGCAGGGTGAGGCCCAGCGCCTTCGCCTGGGGCACGCAGATGTCCACGAAGCGCTGGCGCAGCTCGTCGTTGGAATGCCGCTTGATCTTCCAGGCCATCGACTGCTCGGAGTGGGCCGAGGCGTCGTCGGGCGGGCCGAACATCATCAGCGACGGCCACCACCAGCGGTCCACCGCGTCCTGGGCCATCGCGTGCTGGGCCTCGGTGCCCCGGCTGAGGGCGAGGAGCAGCTCGTACCCCTGGCGCTGGTGGAAGGACTCCTCCTTGCAGATGCGGACCATCGCTCGGGCGTAGGGGCCGTAGGAGCAGCGGCAGAGCGGCACCTGGTTGGTGATGGCGGCGCCGTCCACGAGCCAGCCGATCGCGCCGACGTCGGCCCAGGTCAGGGTCGGGTAGTTGAAGATCGACGAATAGCGCTGGCGGCCGGCGTGGAGCTTGTCGAGCAGCTCGTCGCGGCTGGTGCCGAGCGTCTCGGCCGCGCTGTAGAGGTACAGGCCGTGCCCTGCCTCGTCCTGGACCTTGGCCATCAGGATCGCCTTGCGGCGCAGCGAGGGCGCGCGGGTGATCCAGTTGGCCTCGGGCTGCATGCCGATGATTTCCGAGTGGGCGTGCTGGGCCATCTGGCGGATCAGCGTGGCCCGATAGGCCTCGGGCATCCAGTCGCGCGGCTCGATGCGGTCGTCGGCGGCCACCGCCGCGTCGAAGGCGGCGAGGAGCGCCGCGTCGGCCGCCTCCGGGGCGGCGCCCGCCGCCGAGCCCGCCCCTGTCCCTGCCGCTTTCGCCGTGCCTGAGGTGCTCTGCGTTTTCTGGTCCGCAGCCACTGCCGCCATCCCGGGCTCCCTACCGACCGATCGTTCGGTTCACTGACTTCAATGGTCGGTCGCAGGCCCGTAGGGTGTCAACCCTGTGGATAACCGAGCGGTGATCGATGGTGAGCGGGGCGGGATGGGTGTGGACCACGACGGAGGCCCCGGCAGCGGGGCGCCCGGCAGCGTGCACGAGGACGTCCGGCCTGAGGCGGCGAGCCGCCGATCCGCGGAACCGGACGCTCCGCCGTCGGTCCCCGACCCCCCTGGGGTCGTCCCGGGCATAGCCGGTCTCCCGTTCGGGTACCAGCTCGTCGCCGCCCTGGCCCTGGCCCTCATCGGGCTTCTGGCCTGCGCACATGTGGCGATGGTCTTTCTCCACGTGGCCCCCTCCAACACGGTGACCAAGCAGCACGGGAAGACGGTCGACGACTGGATCTACCCGGAGTTCGAGCAGAACTGGAAGCTCTTCGCCCCCAACCCGCTCCAGCAGAACATCGCCGTCCACGTCCGCGCCGAGGTGGCCGGGGCCGACGGGCGCCGCACCACCGACTGGATCAGCCTCAGCCGCGAGGACGGCGACGCGATACGCGGCAACCTCCTCCCCAGCCACGTCCACCAGAACGAGTTGCGCCGGGGCTGGGACTTCTACCTGAACTCGCACGACGAGCAGAACAAGCCCAACGGGCTGCGCGGCGAACTCTCCGAGCGCTACATACGGCGCATCGCGATGCTGCGGCTCGACGGACGCGATCTGGGCGGCACGGTCGAGCGCATCCAGTTGAGGTCGGCCTCCAGCCTGGTCGCCCCGCCCCCGTGGTCCGACGAGAAGGCCAACACCCGGCCGAGCTACCGCGTCCTGCCCTGGTGGGACGTGACCCCCGACGATCTGCCCGCACCGCGCGGCGCGGCGCGCGGCGAGGAGGGGCAGAAGTGACCGCCACCCCGCCCACCCCACCGCACTCCGACCGGCCCGCTCCGGCCCACGGCACCCCGTCCCACGACGTTCCGAGCCCCGCCCGCACGCCGGTCCCCGCCCCGCGTGCCACCCCGGCCCACGCCCCGCGCCCGGGCGTCCCGCAGGACCGGATCGGTGCCGCCGGAGTCGCGCTCGCCCGAGGCCTCCAGCGCATCACCGCATCGGCCCTCGGCCCGTACCAGAGCGCCGTCATCCGGATCGGCTTCGCCGCCACCTACCTCTTCTTCCTGCTGCGCGAGGTGCCGCACCGCCACGAGCTGTACGGCCCCGACAGCCCCTGGCACTGGGATCTGGCCCGGCAGCTCACGGCGGGCAACGAGGCCTTCTCCGTCCTGCTCTGGACGGACAACGTGCTCTGGTTCGAGGCGGTGTACGCGCTCACCGTGCTCTCCGCCGCCGCCCTGCTCCTGGGGTGGCGCACCCGGACGATGTCGGTCCTCTTCATGGTCGGCGTGCTCTCCGTACAGAACCGCAGCGTCTTCATGGGCGACGGCGGCGACAACGTCATCCACCTGATGGCGATCTACCTCGTGTTGACGCGCTGCGCCCAGGTCTGGTCGCTGGACGCCCGCCGCGCGGCGCGGAAGGCCGAGCGGGCCGCCGCCGGACTGCCGCCCCGGCGGGACTTCGTGGGCCCGGTTCTCTGGGCGCTGCTCGGCCCGGTGCTGATCGTCGCCACCGTGATGGACGGGCTCGGCGGGACCTGGTGGCTGCGGGTGCTGCTGTGGCTGCTCTGGCTCTCCGCCGCCGCCTGGTGGGACGTGAACCGGCATGCGCCCCGGGGGCAGCTCCGCTCCCTCCTCGACGTGCTGGCCAACCTCGTGCACAACGCCACGCTCGTCGTGATCATGATCGAGGTCTGCCTGATCTACGCGACCGCCGGCTGGTACAAGATCCAGGGCTCGCGCTGGCAGGACGGCACCGCGCTCTACTACCCGCTCAAGCTCGACTACTTCACCCCGTGGCCCGCCCTGTCGGACGTGCTCGCCTCCAGCGGGCTCGTGGTGATGGTGCTGACGTACGCGACGGTCATCGTCCAGGTCGCGTTCCCGTTCACCCTGTTCAACCGGCGGCTCAAGAACGTCCTGCTGGTCATCATGATCGGCGAGCACGCGGGGATCGCCCTGCTGCTGGGGCTGCCGTTCTTCTCGATGGCGATGATCGCGGCGGACGCGGTGTTCCTGCCGACGGTCTTCCTGCTCTGGCTGGGTGGCCGGGCCACGCTGGGCCGGCAGTGGCTGCTCGGACGGCTGCCGGGGCGGTCGCGCTCCCCCGAGGACAGCGGCCCGCCGGGGGTGCCCACCGCCCGCTCGGCACCTGAGGAGCGAGGTGGTACGGGGGCGGAGCGCGGCGGTACGGGGGAGGCCCCGCCGCACGGTGTCGGCGGGGGCCATACGCTCGTCGGGTGAGCAGCGAGACCGGCAGCACCGGCGGCACCCCAGAGCCCCTTCAGTACGACGACGGCTACGGCCAGGAGATCGGCGTCGGCCCGCACCCGCTGCCGTGGCCCGAGGACGAGCGGTACGACCCCGAGCTGCTGGCCCACGGCGACCGCCGCAACGTCGGTGACGCCTACCGCTACTGGACGCGCGAGGCGATCGTCGCCGATCTCGACCTGAGGCGGCACGACTTCCATGTGGCCGTGGAGAACTGGGGCCACGACTTCAACATCGGCTCCGTCGTCCGGACCGCCAACGCCTTCCTGGCCAAGGAGATCCACATCGTGGGCCGACGGCGCTGGAACCGGCGCGGCGCCATGGTCACCGACCGCTACCAGCATGTGCGCCACCACCCCGACACGGCGGACCTGACCGCCTGGGCGGCGGCCGAGGGGCTGCCGATCATCGGGATCGACAACCTCCCCGGCGCCGTACCGCTGGAGCGGACCGAGCTGCCGCGCCGCTGTGTGCTGCTGTTCGGGCAGGAGGGGCCGGGGCTGACCGATCAGGCGCGCGAGCACGCCTCGATGGTGTGCTCGATCGCCCAGTTCGGCTCGACCCGGTCCATCAACGCGGGGGCCGCGGCGGCCATCGCGATGCACGCCTGGGTGCAGCGCTACGCCGATGTCCCCGACCCCCGCCGGTAGAACACCTAGGCCTGGCGGCGGACCTCCACCACGCGGAAGCGGTTGGCGACGAAGGCGGCGTCGCACAGGGCCGCGTTGGCCGCCGGGTTGCCGCCGGAGCCGTGGAAGTCGGAGAAGGCGGCCGTCTGGTTGACGTACACCCCGCCGGTCAGGTTCAGCGAGAGCTGGGCCGACTCGTCCAGGCAGACGTCCTCGATGGCCCGCTCCACCTCGGGGGAGGTGGTGTAGGCGCCGACGGTCATCGCGCCCTTCTCACGGATCGTGCGGCGCAGCAGCTCCAGGGCGGCGGAGGTCGACTCGACCTCCACGGCGAAGGAGACCGGGCCGAAGCACTCCGAGAGGTACGCCGCGTCCTCGTCGGTCTTGGTGCCGTCGAGCTTGACGACGACCGGCGTACGGACGACGGCGTCGGGGAACTCGGCGTTGGCCACCGTACGGGAGGGGAGGGCCACCTCGCCCAGCTCACCGGCGGCCTCCACCCGGGCCTTGACGTCCGGGTTGACCAGGGCGCCGAGCAGTGCCGCCGCGCGGGCGTCGTCGCCCAGGAGGCCGTTGACGGCGGCCGCGATGTCGGCGACCACCTCGTCGTACGACTTGGGTCCGTCGTCGGTGGTGATGCCGTCGCGGGGGATCAGCAGGTTCTGCGGGGTGGTGCACATCTGGCCGCTGTAGAGCGAGAGGGAGAACGCCACGTTGGCGAGCAGGCCCCGGTAGTCGTCGGTGGAGTCGACGACGATCGTGTTGACGCCGGCCTTCTCCGTGTAGACCTGCGCCTGGCGGGCGTTGGCCTCCAGCCAGTCACCGAAGGCGGTGGAGCCCGTGTAGTCGATGATGCGGACCTCGGGGCGGACCGCGAGGGCCTTGGCGATGCCCTCGCCGGGACGCTCGGCGGCGAGGGCGACCAGGTTGGCGTCGAAGCCCGCCTCGGCCAGCACCTCACGGGCGATCCGGACGGTCAGCGCGAGCGGCAGCACGGCCCGGGGGTGCGGCTTCACCAGCACCGGGTTGCCGGTGGCGAGCGAGGCGAACAGGCCCGGGTAGCCGTTCCACGTGGGGAAGGTGTTGCAGCCGATGACCAGGGCGATGCCGCGCCCGGAGGTGGTGAACGTCTTCGTCAGCCGCAGCGGGTCGCGCTTGCCCTGGGGCTTGGACCAGTCGGCGGCCCCCGGGGTGCGGGTCTGCTCCTGGTAGGCGTACGCGACGGCTTCCAGACCGCGGTCCTGCGCGTGCGGGCCGCCCGCCTGGAACGCCATCATGAAGGCCTGGCCGCTGGTGTGCATCACCGCGTGGGCCATCTCGTGGGTGCGGGCGCTGATCCGCGACAGGATCTCCAGACAGACCAGGGCCCGCGTCTCGGGGCCCGCCGCCCGCCAGGCGGCAGAGCCGGCCTTCATCGCCGGGAGCAGGACGTCGATGTCGGCGTGCGGATACTCCACGCCCAGCTCGGGGCCGTACGGCGAGACCTCCCCGCCCGCCCAGCCGTCCGTGCCCGGCTGGTCCAGGTCGAACCGGGTGTTGAGTACGGCGTCGAACGCGGCCCTGCCCTCGGCCGCACCCAGGCTGCCCGGGGCGCCGCCCTCGCCGTAGGCCTTCGGGTGCTCGGGGTGCGGCGACCAGTACGCGCGGGTACCGATCGTTTCGAGGGCCCGGTCGAGCGTGGGCCGGTGGGTCTCGGACAGCTGCTGGGGGGTGAGCGCGGCGGCCATGGCGGACCAACTCCTCATCGAGCCGGGCAGGGACGTACGGACGGAGTCAGAGTAACCGAACGATCGGTCGGGACAAGGGCCTTCGGGGAACCTGTGGACGACTTCGGCGGTCCCCGCCCGTGCGGAGCTGATCCCTCATGGGGGAGGATCGCGGACATGACCACGGCCAAGCGGGACACGTACACCCCGGAGAGTCTGCTCACCGTCGCCGTCCGTGTCTTCAACGAGCGCGGTTACGACGGCACCTCCATGGAGCACCTCTCCAAGGCGGCGGGTATCTCCAAGTCCTCCATCTACCACCATGTGGCGGGCAAGGAGGAGCTGCTGCGCCGGGCCGTGAGCCGGGCGCTCGACGGGCTCTTCGCCGTCCTGGACGAGCCGGGGGCGCAGCGCGGGCGCGCGATCGAGCGGGTCGAGTACGTCACGCGCCGGACCGTCGAGGTGCTGATGGCGGAGGTCCCGTACGTCACGCTGCTGCTCCGGGTCCGCGGCAACACCAGGACCGAGCGCTGGGCGCTGGAGCGGCGGCGCGAGTTCGACCACCGGGTGGCGGAGCTGCTGAAGGCCGCCGTGGCCGAGGGCGACCTCCGGGCCGATGTGGACATACGCCTGGCCACCCGGCTGCTGTTCGGCATGGTCAACTCGCTGGTCGAGTGGTACCGGCCGCAGCCGGGCGGCTTCCCGGGGGAGGAACAGCTCGCGGACACCGTGGTCCAGCTCGCCTTCGAGGGGATGCGGGCGACCGGCGACCGCGAGCGCTGAGCCCGGCCGGCCCCGCCCCTGCCGGGTCGGCACCGCCCGGTGTCAGGCCAGCTCCGCCGGGCGGTCCGGGCGGGGGCCGAGGTCCGTCTCCTCGAAGACCAGCAGCGTGCGGGTCGAGAGCACCTCGGGGATCGACTGGATCCGGGTGAGGACCAGTTCGCGCAGCGCCCGGTTGTCGGGCGTGTGCACCAGCAGCAGAACGTCGAAATCCCCGCTGACCAGTGCGATGTGCGTGGCGCCCGGCAGCGCCTGGAGCTGCTTGCGCACGGTGCGCCAGGAGTTCTGCACGATCTTGAGCGTGATGTACGCCGACGCGCCCTGCCCGGCCCGCTCATGGTCCACCCGTGCCCCGAAGCCACGGATCACGCCGTCCTCGACCAGGCGGTTGATCCGGGCGTAGGCGTTGGCGCGCGATACGTGGACCCGCTCGGCCACCGACCGTATCGAGGCACGGCCGTCCGTCTGGAGGATGCGCAGGATGTCGCGGTCGACGGCGTCCAGGGGGCGCGCGGGCGCCGGCGCCAGGGGCTCCGGGCCCGGCGACGCGGGCGGCGGTGTTGTGGCCGGGGGCATCGAGGCCGGGGGCGCGGGGCGGCCGGGGTCTTCACCCGTTCCGGCCATTTGTTCAGCTGCCATCTGCCCGCGCCTCTCCGAACTGGACGACCTGGCTCTATCTCAGGCTGTGGAGAACCGTTTGTCCACAGGGTGGAGGTGCCTGTAGCCAAAATGCGTCCGCGACCGAACAATCGGTAGGTGAGGCACGCCACACCAGTGCCTCGCCGGTCCCGCGACACCCTCGCGACATCTCTTGTCATCCCCCTGCATATCGACACCCTCGATCTCTCGATCTCCACCGATGCCTGGAGGTGCTTTCCATGACGGTCCAAGAGCTGCCCGGCGCGGCCGCCTACCGGCCCACGCCGCCCCCGGCCTGGAAGCCGATCACCGACCCCGCCCCGCTGCTCCCGGACCCGGAGCCCTACCGGGTGCTCGGCACGGACGCGGTCGCGGACGTCGACCCCGAGCTGCTGCTGAGGCTCTACGCCGAGCTGGTCCGCGGCCGGCGGTACAACACGCAGGCCACCGCGCTGACCAAGCAGGGCCGGCTGGCCGTCTACCCCTCCAGCACCGGCCAGGAGGCGTGCGAGATCGCCGCCGCCCTGGTCCTGGAGGAGCGGGACTGGCTCTTCCCCAGCTACCGGGACACGCTGGCGGCCGTGGCGCGCGGGCTCGACCCGGTCGAGGCGCTGACCCTGCTGCGCGGCGACCGGCACACCGGCTACGACCCGCACGAGCACCGCATCGCCCCGCTCTGCACCCCGCTCGCCACCCAGCTGCCGCACGCGGTGGGCCTGGCCCACGCCGCCCGGCTCAAGGGCGACGACGTGGTGGCGCTCGCCATGGTCGGTGACGGCGGCACCAGCGAGGGCGACTTCCACGAGGCGCTGAACTTCGCGGCCGTATGGAAGGCCCCGGTGGTCTTCCTCGTCCAGAACAACGGCTTCGCCATCTCCGTGCCGCTCGCCAAGCAGACCGCCGCGCCCTCCCTCGCCCACAAGGCCGTGGGATACGGGATGCCCGGCCGCCTGGTCGACGGCAACGACGCGGCCGCCGTGCACCAGGTGCTCGGCGAGGCCGTGGCCCGGGCCCGGCGCGGCGAGGGCCCCACGCTGATCGAGGCCGTCACCTACCGCATGGACGCCCACACCAACGCCGACGACGCCACCCGCTACCGGGTCGACAGCGAGGTCGAGGCCTGGCGGGCGCACGACCCCGTCCAGATCCTGGAGCGCGAGCTGACCGGCCGCGGGCTCCTCGACGACGAGGGAATCGAGCAGGCGAAGGAGGCCGCCGAGCGCATGGCCGCCGCCCTGCGCGACCGGATGAACGCCGATCCGGAGCTGGCGCCCATGGACCTCTTCACCCATGTGTACGCGGAGCAGACCAGCCAGCTCCGCGAGCAGGCCGCCGCCCTGCGAGCCGAGCTGGACGCCGAGCGGGACCACGAGCACAGCGCGGAGGAGAGCCGATGACCACCGCGGCGACGAAGGCCGGAACCCGTACGGCGAAGGCGAAACCGGCCACCCTGGCCCAGGCCCTCGGGCGCGCCCTGCGCGACTCGATGGCCGAGGACCCGACCGTGCACGTGCTCGGCGAGGACGTCGGCACCCTGGGCGGGGTCTTCCGGATCACCGACGGGCTGGCCAAGGAGTTCGGCGACGACCGGTGCACCGACACCCCGCTGGCCGAGGCGGGCATCCTCGGCGCGGCGGTCGGCATGGCGATGTACGGGCTGCGGCCCGTGGTGGAGATGCAGTTCGACGCCTTCGCCTACCCGGCGTTCGAGCAGCTGATGAGCCACGTCGCCAAGATGCGCAACCGCACCGGGGGAGCCATGCCGCTCCCCATCACCGTGCGCGTGCCCTACGGCGGAGGCATCGGCGGGGTCGAGCACCACAGCGACTCCTCCGAGGCCTACTACATGGCCACCCCGGGCCTCCACGTCGTCACCCCGGCCACGGTGGACGACGCCTACGGACTGCTCCGGGCCTCCATCGCCTCGGACGACCCGGTGGTCTTCCTGGAGCCCAAGCGGCTCTACTGGTCCAAGGCCGACTGGTCGCCGGAGGCCCCGGCCGCCGTCGAGCCGATCGGCAGGGCCGTCGTCCGCCGCACCGGGCGCAGCGCCACGCTGATCACGTACGGGCCGTCCCTGCCGGTCTGCCTGGAGGCCGCCGAGGCGGCCGTCGCGGAGGGCTGGGACCTCGAAGTCGTGGACCTGCGCTCGCTGGTGCCGTTCGACGACGAGACGGTCGCCGCCTCGGTGCGGCGCACCGGACGCGCGGTCGTCGTCCACGAGTCCCCCGGCTTCGGTGGCCCCGGCGGCGAGATCGCGGCCCGGATCACCGAGCGGTGCTTCCACCACCTGGAGGCCCCGGTGCTGCGGGTGGCCGGCTTCGACATCCCGTACCCGCCGCCCATGCTGGAGCGGCACCATCTGCCGGGAGTGGACCGGGTGCTCGACGCGGTGGCCCGGCTGCAGTGGGAGGCGGACAGCTGATGGCCCAGGTCCTCGAATTCAAGCTGCCGGACCTCGGTGAGGGGCTGACCGAGGCCGAGATCGTGCGCTGGCTGGTGGAGGTGGGCGATGTCGTCGCCATCGACCAGCCCGTCGTCGAGGTCGAGACGGCCAAGGCGATGGTGGAGGTGCCCTGCCCGTACGGGGGTGTCGTGACCGCGCGGTTCGGTGAGGAGGGCTCCGAACTCCCGGTCGGCGCACCGCTGCTGACGGTCGCGGTGGGGGCGACGGAGGCGCCTGCCTCTCCGGCCTCCTCGGCTTCTTCAGCGGATGCGCCTGTCGCCGAGGAGGAGACCTCCGAGCCCTCTGCCGGGTCCGGGAACGTGCTTGTGGGGTACGGGACCGGCGCCCCGGCCGCCCGGCGTCGGCGCCTCCGGCCGCAGCGGGTCGGTGCGCCCGCCGCTCCCGGGCCCGCCCCTGTGGTCGAGCCCGCGCCCGTGCCCGCCGCGGCCGGTGAGGTGAACGGCCGACAGGGGCCCGTGGCCGTGGTCTCGCCGCTCGTGCGGCGGCTGGCCCGCCAGCACGAGATCGACCTGCGACGGCTGACGGGCTCCGGCCCCGACGGGCTGATCCTGCGGGCCGACGTGGACTCCGCGATCCGGCGGGCCGAGGAGGCCGCGAGGGCACAGACCCGTACGGCTCCCGCCGAGCCCGTCGTGGCGGAGACGTCCGCGGTGGGTGCGGTGGCACCGGCCGCCGAGCGGATTCCGCTGCGCGGGGTCCGGGGGGCGGTCGCGGACAAGCTGTCGCGCAGCCGGAGCGAGATCCCGGACGCCACCTGCTGGCTCGACGCGGACGCCACCGAGCTGATGGCCGCCCGCGCCGCGATGAACGCCGCGTCGGGTCCCTCCGGCGGGCCCAAGGTGTCGGTCCTGGCCCTGCTGGCCCGGATCTGTACGGCGGCGCTGGCCCGGTACCCGGAGCTGAACTCCACCGTGGACCCGGCCGCGCGGGAGATCGTGCGGCTGCCCGGCGTGCACCTCGGGTTCGCGGCGCAGACCGACCGGGGCCTCGTCGTCCCGGTCGTCCGCGACGCGCACGCCCGCAACGCCGAGTCCATCGGGGCCGAGATCGCCCGGCTGACCGAGCTGGCCCGGACCGGGAAGCTCAGCCCGGCCCAGCTGACCGGCGGCACGTTCACGCTGAACAACTACGGGGTGTTCGGGGTCGACGGCTCGACGCCGATCATCAACCACCCCGAAGCGGCGATGCTCGGCGTCGGCCGGATCATGCCCAAGCCCTGGGTGCACCACGGTGAGCTGGCCGTACGTCAGGTCGTCCAGCTCTCGCTCACCTTCGACCACCGGGTGTGCGACGGCGGAACAGCCGGGGGCTTCCTCCGGTACGTGGCCGACTGCGTGGAACAGCCGGCGGTGCTGCTGCGCACCCTGTAGGCCCACCGCCGCCCCGCAGCAGGTGCGCGGTCGCTGGGACACGCCCCTCCGGGCCCGGCCTGGTCGGCCACCCCGGAGGGGCCGTCGGTTTCCCGTGCCGCCCATACTCGTCGTATGACCGCCTACGACGTGATCGTCCTCGCCGGTGGGGCCGCCAAGCGGCTCGGCGGCGCCGACAAGCCCGGTGTGCGGGTCGGCGGCCGAGCGCTGCTCGACCGGGTGCTCGCCGCCTGCTCCGGCGCGGGCGCCACCGTCGTGGTGGGCGGCCGCAGGCCCACCTCCCGGCCGGTCGTCTGGACCCGTGAAGTCCCGGAGGGCGGCGGCCCGTTGGCGGCTCTCGGTGCCGGGGTGCGGCTGACGGCGGCGGAGCGGGTGCTCGTACTCTCCGCCGACCTTCCGTTCCTGAGCCCCGCCACGGTCGACGCGCTGCTCGCCGCTGCCGGTGAGGACGGCCGGGAGGGCGCGCTCTGCACCGACCCCGACGGCCGTGACCAGCCGCTCCTCGCCGTCTACCGGGCGGAGCCGCTCCGCCGGGAGCTGGCCCTGCTCGCCACCGAACACGGCTCGCTCACCGGGCTGCCGGTCCGGTCGCTGACCGGGGAACTGGACCTCGTCAGGGTCGATGCCGGGCCCCATGCCGCGTTCGACTGCGACACTTGGGAGGACATCGCCGCAGCGCGCGCCCGGATCAGGGAGCATGGGGCCGTGCTGGACGAATGGATCACCTCGGTCAAGAACGAACTGGGAATCGAGCTCGACGTCGACACCGACGTCCTGCTCGACCTCGCCCGCGACGCCGCGCACGGGGTGGCGCGGCCCGCCGCACCGCTCACGACCTTCCTGGTCGGGTATGCGGCCGCCCGGGCGAGTGCCGGAGCCGCCGGTCCGGAGGAGGCCGCCGCGGCGGTCGCCGAGGCCGCCCGCAAGGCCACCGCGCTCGCCTTGCGCTGGGCGGCGGAGGCGGCGGGGGAACAGCCCCGTGCGGAGCCGGGCGGAGAAGAGGCCGGAACACCATGACCGGGAACAGCCCTTCCGGCAGCGACTCGTTCGGTGGCGGGGACGCCCTGTTCGGCGGTGGCGACCTGCCTGGCGGCGATGTTTCGAGACGCGGGAACAGCCCGACCGGCCCGACCGGCCTCACGGGCTCGTCCGGCCCGACCGGCCCAGACGCCACCACCGGCCCAGACGCCCCCGGTAGCGCTGCGGCGCGCGCGGCGGAGGCCGAAGAGCTGGCCGTAGAGCAGGCCTTGGCGCTGGTGGGCAGGCGTACCCGGGCCGAAGGCCCCACTCCCGGCCGGAACGGCGACCCGATGAACGACCGGGCGCCACACGCCCAGGCACCCACCGGGGGCCGGGGTGCGGCGGACGAGCGGGGCCCGTCCCCGTACGCGACCCCCTCCCCCCACACCGGATCCGCACCCGACGCCTCCGCATCGGCCGCTGCCCCCGGCTCCATGCCCATCCCCGTCTCCGCACCCGCCTCCGCCCCGAGGCCCCCCGCCACGGACCTGCCCTGGGAGCGGGCGCGGGCCGTTGCCGCGCGGGCCGGGCGGGACGGGCCGCGGCCCGTGGTGCGGCTGCCCCTCGACCGGGCCCTGGGCCAGGTGCTGGCCGAGCCGCTCGGCGCCCTCACCGACCTGCCGCCCTTCGACACCTCGGCCATGGACGGCTGGGCCGTCGCGGGACCCGGCCCCTGGACGTACGACGAGGGCACGGGGCTCCTCGCCGGGGGCAGGGACGCGGCGCTCCCCGACGGCACCGCCGTGAGGATCGCCACCGGCGCCCGTACCCCCGCCGACACCACCGCGGTCATCCGCAGCGAGCACGCCCACGTCGACCCGGCCCGGCGGCTGCTCTCCACCCGGCGGCCCCTCGTCACCGGCCAGGACATCCGCCCCCGCGGTCAGGAGTGCCGTACGGGCGACCAGTTGGTCCCGGCCGGCACCGTGGTCACCCCGGCGGTGCTCGGGCTGGCCGCGGCTGCCGGATACGACGCCCTCCCCGCCGTCCCCCGCGCTCGCGTCGACGTCCTCGTCCTCGGGGACGAACTCCTCGCCGCGGGCCTGCCGCACGACGGCCTCATCCGCGACGCCCTCGGCCCCATGCTCGCCCCCTGGCTGCGGGCCCTGGGCGCCGAGGTCTCCTCCCCCCGCCGCCTGGGGGACGACGCCGAAGCGCTGCGCAGGGCCCTCACCTCCTCCGACGCCGACGTGATCATCACCACCGGGGGCACTGCCGCGGGCCCGGTCGACCATGTCCACCCGGTTCTGGCCGCTCTCGGCGCCGAACTGCTCGTCCACGGCGTCGCCGTACGCCCCGGCCACCCCATGCTGCTGGCGCGGCTCTCCCCCGACGGCCCCCACCTGGTCGGCCTGCCCGGCAACCCGCTTGCCGCTGTGTCCGGGCTCCTGACCCTCGCGGAACCTCTCCTCGCGGGGCTTGCGGGCCGCCCGGCCCAGGAGGCGTACAGGACGCTCCTCGACGCCGACGTGCCCGGCCATCCGCATGACACCCGCCTCGTCCCCGTGGTACACCGCGCGGGCCGGGCGGACAGCCGGGACCGTGTGGTGCCTCTGCGCTACAACGGGCCCGCCATGTTGCGCGGGATCGCCGCGGCGGACGGGGTGGCAGTGGTGCCCGCCGGCGGGGTACGGTCCGGCACCGAGGTGGAGATCCTCGATCTCCCGTGGTCCCCGGCGACGCCGTGGACGGAAGGGTGTTTCACGTGAAACTTCCCGGCCATGACGCGATGGCCAGGCGGGCGGAGGAGCACGTCGTCCCCACCCGGGTCCTGCTGCCCCGCAGGATCGTCGACCGTCCGGGGCGTCAGGTCGCCAAGCGGCTGCTGATGGCGCTGCTCGTCCTGGCCACGACGGTGATGATCGTCTGGCTCGACCGCGACGGGTACACGGACGGCGCCGACGGCAAGGTCGACCTGCTCGACGCTGTCTACTACGCCACGGTCACCCTCTCCACCACCGGATACGGTGACATCGTTCCGCAGAGCGACGGCGCCCGGTTGCTCAACGTGATCCTCGTGACGCCGTTGCGCGTGGTGTTCCTCATCATCCTGGTCGGTACCACCCTCGAAGTCCTCACGGAGCGGACCCGCGAGGACTTCCGGCTCAAGCGCTGGAGATCCAACTTGCGTGACCACACCGTCGTCGTCGGGTTCGGCACCAAGGGGCGCTCGGCGATCCAGACCCTTCGCTCCACCGGACTGTCGAAGGAGCAGATCGTCGTCGTCGACCCGGCCTCCAAGGTGATCGACGCAGCCAATGCCGATGGGTACACCGGTGTGCTCGGCGATGCCACCCGCAGTGACGTGCTGCTGCGTGCCGAGCTTCAGAAGGCGCGTCAGATCATCATCGCCACCCAGAGGGACGACACCGCCGTCCTCGTCACCCTGACCGCGCGTCAGCTGAACCGCGGCGCCAAGATCGTGGCAGCGGTCCGCGAGGAGGAGAACGCGCCTCTGCTGCGCCAGTCCGGCGCCGACGCGGTGATCACCAGCGCCAGCGCCGCCGGTCGGCTGCTGGGCCTCTCCGTCCTCAGCCCGAGCGCGGGCACGGTCATGGAGGACCTGATCCAGCAGGGCAGCGGGCTCGATATCGTCGAGCGACCGGTGATAAAGGCCGAGGTGGGCAAGAGCGTCCGGGAGACGGACGACCTGGTCGTCAGTGTGCTGCGCGGGCACCGGCTGCTCGCCTACGACGACCCGGCTGCCAGTCCGCTTCAGCTGACGGACCGGGTCATCACCATCGTGCGTGCCACGCCGTCGTCCCAGGCAGGCCCCGGCCTGCCCCACCTGCCGACGCCTCCGCACCTGCGGCCTTGAGGACGTCGGGGAGACCGGACGCCACACCGAACGGCAGGCGGCGCGCGGGAAGGCACACGTTCAGGCGCACGGGCGGGCAGCGGCGGGAGTAGCCTCGCGGCCATGCATGCGATCACGATCCCCGAACCCGGTGGCCCCGAGGCGCTCGTGTGGGCCGAGGTGCCCGATCCCGTACCCGGCGACGGCGAGGTCCTCGTCGAGGTCGTCGCCAGTGCCGTCAACCGTGCCGATGTCCTCCAGCGGCAGGGCTCCTACGATCCACCACCCGGCGCCTCCCCCTACCCCGGTCTGGAGTGCGCGGGACGCATCGTGGCGCTCGGCCCGGGGGTGACCGGCTGGGCGGTCGGGGACGAGGTGTGCGCGCTGCTGTCGGGCGGCGGTTACGCGGAGAAGGTGGCCGTACCGGTGGGCCAGCTCCTCCCCGTGCCGGACGGCGTGGAGCTGACGGTGGCGGCCGCGCTGCCCGAGGTCACCGCGACGGTCTGGTCGAACGTGTTCATGGTGGCGCACCTGCGCCCCGGTGAGACGGTGCTGATCCACGGGGGATCCAGCGGGATCGGCACCATGGCGATCCAGTTGGCGAAGGCGGTCGGCGCCCGGGTGGCGGTCACGGCGGGGAGCCCGGAGAAGCTGGCTCGCTGCGCCGAGCTGGGGGCGGACATCCTGATCAACTACCGCGAGCAGGACTTCGTCGAGGAGGTGCGCGAGAACACCGCCGGGGCGGGGGCCGACGTCATCCTGGACATCGTGGGCGCCAAGTACCTGGGGCGGAACGTGCAGGCGCTCGCCGTCAACGGCCGGCTGGCGATCATCGGCCTCCAGGGCGGCGTGAAGGGCGAGTTGAACCTCGGCGCCCTGCTGGCCAAGCGGGCCGCCGTCACCGCGACGTCCCTGAGGGGCCGCCCGCTCGCGGAGAAGACCGCCATCGTCGCCGCCGTACGCGAGCATGTGTGGCCGCTGGTCGCGAACGGGGTGGTCCGGCCCGTCGTGGACCGTACGGTGCCGATGGCGGACGCGGCCGAGGCGCACCGGGTGCTCGAATCCAGCGGCCATGTCGGCAAGGTGCTGCTGATCACGCCGACCGCGTAGAAGCAACGAACGCCTAGAAGCAACGAACGCCTAGAAGCAACGAACGCCTAGAAGCAACGAACGCCTAGAAGCAACGATGGCCTAGAAGCAACGACCGCGTGGAAGCGCGAACGGCAGAACCCGGCCGGGGGGGGGGGGGCCGGCGGGGGGGGGGGGGACCGCGGTGTGGGCGGTCTTCCTCGTCCGGTGCCCAACAAGAG
>NZ_JBWKCM010000005.1:3794-50975 GCF_056436485.1 Streptomyces sp. NPDC043746 | reverse complement strand
ACGAGGGAAAGCAACAGTAAACCACAAAAAGCACACGCGACCAGCCCCCACCCCCCCCCCCCCCCCCCCCCCCCCCCCCCCCCCCCCCCCCCCCCCCCCCGGCGTTGAGCCGTTGAACCGCTGTCGGATCTACAGGTACGGTCCCGAGCGGATCGGCCCGTGCGGGTCGCTGCCGCCTTCCTCGTCCTCGTGGGCCATCCCGGGCGGCAGCGCGCGGCGCATCTGCTCCAGCTGGGCGCGGGCCGCCATCTGCTGGGCGAACAGCGCGGTCTGGATGCCGTGGAAGAGCCCTTCCAACCAGCCCACCAGCTGAGCCTGGGCGATCCGCAACTCGGCCTCGGAGGGCACCGAGCCATCCGTGAACGGCAGGGAGAGCCGCTCCAGCTCCTCCACCAGCTCCGGCGCGAGACCGTCCTCCAGCTCCTTCACGGAGCTGGCGTGGATCTCCTTGAGCCGGACGCGGCTCGCCTCGTCGAGAGGTGCCGCCCTGACCTCTTCCAGAAGCTGCTTGATCATGCTGCCGATGCGCATGACCTTCGCGGGCTGTTCGACCATTTCCGTCACCGGGACCTCGCGCGACTCGTCGTCACTGGCACCGCCGCCGACAGCCATTCCGTCCTGGCCCACGACAAGGACCTGCGGGTGCTCCTGCGACCGGTCATTCCTCGGCATCTCCATGCCGCCATTGTCTCGCACACGTGCCGTACACCAGGTTGGTGCCCCCGAAAGCGGAAGATCCACCGTTCTCGGGGGCACCGGATGCGATCGTCACCCCGCGCGCCGGGCCAGCTTCTGCCGGGAGCTGGTGAGGGCGGCGGCGAGGAGGCCGGCCAGCACCGGGACGACCAGGGCCAGCAGCGCGATGGTCGGCCACGGCATCACGATCGGTGTGTACGCCGACTGCATCGGATCGGCCCGCATGACCTTCAGGGCCTCCCGCAGGTCGGTCAGGCGCAGCGCGACCGCCGGGACGATCCCCGCCACTGTTCCCAGCAGCACCCCGGTCAGGGCGACCACCAGGCACTGGAAGCCGGAGAGCGAGCGCCGTACGCCCGGGGGCGCCCCCACCGCGTTGAGCGTGGTGAGATCGGCCTCCGCGTCGGCCTTGGAGAGCCCGGTGGTGATGGCCGCCGCGCCGAGCGTCACGACGCCCGCGAAGAGGGCGAGGATCAGCAGGGTCACCGCGTCGTCGCGCGGGTCGGCGGAGTTGGCGGTCCACGCGTACGCGTGGCGGCCGGCCTGCTCCAGCGCCGCGTCGACTGCCTGCTGCTCGGCGTCGGTCGGCTCGCGTCCCAGGGTGTAGATCGAGCCGATCTCCTGGGAGTGCAGGCCGAGCCGGTCCACGGTCCGCTGCGGCATGATCATCCGGATCCCCGGGGTCGCCGCGTAGCTGTCGGGGGCGACGTACACCTTCAGCCGGTCCGTGGTGGTGCGGGCCTCGCCGGGGTGGCGGTCGCGGTTCTCCTTGTCGCGCTCGTTGTAGAGGTGGCGGGCCTTGAGGGTGATCTCGCCGTCCTTCGCGTACGCCGAGTTGAGCAGGACGGGGGTGCCGGCGGCGAGGGCCTTCGCGGCCTTCGGGTCGTCGAGCTTGACGTACGAGGTGAGCAGGGCGGCGTCCCCGACGACGATCTTGTCGTCGTTGTAGCCGAAGGTGATCATGGTGTAGTTCTCGTCCATGCAGGCGGGCGACTTCATCAGCCGCTTGTGCTCCTCGGCCGAGATCCGCAGGGCCAGCTCCCTGGCACCCTTGCCCTTCAGAGGGCAGGAGCGGCCCTCCCCTGTGGGTTTGACGATCTCGAGAGTCCCGCAGCCGTCCTCCTCCTCGTAGTACACGGAGCAGTCGCTGCCCGCCCAGACCCGGCCGAGCCCGGCGGGGGACCCGCTGACCGGGTAGTGCTGCTCGACGGCGGCCCGTGCGCGGTGGAGGTCGGCCTTCTCGGCGGTGTCGGAGACCGTCAGGGCGGCGGTGCCCGCGGTGAGGTTGGGCTGGTGGTTGTAGGCCTGCTCGGCGGAGGTGCTCGCGGTGTACGTGGCGATGGCGACGCTGCCCGCGACGGCGGCCATGACGGCGGCGACGGCGGGTGCGGTACGGCCCCGGTTGCGGGCCGCGTCGCGCAGGGCGATCCGGGGTGTCAGCGGCAGTCGGCGGCCGAGCCGGCCGAGGCAGCCGACGATGACCGGGATGCAGCCGAGGAGACCCAGTTCGGCGAGGACGGAACCGGCGGCGACCAGTTTGGTGCTGCCGCTCAGGCCGCCGTAGGCGGCGATGGCGACCCCGCCCGCGAGCACGACCGTGCCGACGATCGGCAGGACACGGGAGCTGCGGCGGGAGCCGCGGCGGCCGGTGAGCGATTCCAGGACGGACTGACGGCCCGCCACGATTGCCGGGGCGAGTGCGGCGAGGACGCCCGTGACCAGGCCGAGTACGGCGATGGCGAGGATTTCCCAGGGCTGGACGGTCAGTTCGCCGAAGCGACGGCCGCTGAATTCCTCGATCATCGGGCGGAACAGGACGGTGAGGCCGAATCCGGCGCCGACCCCGACGATCGCGCCGACCCCGCCGAGCACCGCACCGCCCGCGAGCACCACCGCCCGGACCTGGCCGCGGGTGCCGCCGCAGGAGCCGACCAGGCCCAGCTGCCGCCGTGACCGGCGGGCGCCCACCGCGAAGGCCGGTCCGGCCAGCAGCACGATCTCCAGCAGGGCCATCGAGGCCACGGTGAGGGCCGCGGCGGTCAGCTCCGTGCGGCTGCTCGTCCAGCTCTGCGCGTGCGCGGCCATCGGGACTTCGGAGTTCGGCGGCGGGTCCAGGACGACCTGGCGGGCTCGTACCACCACGCCCTTCTCGTTGGCGGCGAGAATGTCCGGCCAGGTCAC
Source organism: Streptomyces sp. NPDC043746 (assembly GCF_056436485.1). Taxonomy (NCBI): domain Bacteria; kingdom Bacillati; phylum Actinomycetota; class Actinomycetes; order Kitasatosporales; family Streptomycetaceae; genus Streptomyces; species Streptomyces sp. NPDC043746. The sequence continues at coordinate 48,098 of NZ_JBWKCM010000005.1, read as the reverse complement.
GCCCGCCCCTGGCGGTCCCTGGACCAGCCACCTCAGGCCGCTCGCCTGGGGCGGCAGGATCTCGCTGTCGCCCTCGGCGGCCTTCTGCCACGGGGCGATGACCGCGCCCGGGACGGCGAACAGGGACCTGTTCTTCAGCTCGGCGGGGAGTTCCACCGCGCCGGTGAGGGTGTAGACCTGCTGGGGGCCGCGCACGGTGACGCGGTCACCGACGGAGAGCCCGGAGGCGGCGAGGAAGGCCTCGGTCGCCGCCATCTCGTCCTCGGCCCGCGGGTAGGCGCCTTCGGTGAGTTCGACCCGGCCGCGCACCAGCGGGTCCGCGACCGCCAGTTCGGTGATCTGCGTGTCGGTGATGCCGTGGCGGGTCGTCACGGAGGCGGGCACGGACTGCTCGGTGAGGGAACGCGAGCCCTTCGGGAAGGTCGCGGCCACGTCGACGGGCTTCCGCTCGTCCTCGGGAGGGGGCTCCGGGGCGTTCTCGGGCGTCTGCCACATGACGCCGTCGGGCATCTGCCACAGGGGGACCGGGCCCAGTCCCTGGTCGGTGAAGAGGGCGTCCGCCGCTCCCAGATCCGCCGTCAGCTCCTCCGCGGCGGTGGGCAGGGCGGATCGGTACGTCAGGTCGGCGGCGGTCACGCCGAGGACCGGCAGGGCGATCATCGCGACGACGAGGGCGCTGCGGCCCTTGGCCCGCAGCGCGTCGCGTCGGGCTATGCGGAAGGCGGCGCGCCAGCCGGGGAAGAGGCTCACTCGGCGGTCCCGGAGGTTCCGGTGGAGGCTGCGGACCCGTTGCCTCTGCCGACGCCGGGGCTTCCCGGGGCCGCGGCCGTCAGCAGCGCGTCGGCGCCCGTGGTCAGCGTCTGGTCCACGATCGAACCGTCGCGGAGGAAGACGACCCGGTCCGCCCAGGCCGCGTAGCGGGGCTCATGGGTCACCATCACCCCCGCCGCTCCCCGGTCGCAGCGGGTGCGCAGCAGGGCGAGGACGGCCTCGCCGGTCTCGGAGTCGAGCGCTCCGGTCGGTTCGTCGGCGAGGACGAGGCGCCGGTCGCCGACGAGGGCGCGGGCGATGGCGACGCGCTGCTGCTGGCCGCCGGACATCTCGTCGGGGAAGCGGTCGGCTATCTCGGTCAGCTTCATCTCGGCCAGGGCGGCGAGGGCCTCCCTACGTGCCTTGCGCACGGAGACGCCGTCGAGTTCGCGGGGCAGCGCGATGTTCTCGGCGGCGGTCAGGGCCGGGATGAGGTTGTAGTCCTGGAAGACGTACCCGACGCTGCGGCGGCGCAGGGCGGCGAGCCCCTTGCGGCCGAGCGACGCGATGTCCTGGCCCTCGATGATCACCTGGCCGCTGCTGGCGTCGTCGAGCCCTCCGGCCAGGGTCAGCAGGGTGGACTTGCCGGAGCCGGAGGGCCCCATCACGGCGACCAGCTCACCCGGGTACACGGAGAGGCTGATCCCGCGCAGGGCGTGCACCTCGGCGACGCCGGAGCCGTGGGTACGGGTCAGCGCCCGGAGTTCGAGTACGGGGGCGCCCGCGGGTGTCCCGGGGGGCGGCGGCGGTGTGGCGGTGGGCGAGGACATGGCGGGTGGTTCCCCCTGGGAGCGATGGGTTCTGATACGGGAGGTGGCGATGGGGCCGCGGCCGTGCGGGCACGGGCGCCACGGCTTCGGGCGGGCTCCGTGCCGACCCGCCTCGGGGCCGGGTGCGGGCTCAGGGAGCCCCGGGGCCTCGGGCGGGCCGTGCCGGGTCTTCGCGCGGTTCGGCCCGCCGGGGTTCCGGGCGGGCGCGGCGTGCCTGAAGCCCGGGCGGGCTCAGCGGTGGGACTTCGGGCGGCCGGCCAGGGCGCGGGCCGCCCCCCGGACGGCCGCCGGGCCGGGCGCGGCCGGGGGCTCGGTGGCGGCGGCCTCGGCGAGGCGGACGAGCCGCGACTCGCAGTGGTCGAGCCAGCGGGCCTCGGCCTCCGCCTGGAAGATCAGCTGCTCCACCACGAGCAGCCAGGCCACCTCGTCCCGGTCGGCCGGGACGTCGGCCAGGGCCTGGGCCTTGAGCCGCGTGTAGTCCTGCATGGCCTTGAGGGTGTGGTGGCGCTGGGACTGGATGACATCACGGATGTCGACACCCGGGGCCCCCACGGCCATGGCGAGCTTGATGGCCAGCTCGTCGCGGGGCGGGTTCGTGCGGTCCACCGGGGTCCCGAACCAGCTGCGCAGCTCGGCGCGGCCCTCGTCGGTGATCGCGTAGAGGTCGTGCCCGGCCTCGTCGGCCCCGTCCTGCACGACCATGCCGTCGCGCTCCAGACGGCCGAGCGTCGTGTAGACCTGGCCGACGTTCAGGGGCCAGGTGGAGCCGGTGCGCGACTCGAACTCGGTGCGGAGCTGGGAGCCGTAGCGAGGGCCCCGTTCCAGGAGGGCCAGCAGCCCGTGGCGGATCGACATACTGAGTATGTATACCGAGTATGTTGGACCTGGCAAGTCACCCGGACGGTACGGCCACGGGGCGGAACGGTCAGTTCACGCGGCGCAAGCGGAATGCGAGGAAGGCGAGCCCGAGGCCGACCAGGGCGATGCCCGTGCCCAGCGAGACCTGCTGGACCTGCCGTACGGCGGCGGCGTCCAGAGCGCGTGCCGCCCGGGCATCCGGATCGCTGAAGGCGTCGGGCGGCGGGGTGAAGTCCTGCAGGCCGACGGGGGTGGGGTCAGGTTCGTCCGCCTCTTCCGCCGCTTCCTGAGACGGTTCCTGCCCGGCCTGGCTCTCGGCCCGCGCCAGCTCCAGCGGGGTCAGTGAACGCCCGGGGCGGGCCTTCCCGGCCCCGGCCTCGCGGCCGGCCAGCGGTGCGGTCGACCCCGACACCTCGACGGAAGCGGAACGGCTGGGGGAGGGCGGGCCCGAGCCTGCGGGGGCCTCGGCGCCGTCGACGTACGCGGAGTCGGACGAGAGGCCGTCACTCGGCTCCGCCGCACCGGAACCCAGCACTCCGGGCGGCCGGGGCAGCCCCGACGGCAGGACGAAGGAGGGCCCCACGCCCGAGGGAGAGCCCGGCACGGCCACCGGCACGGACCCGGACGGCGTGCTCGACGGGAGGAGGGGCGTGGCCGGGGGGCTCGTGGCCCCGGAGTCCCCGGGGGGACCGGAAGGCGGGGCGTCGGCCGAAGGGCCGTCCGCCGCGGCCGACGACGCGTGGGCGGTCCCGCCCGGCGGGTTCAGCGGTCCCCACGGTCCCAGCGCCGCGCCGACCGCCACCAGCAGGCAGACCGCCCGCCTCGACGGCCACGCGGCCGGAAGTCCTGGAGCCATGAGATCAGCGTCACACGGGCTCTCCCATCCGGCACCCCGGACGGGACAGAAGAAGATAACCGGCCATGACGGGTCGACTGCCGACCCGTAATGAAGAGCCGAAGCCCTCACAGTGATCAGAAACGAACACCCCGAGAAGCCCGAGACCAAGCCCCGGCGCCCCCGCCCGGCCTCAGGAAGTCCGACCCGAGGAAGCCCGACCCCGGGGAGCCCGGCCTCAGGAAGCCCGCCCCGTCGACACCTTCAGCTCGAAGTGGGCGCCGCGCTCGGAGACCGCCGTACCCGAGGACGGGAACTGCCCCACGATCTGGCCTTCCGCGTACGTGTTGCCCGGCTCCTCGATCTCCTTGATCGTCCAGCCGGCGGCAGCCGCGCACTCCTTGGCCGAGAGGATGTCCTTGTAGACGAAGTTGGGCGCCTGGACCTTCTTCGGGTCGTTGGAGTCCTCGGTGGCGTCCGTGCAGGCCGTGGTCTTCATCGTCCGGTTGCGCTCCGGCGGCCGGTAGCCCTCCTCCGTGGAGGTGTCGCTGGTCCCCGGGTCACCGCCCTTGCCCGCCTGGTCGCCGCCCTTCTTGTCCTGGAGGGCGAGCGCGGTGATCAGACCGCCGACGGCGAGGAGCGCGACGACGACCGCGCCGACGACGACCGGCATGTTCCGCTTGGCGGAGGAGCCTCCCGTCGTACCGACCGCCGCCGTCGGGGCCTGCGGGTTGATCGTGTAGGGCGGCGGCGTCTGGTGGGCGAGCGGGCCCGGCGTCGGGTAGCTCTGGGCCGCCTGCGGGTAGCCGTAGCCCGGCGCGGGCGTCGGGGTCGGCTGGTTGTACGGCCCCGGGTGCTGCTGGTGCTGCGGATGCGGCTGGTACGGCGTCTGGACGCTCGGCGGGGCGGCGGTGGCCTGGTCGACCGGCGGGAACACCGCCGAGCCGACGCCCGCGCCGCTGTTGGCCGGTCCGCCGCCCGCCACGATCATCGGGGCGCCGGTCTGGCCGCCCGAGGCGTTCAGCACCCGGGCGATCTCGTCGCGCATCGCCGCGGCGCTGGGGAAGCGCTCGTTCGGGTTCTTCTTCAGGGCGCGGGCCACGAGGGCGTCCATCGCCGGGGTGACCGACCGGTTGATGCTGGAGGGCGCGACCGGCTCCTCCTGCACATGCGCGTACGCGATGGCGAGCGGGGAGTCCGCGTCGAACGGGATGCGGCCGGTGAGCAGATGGAAGAGCATGATGCCGACCGAGTACAGGTCGGAGCGGGCGTCGACACCGCGGCCGAGGGCCTGTTCGGGGGAGAGGTACTGCGGGGTGCCGACGACCATGCCGGTCTGCGTCATCGAGGTCACGCCGGACTGCATGGCGCGGGCGATGCCGAAGTCCATGACCTTCACGACGCCGCGCTTGGTCATCATCACGTTGCCGGGCTTGATGTCGCGGTGGACCAGGCCCATTTCGTGGCTGGTCTCCAGCGCGGCCAGCACGTCGGCCGTCACCTTGAGCGCCTTGTCGGCGGGCATCGCCCCGTACTGCCGGATGTCGGCGGCCAGCACCGAGCCGAGCGGCTGCCCCTCGACGTACTCCATGACGATGTACGGCATCAGCGCGCCGCCGAGCTCGTCCTCGCCGGTGTCGAAGACCGAGACGATGTTGGTGTGCTGGAGCTTGGCGACGGCCTGCGCCTCACGCCGGAACCGCTCGCGGAACGACTGCTCGCGCCCCAGCTCGGTGTGGAGGGTCTTGATCGCGACCTGGCGGTCCAGGGCGGAGTCGTAGGCGAGGTAGACGGAGGCCATGCCGCCCTCGCCGAGCAGGTCGCGCAGTTGGTAGCGGCCGCCTGCCACCGCTCCGCCCGCATAGCGGCCCTGTGCGCCGTCCTGGCTCATGACTTGCTTCCCCCTCGGCGGCGCGGCCACGACATCCGGCGGGCGGCACGCACGGTGCTGCCCACGCGATGTTTCTGTAGGACGCGGTCGCGTGCGACCTGGTTCCGTGTTCCGTACGACGTTCCGTACTACGCGATGACGCGCCAAGTCTGCCCGAGGGGTCCGACACGTCAAGCCGGGTGCCCGTTCCGTGACCCTACGCACAAGAAGCGTCGCGGAAGCGTTACAGGAATCGCATGCCGGAGGGGTGTGAGGCGCGCCGGGCGGTCGGATGATCGGTCCGGTGCGGAACCTGGGTGTCCGGCGAAGGCTGTAGCGTGACGTGGCAATGCAGCAAGGCATCGTGAGAACCCGCGGACGCGCGGACAGATACGACGGCGAGGACTGATGGCACCCGATTCCGAAGCAAACGGCGGCGGAGTTTCGGATGGCTCCGACGCCTGGGGTGTCGGAGGCGTCGTCGGTGACGGACGCTACCGGATGACCTACCGGCTCGGCCGTGGCGGCATGGCGGAGGTGTACGCGGCGGAGGACGTCCGGCTCGGACGCACGGTCGCGGTCAAGCTGCTCCGCTCCGACCTGGCCGAGGACCCGGTCTCCAAAGCCCGTTTCACGCGCGAGGCACAGTCCGTCGCCGGTCTCAACCACCATGCGATCGTCGCCGTGTACGACTCCGGCGAGGACGTCGTGGGCGGTCAGACCGTCCCGTACATCGTGATGGAGCTGGTCGAGGGCCGCACCATCCGCGACCTCCTGCTGACCGCCGAGGCGCCCCCGCCCGAGCAGGCGCTCATCATCGTCTCCGGGGTGCTGGAGGCGCTGGCCTACTCCCACCAGCACGGCATTGTGCACCGGGACATCAAGCCCGCCAACGTGATCATCACGGACTCGGGCGCGGTCAAGGTGATGGACTTCGGCATCGCGCGGGCGCTGCACGGAGCCCAGTCGACGATGACCCAGACCGGCATGGTCATGGGCACGCCGCAGTACCTCTCCCCCGAGCAGGCGCTCGGCAAGGCCGTCGACCACCGTTCCGACCTGTACGCCACCGGGTGCCTGCTCTACGAACTGCTGGCGCTGCGGCCCCCGTTCACCGGTGAGACCCCGCTCTCGGTGGTCTACCAGCACGTCCAGGACATGCCGGTCCCGCCGTCCGAGGTGCTGGACGCGGTGCCGCCGGAGCTGGACGGGCTGGCGATGCGCTCGCTGGCCAAGGATCCGGACGACCGGTTCCAGAGCGCCGAGGAGATGCGCGGGCTCGTCCAGTACAGCCTGCAGATGCTCCAGGTGCAGGGCGGCCACACCGGCACGTGGAACACCGGCCCGGTCACGCTCCACGAGGGCGGACAGGCCCCGCCGCACGGGATGTCGGGCTCGACCCGGGCCATGGGCTACCCGGCCCACGGCGACACCTCGCAGGGCCCGATCCTGCCACCGCTCAACCCGGACGACGGCGGTTACGACGGCGGCCAGCGCCCCGGTGGCGGGCGCTCGAAGATGTGGCTCTTCGTTCTGCTCGCCCTGGTCGCGATCGGTGCCGGGGTCGCCTTCGCCATCAGCGCGACGAAGGACGACAGCAAGGAGAAGGAGCCGGTCAAGCCGTCCACCTCGGTGAGTTCGACCCAGGAGGAGCCCTCACAGGAGCCGTCCGAGGAGCCCGAGGAGCCCGAGCAGCCGAGCAACTCCTCGGGCGGTGGCCGGACCCAGCCGAACCTGCCGCCGTGGACGCCGGACCCGGTGCCGAGTCAGCCGTCGTTCACCCCGTCCCCGACCCCGTCCGACAACACGGACGCCGGTACGACGGACGGCGCCACCAACGAAGGCACCAGCGGCGAACCGAGCGGCGACCCCGTGCCTCCCACCACCGACCCGGGCACGTCCGGCAACCCGGGGGGCAGCGGCGGCGACGCGGGTGCCTCCGAAGGCGCGACCGGCGGAAGCGGGGGCAGCGGCGGTCCGGGGGACACGGCCGGCCCTGGGGGAGGCACGCCTCAGTAGGGCGGGCTCCGAGGAGGCCATCGCGCATGCGTGGCCTCCTGGGCGCGCTCCGCGTCACTCCGTGAACGCCGCGCAGACCGCCTCGTACTCACGCGTCCACCACACCGCCAGGGCCGACACCGCGGGAAACTGCGGGTCGGCCCTTCGGTCGTCCAGGCGGTAGCGCCAGCGGAGTATCCAGAAGTCGTTGAGCCGCTCCCACCACACCCGGTGCACGGCGGCGGCCAGTTCGGCGGAGTCCGCCCCCGCCGCACGCCGGTAGGCGCGGGCGTACGCCCGCACTTTCGGCAGGTCCAGCTCCCCGCCCGGCTGGACGAAGAAGATGGCCGCGGCCCGGACCGCCTCTTCGGCGCGCGGCTGCACCCCCAGCCGGTCCCAGTCCACGATGGCGACCGGATCGGCGCCCCGGTAAAGGAGGTTGAGGGGGTGGAAGTCCCCGTGCACCCACCCGGTGGCGGGGCCGTCCGGGGTGGGCGGCCTGCGGTGGGCGTGCTGTTCGAGCAGGGCCCGGCGCTCCACGAGCCGGTGCACGGCCAGCTCGTCGAAGGCGTCGCGGGGGGTGTTCCGGGGCCGCTCCCCCCGGGCCGCGGCCAGCAGTTCGTCGATGAGCGCGAAGGTGTCGGCGGCGTGCGGGCTGCCGTAGCCGGCGGGTAACGGCCCCTTTGGCGAACCGCGTTCGCCACCCGTGTCCATCACCGGCATGACCTGCTCAAGAGCGGTGTGTACGGCTCCGAGGAGCGTCCCGAGACGCCGGGACTGGTGGGGGGTGAGCTGGGACCCGACGCGGTGCAGTCCGTCGACCCAGGGGTGCAGGGCGTAGCAGCGGTCGCCGATCACCGTGACCGTGGTGCCCTCCGCATCGGTCAGCGGGGGGACGACGGGCACCCCGAGGGAGGCGAGGCGCTGGGTGGCGTGGTGCTGGCGCACGATCGTGGCGCGTTCACCGGTGGCGTCGCCGATGTGCTTCTTGTCGAGATGGTGCTTGAGGAAGTAGGAGCCGCGGGTGGTGGAGACGCGGTATCCGTGGTTCAGCAGGCCCTTGGTGATCGGTTCGCAGGCGAGCGGTTCTCCCGCGTCCGGGTAGCGGCGCAGCACCTCGCCGACCGGAGGAACTGGTGGGCGGGTTACATATGAGCGCGGCACTTACCAAATGGTAGATCACGCTGCGTGGCGGACAAGCGGACTTGCGCCGAAGTCGAGAGTGTGCTCAGTGACGACGTGCGGGTCGACCCGGAGGTAGGCCGGAGCGAAGGGTTCCCCGTTGGCGCGGGCGGGTGCGGGGCCGAAGAGTCCGGCCTGTTCGGGGCAGGGATGGACGATCTCGGCGGGCCCGGTGAACTGCACGGACCACAGGTCGCCGCCGCCCGCTCCGGCGGTGGCCGCGTTGTAGTTGTCGGCCCCGTAGGTGACGACGCTGCCGTCGCACGCCTCGTGGTAGCCGAAGCCGCGGTGCATCCGCAGCAGGATCCGGCCGTCGCACACCACGTGCCGGGCGACCGCCAGGAACGGCAGGGCGCGCATGCTGGTGGCGAGGCGGCCGTACGGGACCCGGCGCAGCAGCTCGATCGCGGCGGTCGAAGAGGGCGACCCGGGCGCGCGGTGTTCGTCGGTGGGCATACGGTCCACTCTGCGCCAGGTGGAGGAGCCGGGTAAGAGTCCCCGGCCCCGGGCGGCCCGGGACCAAAGTCCCTTCCGGAGCGCGAGGGCGGCCCCCGGAACCGGTCCCTCAGCGGCGCTCGGCCTGGAGCCGTGCGACGTACGCGGCGGCCTGCGAGCGGCGCTCCATGCCGAGCTTGGACAGCAGGCTGGAGACGTAGTTCTTGATCGTCTTCTCCGCGAGGTGCAGCCGCTCCCCGATGACCCGGTTGGTCAGTCCCTCCCCGATCAGGTCCAGGATCCTGCGCTCCTGCTCGGTCAGGTCGGCGAGCCGGTCGTCACCCTTGGCCCTTCCGCCGTCGCGCAGCCGCTCCAGCACCCGGGCGGTGGCCACAGGGTCCAGCAGGGACTTTCCGGCGGCGACGTCCCGGACGGCACTGAGCAGCTCGTTCCCGCGGATCGCCTTGAGCACATATCCCGACGCACCGGCCATGATCGCGTCGAAAAGGGCCTCGTCGTCGGCGTACGAGGTGAGCATCAGGCAGGCGATGCCCTCGTCCAGCGAACGGACCTCCCGGCACACCTCCACACCGCTGCCGTCGGGCAGCCGCACGTCGAGCACCGCCACATCGGGACGCGTCGCCGGAATCCTGACCAGGGCGTCGGCGGCCGTCCCCGCCTCGCCGACCACCTCGATGTCCGGTTCGGAGGCGAGCAGCTCATGGACGCCGCGCCGGACGACCTCGTGATCGTCGAGCAGAAATACCGTGATTTTTCCATCTTCGCGCACGATCGCAGTCTCACATACTCGACCCTCCTCCGCTCTTCCCAGCCGCTGATCCGCGGGATAACGTGCCGTTGTTCCGGCTGCCTGCAAGGCTGTTCCCAGTGCTGTGACCAGCAGAACTTCGCGATTTTTTCGATTTACTTGGAAATCCAAGCAAAATCGCAGGTCAGATAGGGTTTCGCAGTTATGCGATGCACTGGGTAACGTGCTTATGACAGGACACTCGCCGGGGCACCTGTCACGCCTGTATCCCGGCCGAGAAGCACCCACCCCGTGCACGGGTCCGGACACAGGCGAGCCGCACTGGTCTCCCGGCAGACCCCGGGGGCCGGACCGACGGAGGAGCACGCACGTGACCGTGGAGAGCACTGCCGCCGCGCGTAAACCGCGACGCGCCAGTAAGCGGACCAGCGCCGCGAAGAAGCCGCAGAGTTCCGAGCCCCAGCTCGTGCAGCTGCTGACGCCCGAGGGCGAGCGCGTCGAGCACCCGGACTACAGCATCGATCTGAGCGCCGAGGAGCTGCGCGCTCTGTTCCGGGACATGGTGCTCACCCGCCGTTTCGACGCCGAGGCGACCGCCCTCCAGCGTCAGGGCGAGCTGGGTCTGTGGGCCTCGCTGCTGGGCCAAGAGGCCGCGCAGATCGGCAGCGGCCGGGCGCTGCGCGACGACGACTACGTCTTCCCGACCTACCGCGAACACGGCGTGGCCTGGTGCCGCGGGGTCGACCCCACCAACCTGCTGGGCATGTTCCGCGGGGTGAACCACGGTGGCTGGGACCCGACCACCAACAACTTCCACCTGTACACGATCGTCATCGGCTCGCAGACCCTGCACGCCACCGGTTACGCCATGGGCGTGGCCAAGGACGGCGCCGACTCGGCCGTGATCGCGTACTTCGGCGACGGGGCCTCCAGCCAGGGCGACGTCGCGGAGTCGTTCACCTTCTCCGCGGTCTACAACGCCCCGGTCGTGTTCTTCTGCCAGAACAACCAGTGGGCCATCTCCGAGCCCACCGAGCGCCAGACCCGTGTGCCGCTCTACCAGCGCGCGCAGGGGTACGGCTTCCCCGGCGTCCGCGTCGACGGCAACGACGTCCTGGCCTGTCTGGCCGTGACCCGCTCCGCGCTGGAGCGCGCCCGCCGGGGCGAGGGCCCGACCCTGGTCGAGGCGTTCACCTACCGCATGGGCGCCCACACCACCTCCGACGACCCGACCAAGTACCGCGCGGACGACGAGCGCGCCGCCTGGGAGGCCAAGGACCCGATCCTGCGGCTGCGGACGTACCTGGAGAAGGAGAAGCTCGCCGACGAGGCGTTCTTCACCGAGCTGGAGGCGGAGAGCGAGACCCTCGGCAAGCGCGTACGCGAGGCGGTGCGGGCGATGCCCGACCCGGAGCCGATGGCCCTCTTCGAGCACGGCTACGCCGACGGCAACTCCCTCGTCGACGAGGAGCGTGCCCAGTTCGCCGCCTACCAGGCATCGTTCGCAGACTCCGCCGAGGAGGGCAAGTAGCCATGGCCGTGGAGAAGATGTCCATCGCGAAAGCGCTCAACGAGTCGCTGCGCCACGCTCTCGACACCGACCCCAAGGTCCTCATCATGGGTGAGGACGTCGGGAAGCTCGGCGGTGTCTTCCGGATCACCGACGGCCTCCAGAAGGACTTCGGCGAGGACCGGGTGATCGACACCCCGCTCGCGGAGTCCGGCATCGTCGGCACCGCGATCGGTCTGGCCCTGCGCGGCTACCGCCCCGTCGTCGAGATCCAGTTCGACGGCTTCGTCTTCCCCGCGTACGACCAGATCGTCACGCAGCTCGCCAAGATGCACGCCCGCGCGCTCGGCAAGATCAAGCTCCCGGTCGTCGTCCGCATCCCGTACGGCGGTGGCATCGGCGCGGTCGAGCACCACTCCGAGTCCCCCGAGGCGCTCTTCGCCCACGTGGCGGGCCTCAAGGTGGTCTCGCCGTCCACCGCGAGCGACGCCTACTGGATGATGCAGCAGGCCGTCCAGAGCGACGACCCGGTCATCTTCTTCGAGCCCAAGCGGCGCTACTGGGACAAGAGCGAGGTCGACACCGACGCGATCCCGGGCCCGCTGCACAAGGCCGTCACCGTCCGCGAGGGCAGCGACCTGACGCTCGTCGCGTACGGCCCGATGGTCAAGGTCTGCCTGGAGGCGGCCGCGGCCGCGCAGGAGGAGGGGAAGTCGATCGAGGTCCTGGACCTGCGCTCGATGTCCCCGATCGACTTCGACACCGTCCAGGCCTCGGTCGAGAAGACCGGCCGGCTCGTGGTCGTCCACGAGGCGCCCGTCTTCTACGGCTCCGGCGCGGAGATCGCCGCCCGGATCACCGAGCGCAGCTTCTACCACCTGGAGGCCCCCGTCCTGCGGGTCGGCGGCTACCACGCGCCCTATCCGCCGGCGCGGCTGGAGGAGGAGTACCTGCCGGGTCTGGACCGGGTGCTCGACGCCGTCGACCGCTCACTGGCGTACTGAGAGGAAGGGGACGTGACGACGATGACCCAGACGTCCGCTCGCTTCCGCGAGTTCAAGATGCCCGACGTGGGCGAGGGCCTCACCGAGGCCGAGATCCTCAAGTGGTTCGTCCAGCCCGGTGACACGGTCACCGACGGCCAGGTCGTGTGCGAGGTCGAGACGGCGAAGGCGGCGGTGGAGCTGCCCATCCCGTTCGACGGCGTGGTGCACGAGCTGCGGTTCGGCGAGGGTACGACGGTCGATGTCGGCCAGGTGATCATCACGGTGGACGTGGCGCCGGGCAGCGACGAGGAGGCGCCCGCGCCCGCTCCCGTACAGGAGCCGGTGGAGGCACCCGCTCCGGCCGCTCCCGCCGACGCACCGAAGGGCCGTACCCCGGTCCTCGTCGGCTACGGAGTCGCCGAGTCCTCCACCAAGCGCCGCCCGCGCAAGGGCGCCGCTCCGGAGGCCGCTGCCGTGGCGGCGGCGGTCCAGGCCGAGCTGAACGGCCACGGGGCGCCGGTTGCGGAGCCCGAGGCTCCGGTGGCCCGCCCGCTGGCCAAGCCGCCGGTGCGGAAGCTGGCCAAGGACCTGGGCGTGGACCTGGCGAGCGTGGTGCCGACCGGCAAGGACGGCATCATCACGCGCGAGGACGTGCACGCGGCGGCGACGGCGAAGGCGGATGCTCCGGCTCCGGTCACCGAGCCGGTGACGGCGACGGCCGAGCCCTCGGCTGCTCCGGCACCCTCCACCTCCGCCCGCGAGACCCGTATCCCCATCAAGGGGGTCCGCAAGGCGACCGCGCAGGCGATGGTGGGCAGCGCCTTCACCGCGCCGCACGTCACGGAGTTCGTGACGGTCGACGTGACGCGCACGATGAAGCTCGTGGCGGAGCTGAAGGAGGACAAGGACATGGCGGGGGTGCGGGTCAACCCGCTCCTGATCATCGCCAGGGCCCTCCTGGTCGCCATCAAGCGGAATCCCGAGGTCAACGCGGCCTGGGACGAGGCCAACCAGGAGATCGTGCGGAAGCACTACGTCAACCTGGGCATCGCGGCCGCCACCCCGCGCGGTCTGATCGTGCCGAACATCAAGGACGCGCACGACAAGACGCTGCCGCAGCTCGCGGAGGCGCTGAGCGAGCTGGTCGCCACGGCCCGGGACGGCAAGACGTCCCCGGCGGCGATGGCGGGCGGCACGGTGACCATCACCAACGTCGGCGTCTTCGGCGTGGACACCGGCACCCCGATCCTGAACCAGGGCGAGTCCGCGATCCTGGCGGTCGGTGCGATCAAGCTCCAGCCGTGGGTCCACAAGGGCAAGGTGAAGCCGCGTCAGGTCACCACGCTGGCCCTCTCCTTCGACCACCGGCTGGTCGACGGCGAGCTGGGCTCCAAGGTGCTGGCGGACGTGGCGGCGATCCTGGAACAGCCGAAACGCCTGATCACCTGGGCGTAGCAGTGCGTGGGGTGGGCCCGTACGTCTTGGTGGCGTACGGGCCCACCGCCGTGTCCGGTACGTACGTGGTCCTGGCGTACGAGCCCACCGCCATGTCCGGCCCCGGTCACCGTTCGGACAGCTCGGCGAACACGGTCCTCCCGACGCTGCGCGACTCGACGCCCCACCGGTCAGCGGGCTGGGCCACGACCAGGAGACCGCGCGGACTCGTACCCTGGCATGACCAGCGCTCTCAGCACCCGCGCGCCCGCCGCGTGGGGCGCCTTCACGGCCGACCTGCACCGCCGGCGGCGGCCGTAGGCCCGTACGTCCGCCATACGAACGGCGAAGGGCCCGGCCCGCACACACCGTGCGGACCGGGCTCCCTGTCGTACGCGTGGGCCGGCTACAGCTTGAAGCCGTAGTCCATGAGCTTCTTCGCGTCGGCCGTGCGGGTCGACTCGTTGGTCGACGTGAGCACCGTGCCGATGACCGTCTTGCCGTTACGGGTCGCGGCGAAGACCAGGCAGTACTTGGCGGTCGGGCCGGAGCCCGTCTTCACGCCGATCGCACCGTTGTAGGTGCCGAGCATCTTGTTGGTGTTGGTCCACGACATGACGCGCTTGCCACCGTTCTTCATGGTGACCGTCTGCTTCGTGGACTTGGTCTTGACGACCGTGCGGAACGTGGGGTTCTTCATCGCTTCGCGGGCGATGATCGTCAGGTCGCGGGGGGTCGAGTAGTTCTTCCCACCCCCTATGCCGTCGAACGAGTCGAAGTTGGTGTTCTTCAGCTTGAGGCTCTTCGCCGTGGCGTTCATCTTGCCGATGAACGACTTCACGCGGGCGTCACGGGTCTGGCCGGTGCCGAACTTGTCCGCCAGGGCGTACGCCGCGTCGCAGCCGGAGGGGAGCATCAGGCCGTAGAGGAGCTGGCCGACGGTGACCTTGTCGCCGACGATGAGCCGGGCGGACGAGGCGTTCTTCGACACGATGTAGTCGCTGTACGCCTTCTGGACCGTGACCTGGGAATTCAGGTTCACGTTCTTCTGCTGGAGCACCACGAGAGCGGTCATGATCTTCGTGGTGGAACCGGTGGAGCGGCGGGTGTCCGCGGTCTTGCTGAAGAGCGACTTCCCGGTGCCGCTGTTCATCACGAAGCCGCCCTTGGCGTCGATCGTCGGAGCCGGCGGCGCCGTGGCGGCCTGGGCCCCCGAGGCGAGAGCGCCGCTCGCCAGCACCGCGCCCGCGGTGAGGACCACGGTGCTCGTGACGGTCACGCGATTGATGCGCTTGATCCCGATTTTCAACTGAACGCTCCAAATGCCCCTGATATGCGGCCACATAAGGGTGCCGCTCGGTAATGAGACTCCTGGGGCGGGGGAAAGGATGCGTGTCCTGACGGGTGAATTTGCACAGGCTTGGCCCTGGCGGTTCGAGGGCCGCCGAGGGGGACTCCGTCAGGCGTATGAGGAGAGCAGTTCGTCGAGTGTCCAGATCGTCGCCCGTACGCCCGATGTGCGGGCGAGGTACCGGTCCCGTTCGATGAGGATATTGAGGTCGCCGCAGCCGAGCCGGTTGCAGGCGTGCTCGATCAGGGTGCCGCCTGTACTGCCGCCGTCCACGAGTGCCTGAAGGTGGGCTGAGTCCCACTCGACCTCGTTGAGGGCCCAGGGTGCCTTTCCCCCAATGACGGTGGTCAGGACGCCGGAGAGCCGTTCGGCGCAGGAGCGGCGAGCCCGGCCGTCCGAGACCTGGGCGATGTGATTGCCCGTTTCGATGATTGCGGTGACCGGCAGGAGAAGGTCCGTGTCCCGGCGTTCCCGCTTGGTCTTCAGCTCGTCGATCACCCGCTTGCGGTCCTGGCATTTGCCGGGGACCTCCAGCAGATTGCACAGGATCGACGTGTCGACGAACTCCACCCCCCGGGCCACTGCCTCACCCGATCCCGAGGAGTCGGTCGAACTCGGCGTAGTCCTGCTCGCCGCGGCCCTCCCGCATCAGTCGGCCATGAGTCACCACGTCACCCAGCGGGCCGGCCCCCATCGCCGTGGCGTAACCGTCCAACTCGGTGAGCCGCGTGAGGAGGCTGGTGCCTGTGGTGCGGTCGCGTGAGCAGACGATGACCCCTTGGTGGTCGTCTCCGCTGAGAGCGGAGAGCAGGGCGGGGCTGTGGGTGGTGATCAGGACCTGGGTCGCGTTCTTGTCGGCCGCCTCACGTACGAGCCGCAGTACCTCCGCCGCTTGCGAGGGATGAAGCCCGTTCTCCAACTCCTCGATGACGAGAGCCAGAGAGCCGTCAAGGACGCCAAGGGGTGACGTGCCCGTGTCGAGTCCTTTGCCGCCAGTGAGCAGCGAAGTGGCGATCGCGAGGAATCGGAGCATGCCATCGCTCATCTCGCGGGCGGGGGTGAGGCCCAGGGGGCCTTCGTCGAGTGCGAGCATGACGTCCCCCAACTCCGACTTGGTGACGGCGAGCCGCTCGATGTCGTGGTCGGCTAGACCGCGCAGGAGATCGACGAGCTGAGCGAAGAGGCCGGGGTCGTGTCTCTGG
This sequence comes from Streptomyces sp. NPDC043746, assembly GCF_056436485.1. Lineage (NCBI taxonomy): Bacteria > Bacillati > Actinomycetota > Actinomycetes > Kitasatosporales > Streptomycetaceae > Streptomyces > Streptomyces sp. NPDC043746. The sequence continues at coordinate 32,088 of NZ_JBWKCM010000005.1, read as the reverse complement.
ATGTTGTCGACAGCGGCCGAGAGGTTCTCTGCTGTTCGGCGGAGGCGGGTGTCGCGGGCCGGTACGTACTGCCGCATCAGGTGCGGTACGGGATCCAGGTGGAAGGCGCCTGTGAGCGCGCTCAGCAACGACTCCGCAGCCCAGAGGGTGTCGCTCTCCCCGTGGCTGTCACCGGGGACGCGGAGAAGGAGCTGAGAGGTCAGCAGGCGACTGCTGCGGAAGGGGGCTCGGGGGTTGCGGCCCGGCTTGCCGTTGTGCCAGGAGGCGTCGATGTCCGCGCGTTGGGTGCTGGGTTCCCCGCTGGTGAGGAGCGCCTTGATGCCGTTCGGGGTCGGTCCCGTAAGCCGTTCCTCAATGATCTGAACCTCCGGCTCCACCTTGATGGTCACGTCGAACCCGACGGGCCCTTCCTCGGTGCTGACCGTGCAGCCCAGCGAGAACCGGTCCGAGCCGTGCGGCACGCACCCGCTCAGCCCGCCTCGCACCGGACCGGCGGCACTGCGCCGGCTCTCCAGCGCTTCGCTGATGTCGTCGCCGCGCGCCAGTCGCGAAAGGACCTCCAGCCCGTCCAGCGCGTTCGACTTGCCGCTGCTGTTGCGTCCGATCAGGACGGTGAGAGGCGCCAAGGGGAGCACCGCGCCGTGGAAGCTCTTGAACGCGGTGAGACGTACCTCTTCGATGGCGTGACCTGTCACTTGCCCAACGTAGCGCACGCCACACAGACCATGTAGCGCTCGCTGCGCAGCACGCCATCGGTGTGCGAAGCCCTGTGTGGTCCAGGATCCGGACGCCGCTCCTCATGCGTGCATGTTGTATCTATGCTGTGCGCATGCCTGCCGCGCCCTCCGCCCCCGCACAGCCGCCGACCACCACCTCTCTCAAGCGACCGCCCGCCGCCGAGCGGGTCTACGCGCACGTCAAGGACGCCGTCCTGGACCGCCGCTACGAGGGCGGGACGCTGCTCACCGAAGGGGGCCTCGCGGATGCGGTAGGGGTGTCGCGGACACCCGTCCGGGAGGCGCTGCTGCGGCTGGAGGTCGAGGGGCTGATCAAGCTCTACCCGAAGAAGGGCGCCCTCGTCCTCGCCGTCTCCGCACAGGAGATCAAGGACGTGGTGGAGACCCGGCTGCTGGTGGAGGAGTTCGCGGCGCGCAAGGCCGTGCCCGCCTCGCCCCGGTTGATCGCGCGACTCGAACAGCTCCTGGAGGAGCAGCGGCAGCTCGCGGAGGCCGGGGATCTGGCGGCGGTGGCGGTCAAGGACCGGTGTTTCCACGCGGAGATCGTCAGACACGCGGGGAACGAGATCCTCTCGCGCCTCTACGACCAGCTGCGCGACCGTCAGCTGCGGATGGGTGTCGCGGTGATGGAGGCCCACCCCGGGCGGATCGAGGCCAACATCACCGAGCACGGTGAGCTGCTGGAGGCGATCCGGGGCGGGGACCCCGAGGAAGCCGCGCAGGTCGTGCGGCGGCATGTCGGGCGCGTGCGGGAGCTGGTCAGGGGTGAGGACCGGTGAGTTCAGGGGCCGCCCCCACCCTCCCGCTGCCCGGCGACCCACCCGGGGGCCGCCGGGCCGCCTGGGTCTGGGGCATCGGTGTCGCCGTCTACTTCGTCGCCATCATCTTCCGCACGAGCCTGGGCGTCGCGGGGCTCGACGCCGCTGACCGGTTCGACGTCAACGCCTCCGCCCTCTCCACCTTCTCCATCCTCCAGCTCCTCGTCTACGCGGGCATGCAGATACCCGTAGGGCTGATGGTCGACCGGCTCGGCACCAAGCGGGTCCTGACCATCGGGGTCGTGCTGTTCACCGTCGGTCAGCTCGGCTTCGCGCTCTCGCCGTCGTACGGGATGGCGCTCGCGGCTCGCGCCCTGCTCGGCTGCGGCGACGCGATGACGTTCATCAGCGTGCTGCGGCTCGGCAGCCGCTGGTTCCCGGCCCGGCGCGGGCCGCTCATCGGCCAGGTCGCCGCCCTCTTCGGGATGGCGGGCAACCTCGTCTCCACCCTCTTCATCGCCCGGGCCCTGCACAGCTTCGGCTGGACCACCACCTTCGTCGGCAGCTCGCTGGCGGGCGTGGTCGTACTGGTACTGCTCCTGCTCTTCCTGAAGGACCACCCCGAGGGCCACGAGCCGCCGCCGGCCGAGCACGCGGGTGCCGCGTACGTACGCCGGCAGATCGCCGCCGCCTGGCGGGAGCCGGGGACGCGGCTCGGGATGTGGGTGCACTTCACCACCCAGTTCCCGGCGATGCTCTTCCTGCTGCTCTGGGGGATGCCGTTCCTGGTCGAGGCACAGGGGCTGAGCCGGGGGACGGCGGGCACCCTGCTCACCCTGGTGGTGCTCTCCAACATGGTGGTGGGGCTCGTCTACGGGCAGGTCATCGCCCGCCACCACGAGGCGCGGGCCCCCATCGCCCTGGGCACGATCGGGACGACCGCCCTCCTCTGGGCCTGCGCGATCTTCTACCCGGCCGCTCACACCCCCGTGTGGCTGCTGACGGTCCTCTGCCTCGTGCTGGGCGCCTGCGGGCCCGCCTCGATGGTCGGCTTCGACTTCGCCCGGCCGGCCAACCCGCCGGAGCGTCAGGGCACCGCGTCGGGGATCGTCAACATGGGCGGGTTCACCGCCTCGATGGTGACGCTGTTCGCCGTGGGAGTTCTGCTGGACGCGACGGGCGGCAACTACCGGGCCGCCTTCTCCTCGGTCTTCGCCCTCCAGGCGCTCGGTGGCGCCCAGATCCTGCGGCTGCGCCGCCGGGCGGCGCTCAGGGAACGCGACCACCATGTGGTCAGCCGCGTGGAGGCCGTGCACGTGCCTGTGTAGGACGTCTTCGTACGTGACGCGCGACCCTCGCACGTGTCCGCATGCCGGCGGCGGCGCGCCCGCCCGTGAACTCCGGGGCGGGCGCCGCCGACGAGGGGTGCGGGCCTACGGGGTCACGGCGAAGTGGTCCAGAATCGCCGTGGCCAGCTCCTGGTCGCCCTCGGCCTTGATCCGGTCGGCCACGGCCGTGTGACGGACCCGGCCGCAGGCGAGGCGTACGTACGTCTCCCAGTCCATGGACAGCGTCACCGCCGGACCCAGCGAGGGCGAGCCGTCGATCGAACCGCGCCCCTCCGCGTCGACCCGGACCGTCCGCAGGAACTCCACCGGGCCGTGCACGTCCAGCACGACCGCCGAGTTGACCGGTGCACCCGCGTCCTTGGCGACCACCTTCGGCAGCGCCGTGAGCAGCACGTCCCGGGTGACGAGCGCGCCCGGGGAGTCCAGGTTGCCCGGATGCCCGAGCGCCGCCCGCAGGTCCTGCTCGTGCACCCAGAGATCGAAGGCGCGCATGGTGTACGCCACTTCGAGGGTCTGCTCGGCGCCCAGCGGGGCGCGGACCGTGGTCTCGGGAGCGCGGGACTCGTTGCGCAGGTGCCGGGCGCGGCGGATGAGGACGTACTCCAGCTCGGACGTCATCTCCGGGGCGGTGTGGTGGCGCCGGACGTCGACCTGCATCTCCATGTAGCGGGCGAAGTCGCTCTGCACGTGGTAGAGATCGCGCGGCAGCGTATGGATGGGGCGAGGGTCCCCGAGCATCTCGCACTCCATGCCGATGACGTGCGACACGATGTCCCGCACCGACCACCAGGGGCAGGGTGTGCGGCGGTTCCACTCCGCCTCCGCGAGCGGCTTGACCAGGTCGGATATCGCTTCGATGGAGTGGGTCGCGGCGTCGGCGTAATTCTGGAGGCTGGGATGGAGCGTCACGGGACCCCTCGGCGGTTCTCGGTGCATGGGCTGGTGAGCAGGGAGTGCTGTCACGGGCGGGCGGGCACTGACGGCGCTGTCGGCGAGCTGCGTGGGAGGTTCGGTGGCTAAGTTACGCTGCGAGCAGGCACCCCGGCAGTGCTTTCGTGTGACGATCGTAGGCCTGTGTTGACGGCTCGAATGCCAGGACGGTGGTAGTGTGCGCGCCTCCCTCATCCAGATCGCAGTAGACCCGGACGAATCCGTCGAGGCCCGGCGGGAGCGGGTGGCCTCCCTGGTCCTCGCCCAACGCGGCGCCGACCTGGTGGTCCTGCCCGAGCTGTGGCCGGTCGGGGCGTTCGCCTACACCGTCTTCGAGCAGGAGGCGGAGCCGCTTCAGGGCCCCACCCACGAGGTGATGGCGAAGGCGGCGGCCGAGGCCGGGGTCTGGCTGCACGCGGGCTCGTTCGTCGAGCGCGCGCCGGACGGCACCCTCTACAACACCGCGCTGGTCTTCGCCCCGGACGGGGGGCGCTCGGCCGTCTACCGCAAGATCCACCGGTTCGGCTTCGACAAGGGCGAGGCGGTGATGATGGGCGCCGGCGAGGAGCTGGTGACCGTCGCCCTGCCGCAGACGACCCTCGGCCTGGCCACCTGCTACGACCTCCGCTTCCCGGAGCAGTTCCGCGGCCTCGTCGACGCGGGCGCCGAGACGCTCGTCGTGGCGGCGGGGTGGCCCGAGCGCCGCCGCGCCCACTGGACCCTCCTCGCCCGGGCCCGGGCCGTCGAGAACCAGGCGTACGTCCTCGCCCTCAGCACGGCGGGCAGCCACGCGGACGTCCCGCAGGCCGGGCACAGCATCGTCGTCGACCCCTGGGGCGAGGTGCTGGCCGAGGCGGGGGCGGACGAAGAGGTGCTGACCGTGGAGTTCGACCCGGCGAAGGTGAGCGCGACGCGGGAGGAGTTCCCGGCGCTCAAGGACCGCCGCCTGGGGCTCGCACCGCCGCCGCGCTGAGCATGCTGCCCCGGACGCCGTGTTTCACGTGAAACCGGCAACTACGGCACACCGCCGTGTTTCACGTGAAACGAGCAACCGCCGTGCGGGACACCGGGCTTCATCCCGCCTACTCCTTCTCCGCCAGCACGATCACGCAGATCGACACGGCGACGAGCAGCGCGATGTCCGCGTCCTCCCGCACCACGTCGATGCCGTACGTGTCCCGGATCGTCAGCCAGCGGCGCGAGATCTGGGCCAGCAGCTCACCGTCGTACTCGATGGCGAACTCGCGGTCCAGGATCTTGCCGCTGACGTCGATCTCGGTCCCGTCCACCAGGGTCACCCGGTAGTGGTTGCGGAGCAGCGAGAGCCGCTTGCGCTTGACCTTGGCCAGTTCCTCGCCACCGCGCTCGATGAGCATGGTGTCGCGCAGGCTGACCAGCTTCTGGCGCAGCTCGACCAGAACCCGGCCGTCGGCGTCCTTCAGCTCGAAGGTGTCGCGCAGCCGCATGGCCTTGCCGTCGACCAGGAAGACCTTGCGGCCCTCGACGTCCTCGATCCAGTAGTCGTCACCGATGGCGAACAGCCGCTCACGTACGAGAAGTCTCATGCGACACAGGTTCCCCCGGCCCCCGGCGGAATGCGCGCAGGCGGTGTCGGTGTTGACTGATGGCATGGCATCACGTGCGCGCGTCCGCGCCCCCGAACTCATCGGCAAGGGCGGCTGGCTCAACACAGGCGACCGGCAGTACACCCTCTCCGAGCTGCGAGGACGCATTGTCATCCTCGATTTCTGGACCTTCTGCTGTGTGAACTGCCTCCACGTCCTCGATGAGCTGCGGGAGCTGGAGGAGAAGCACCGGGACACCGTGGTGATCATCGGAGTCCACTCCCCGAAGTTCGTCCACGAGGCCGACCACCAGGCCGTCGTCGACGCCGTCGAGCGGTACGAGGTCCACCACCCGGTGCTCGACGACCCCGAGCTGGCCACCTGGAAGCAGTACGCCGTACGGGCCTGGCCGACGCTCGTCGTCATCGATCCCGAGGGCTATGTCGTCGCCCAGCACGCGGGCGAGGGCCATGCGCACGCCATCGAGAAGCTGGTGGAGGAGCTGGAGGCCGAGCATGCGGCCAAGGGCACGCTCCGCCGGGGCGACGGCCCGTATGTGGCGCCCGAGCCCGTCGCCACGCATCTCCGCTTCCCGGGCAAGGCGCTGCTGCTGCCCGACGGCGGTTTCCTGGTCTCCGACACCACCCGCCACCGCCTCGTCGAGCTGGACGCGGACGGCGAGACCGTACGGCGCCACTTCGGCACCGGTGAGCGCGGGCTGAGTGACGGAGGCCCGGAGGAGGCCCGGTTCAGCGAGCCGCAGGGGCTCGCCGTGCTCCCCGACGGCCGCATCGCCGTCGCGGACACCGTCAACCACGCGATCCGCGCCCTGGACCTCACGACCGGGGCGACCACCACCCTCGCCGGGACCGGCCGCCAGTGGTGGCAGGGGAGCCCGACCGACGGACCGGCACGCGAGGTGGACCTCTCCTCGCCGTGGGACCTGGCCTGGTTCGGTGACCGGCTGTGGATCGCCATGGCGGGCGTGCACCAGCTGTGGACGTACGACCCCGAGGCCGGGAGCGTGGGCGTCGCGGCCGGGACCACCAACGAGGGCCTGGTCGACGGGCCGGCCGCCGAGGCCTGGTTCGCCCAGCCGTCCGGGCTCGCGGTCTCCTCCGACGGCGAGCGGCTCTGGGTCGCCGACTCCGAGAGCTCCTCCCTGCGCTGGGTCGACCGGGACGGCCACGTGCACACCGCCGTCGGCACCGGCCTCTTCGACTTCGGCCACCGCGACGGGGCCGCCGACCAGGCGCTCCTCCAGCACCCGCTCGGCGTGACCGCGCTGCCCGACGGGTCCGTGGCGGTCTCGGACACGTACAACCACGCCCTGCGCCGGTACGACCCCGCCTCCGGTGAGGTCACCACGCTCGCCACCGACATCCGCGAGCCCAGCGACGCGGTGCTGGTCGACGGCGACCTGGTGGTCGTCGAGTCCGCCCGCCACCGGCTCACCCGCCTGCGGCTCCCCGAGGAGGCCGTACGCGTCCCCGACCAGGCGCACCGCACCCAGCGTGCCGCCACCGAGATCGCGCCGGGCACACTCCGGCTCGACGTGGTCTTCCAGGCGCCCGCCGGGCAGAAGCTGGACACCCGTTACGGGCCCTCCACCCGGCTCCTGGTCTCCTCGACCCCGCCCGAGCTGCTGGCGGACGGCTCCGGCGCGGGCACCGACCTCGGGCGCGACCTGGTCCTCGCGGACGGGGTCACCGAGGGCGTGCTCCACGTCTCCGCGATGGCCGCGTCCTGCGACGACGACCCGGCCAACGAGTACCCGGCCTGCCATGTCCACCAGCAGGACTGGGGCGTGCCGGTGAGCGTCACCGCCGACGGCACCGCCCGGCTGGCGCTGGTCCTGGCGGGGATGGACGAGCCCGCCTGATGCCTGACGGTTTCACGGGCGGCGGCCGGCGGATCAGAACTCGTCGGCTCCGTTGCGCAGTTCGGTGGTCCAGTAGCCGGTGGCCCACTTCTGCGGGTTGACGGCGAGACCTTCGGGGGCGGGGGACTTCACGACCGCCATCCCGCCTCCGTTCGCCTTCAGCGTGACCGTGAACTCCTTCACCGTCTCGGTGCTCTCCTTCCGGCCGCCGTCGGACATGCGCACCGCGGCATAGGCGGACTGACCGGGCTCCAGGATCACCGGGGCCGACGGCTTGCTCTGGGCGACGGCCGGGACGATGCCCCGCGCGTTGTCCAGGAAGTGGATGTGCGGGTACTCCTTCATCTCGCAGCCGGCGCCGGAGGTGTTTTTCGCGGCCAGCGTGAGGTGGGTGTAGGGCGGGCCGTCCTGGCGCTCGGCGGTGATCTTCAGGCCCTGCGCGGTGCAGAGGGGGACGGAGGCCCTGGAACCGTCGGCGGTGGAGCCCGTGGAGCCCGGCGACCCGGTGGAGCCGGTGGTGCCTGTCGCGCCGGAGCCCTTGGCCGTGCTGGCGGCCTGCTCGGTGTCGGTGCCCGTCTCCTCGGCGTCGTTCACCGCCTCCCCGGACTCGGGGGTCTGCGGGGCGACCGCCGCGCCGGTGCTCGTCGCCGGGCCGGCGGACTGGGTGCCGGTGCCGTCGTCACCGCAGGCGGTGAGGGTGAGGGCCAGGACGGCGGTGGTCGTGGCGGCCAGGACGGTGCTGCGACGGCGGAACGTACGCATGGAGACTCCCCCAGGGGTGATGGCGAGGCGGACACCCGGTCGAGACGGCCGCCCGAACTGCTGACGGAGACGACTCTGCCCGTCGCCGCTCACGTACCGCTGACGTCCGGCTGACGTCCGGCCCCCGGCCGCCCGTGGCCCGTCCGGTCAGTCCGTGCCGGAGAGCCGCCGGAGCGCCTGTTCGTGGCGGCGCCGGTAGTCCGCCCGTGCCGTCACCCGCAACAGCGCCCCCAGCGCCTGTACGGCTCCCTCGTCGTAACCGGAATGCTCCGCCTCCGCCGCCGCCAGGTCCAGCAGCCGTATGCCCTCGTCCTCCTCGCCGAGCGCGACGTGCGCCTCGCCGCTGACGGCCAGCAGCAGCGTCCGGCGGGTCACTTCCTCGCGCTCGGGGCCCAGGCCGAGCGCTGTCCGGGCCGATGCGAGGGCGTCCTCCGGGCGGCCGGCGGTGAGCCGCATCCGGGCGAGGTGCTGGAGGCCGAGCATCTCCGTGTGCCGGTCCTCCTCCGTGCGGGCCAGCTCCACGGCCCGTACGCACCCCGCCTGCGCCGTGTCCAGATCACCGAGTTCGGCCTGGAGGACCGCCAGGTTGATCAGCGCGGTCGCCTCGCCCAGCGGGTCGCCGGCCTGGCGGGCGATCAGGGGCGAGGGCTCCAGCAGGGCGGCGGCCTCGGCCATCCGGCCCTCCTCCGTCAGCACCCAGCCGAGCAGGCTGAGCACCCGCGACTCCGCGTACGGGTCCTTGCCCGCGCGAGCCGATTCGAGCGCCAGCTCCAGCAACGGCGACCAGTTGTCCCGCACTCGCCACACCACCTGCGGCCACTGGAGCAGGATGATCCGCCACGCCCGGTCGTCCAGCCCCGCGTCCCGGGCCGCTGCGGCGGCCAGCGCCAGGTCCTCGCGCTCGGCCGCCAGCCAGTGCATCGCCTCGGCACGGTCGGCGAAGTCCCGTACGGCGACGGGGCGCCGGTAGTCGTCCGGGAGGGCGAAACAGGGCTCGCCGCCGGGCTCCGCCGTGTCGGCGGCGGCCAGCGAGGTGGCGATGCAGTGGTCCAGCACCCCGATGAGGGCCTCGCGCGCGGACGCCGGGTCGAGGCCGCGGGCGTAGAGGCGCACCAGGTCGTGCAGGACCCACCGGCCCGGCGCGGTCTCGGCGACGAGGTGGGCCGCGGCCAGGCGCTCCAGCGCCGCCGCCGCGGAGACCGGGTCCGTCCCCGCGAGCGCGGCGGCGGCGTACGGGTCGAAGTGGCCGCCGGGGTGGTGGCCGAGCCGGGCGAACTGGTGGACGGCCTCGGGCGGCAGATGCTGGACGGTCAGCCGCAGCGCGGCGGCGACGCCGGTGTCGTCCACGTCGAGGTACGCCAGTCGGCCGCGCTCGTCGGCCAGTTCGTCCGCGAGCGCGGCCAGGGTCCGGTGTGGCCGTCCCGCCAGCCGGGCCGCGGTGACCCGCAGTGCGAGGGGCAGTCCGCCGCAGAGCTGGGCCAGCCGACGGGCCGCCACCGGTTCGGCTCGCACCCGCTCCTCCCCCAGCACCCCGGCGAGCAGCGCCGTACCGTCGTCGGCCTCCAGCGTGTCGAGCGGGACGGGCCGGGCCGCGTCCGAGGCGATGAGCCCCTCCAGCCGGTGCCGACTGGTGACCAGCGTGACGCAGTCGCTGCCACCGGGCAGCAGCGCCCTGACGGTGGCGGAGTCGCGGGCGTTGTCGAGGACGACCAGCACGCTGCGTCGGCCGGTCAGCGAGCGGAAGAGCGCGCCGGCCGCCGGGGCGGACTCCGGCACCCGGCGCGGTGCGACGCCGAGCGCGAGCAGGAACTCCCGCAGTACGTCGATGAGCGCGGGCTCACCGCCCTCGCTGAAGCCGCGCAGATCGGCGAAGAGGCGGCCGTCGGGGAAGAGCGCACCGCTGCGGTGCGCCCACTGGAGCGCCAGCGCGGTCTTGCCGACTCCGGCCGGGCCCGTGACCAGGCAGACGGGCGCCTCGCCCGCCGCCGCCCGGGTGAGGGCGGCCAGTTCGGCGGTGCGTGCGTGGAAGCCCCGGGGCGCCCGGGGGAGCAGATCGACGGGGAGCGGTTCGCCGGTGTGGGGGGTGGGTGGTGCGCCGGGCAGCGGGGGCCGGGGCGCGGGCGGCGTCTTCTCCGTACCGGTGGCGGTGGCGCCCAGGGGTACGTCACCGGCGTCACCGGCCGGGGCCGCTCCACCGGCCCCGGCCTCGGTGGCAGAGGCCGGTGGAGCGGCGGCGGAGCCCGGGGCAGAGGCACCCGGGCCCGGGACAGCGGCCTGAGCGTCGCCGCCCGGACCCGGCTCCCCCCGCAGGACCAGCGCGTACGCGTCCGCCAGGACGGGCCCCGGGTCGACGCCCAGTTCGTCCGCGAGCAGCCGCCGGGTGCGGTGGAAGCGGTCCAGCGCCTCCGACTGGCGTCCCGCGCGGTACAGCGCCAGCATCAGTGCCGCCGCGAGCGGCTCCCGCAGCGGGTGTGCCGCGGTCTCCGCCGTCAACAGGGCCGCGGCCCGGTGGTGTTCGCCCAGCTCGCCGTAGGCACGGGCCAGTTGTTCGACCGTCGTCAGCCGCGACTCCTCCAGCGACTGCGCTGCCGCCCGCAGCGGCGGACCGGCGAGGGCCCCGCCGAGCGCCGGTCCCTGCCACAGGGCCAGGGCCTCCGTGAGCATCAGGACCATGTCGGCGGCGGAGCGCTGCTGTCGGGCCAGCATCACCAGTTCCTCGAACCGCTGCGAGTCCAGCAGGGTTTCCGGTGCCCGCAGGGTGTACGCGTCGTCGAGGGTGGCCAGTTCCACCCCGTACGCCTCCGCCTCGGCACCCGTCAACAGCGCGCGCAGCCGGGAGACGTGCCCCTGGATGACGCTACGGGCGTGCAGCGGTGGTTCGTCGTCCCACAGGGAGTCCGTCAGCCGGCCGATGGAGACGGGCGTGTTGGCGGCCAGCAGGAGCGCGGCCAGCAGGCTGCGCCGTTTGGCCGGTCCCAGTGGCAGCGGCCCGGTGTGTGTCTCGATGGAGACCGTGCCGAGCAGCCGGAACTCCACGGGCGGTTCCCCTTCCGGGCGGTTCGCGCCCGCGGACGGGGCGCGGGGTCCGCTCCAGAATATCGGGGCCGATCGGTGGCAAACACCGGGTCGTGCCTGGTGGAGGCCGGTTTTCGGCCGCTGTTCGGACCGGACCGGGTCGCCGGTACCCGGGCTCCGCCGCTCGGCCGGGCCCGCCGCGATCAGCGGTAGCGGTGCTCGTCGTCCTGGACGACCGTCGTGGTGGGCGGCACGACCATGCGGCGGCGGCGCGCGATGCTCATGTAGACGAAGACCCCGATGAGTCCGACGAGCATCATGATCCAGCCGACCAGGTCGACGTTGACGGTGTCCACCTTCCAGTCGGTCGCGAACGCCAGGATCGCGCCGCCACCGATCAGGAGAATGCATCCTCCGAGTCCCATGGTTCCCGCCTCCTCGACGGCCCGGCGTGTCCGGGCCGGTGTACGGGTCGCGTACCCGGCCCGGCAACAACCATGTCCGAGCCGGTCGTTGGGAGGGGCGTCAGTCCGTCAGGAACGCCGTCAGCGCGTTGGCCAGCAGATACGGGTCGTCGGCACCGCACAGTTCACGGGCGCTGTGCATGGAGAGGATCGCGACCCCGATGTCCACGGTCCGGATGCCGTGCCGGGCGGCGGTGATCGGGCCGATCGTCGTGCCGCAGGGCATCGAGTTGTTGGAGACGAACGTCTGCCACGGCACCCCCGCCTTCTCGCAGGCGGCGGCGAACACCGCGCGGCCGCTGCCGTCGGTGGCGTACCGCATGTTGACGTTGACCTTGAGGATCGGCCCGCCGTTGGCGACCGGGTGGTGCGTCGGGTCGTGCCGCTCGGCGTAGTTGGGGTGCACGGCGTGGCCGGTGTCGGAGGAGAGGCAGACCGTCCCGGCGAAGGCGCGGGCGCGGTCCTCGTACGTACCGCCCCGGGCGAAGACCGAACGCTCCAGCACGGTGCCGAGGAGTGGTCCGTCGGCGCCGGTGTCGGACTGGGAGCCGTTCTCCTCGTGGTCGAAGGCGGCCAGCACGGGGATGTACGGAAGCTCGTCGTCGGGCTGCCCGGCGACGGCGGCCAGGGCGGCGGTCGCGGCGTGCACGGAGAGGAGGTTGTCCATCCGCGGCCCGGCGACCAGCTCGCGGTCCCGGCCCAGGTAGGACGGCGGCTCGATGGCGTGCGGCATGAGGTCCCAGCCGGTGACGTCCTCCGGGTCGACGCCCGCCTCCTCGGCGACGAAGCGGATCAGGTCGCCCTCGGCCACCTCCCCGAGCCCCCAGATCGGCTGCATGTGACGCTGCCGGTCGAGTTTGAGGCCGTCGGTGTTGGCCGAGCGGTCCAGGTGTACGGCCAGCTGCGGCACCCGTAGCAGCGCCCGGTCGATGTTGACCAGCCGGTCGGTGCCGTCCCGCAGCGAGATCCGGCCGGCCAGGCCCAGGTCCCGGTCGAGCCAGGTGTTCAGCAGGGTGCCGCCGTAGATCTCGACGGCGATCTGGCGCCAGCCGTGCGACCCGGTGTCGGGCAGCGGCTTCACCCGCAGGTTCGGGGAGTCGGTGTGCGCGCCGACGATCCGGAACGGGGTGTGCGCCGCCGCGCCCTCCGGCACGTACCAGGCGATGATCGCTCCGCCGCGGAGCACGTACTTCCCACCGGGGCTCGGCTCCCAGGCGGCGGTCTCCTCGACCTGACGGAATCCGGCCACCTCCAGCCGGGCGGCGGCGTTGGCCACAGCGTGGTACGGGGACGGGCTCGCCGCCAGGAAGGACATCAGATCATCGGTGTGCGCACGGTCGAACCGGTGGCGAGAACTCATGGTCTTCACTGTATCGAGGCACCCGAGTCCGGAATCCGGTGACCGCCGGGGCGGGGCCGCAGACCTCTACAGGGAGACCGTCCGCAGGTCGTCGATCGCGGTCGGGCCGATGTCGGTGTCGTACGGGTACCCAGCTGATACGGCAGCGCCGCCACTCGGACGGATTCCGGGTGGCGGCGCTGGTGGGTGTACGGAACAGGCGGGCGCGCCTCAGAAGGCGGCCTCGTCCAGCTCCATCAGGGAGTTGTCGATGCTCTCGGCGAGCGCGCGCTCGGTCGAGACGCCCGGCAGGACGTTCGCGGCGAAGAACTTCGCGGCGGCGATCTTGCCCTGGTAGAAGGCGACGTCCTTGGCGGAGGCGGTCGGCAGCTTCTCGGCGGCCACGGCGGCGCCCTTGAGGAGCAGGTAGCCGACGACGACATCGCCGGAGGCCATCAGCAGGCGGGTCGTGTTCAGCCCGACCTTGTAGATGTTCTTGACGTCCTCGCCGGTGGCGGTGAGGTCGGTGATCATCGTGCCGACGATCGCCTCCAGGTCCACGGCCGCCTTGGCGAGGGAGTCCAGCGCGGGGGCCAGCTCCTCGTTGCCCTGGGCGCCCGCGAGGAACTTCTTGATCTCCTCGGAGAGCGTGTTGAGCGAGGCGCCCTGGTCGCGGACGATCTTCCGGAAGAAGAAGTCCTGGCCCTGGATCGCCGTCGTGCCCTCGTAGAGGGTGTCGATCTTGGCGTCCCGGATGTACTGCTCGACCGGGTACTCCTGGAGGTAGCCGGAGCCGCCGAACGTCTGGAGCGACTGCGCCAGCTGCTCGTAGGACTTCTCGGAGCCGTACCCCTTCACGATCGGGAGCAGCAGGTCGTTGAGGCCGTTGAGAGCCTTGGCGTCCTCGCCCGCGGCCTCCTTCTCCTGGATCGCGTCCTGGACGGTGGCCGTGTACAGCACGAGGGAGCGCATGCCCTCGGCGTACGCCTTCTGCGTCATGAGCGAGCGGCGCACGTCGGGGTGGTGCGTGATGGTGACCTTGGGGGCCGTCTTGTCCATGAACTGCGACAGGTCGGTGCCCTGGACGCGCTCCTTGGCGTACTCCAGCGCGTTCAGGTAGCCCGTGGAGAGGGTGGCGATCGCCTTCGTGCCGACCATCATGCGGGCGAACTCGATGATGCGGAACATCTGGCGGATGCCGTCGTGCTTGTCGCCGATCAGCCAGCCCTTGGCGGGGTGGCGGTCGCCGAAGGTCATCTCGCAGGTGTTGGAGGCCTTGAGGCCCATCTTGTGCTCGACGTTCGTCGCGTACACGCCGTTGCGCTCGCCCAGCTCACCGGTGGTCCAGTCGAAGTGGTACTTCGGGACCAGGAAGAGGGAGAGGCCCTTGGTGCCGGGGCCGGCGCCCTCGGGGCGGGCCAGCACGTAGTGGAGGATGTTCTCGGACATGTCGTGCTCGCCCGAGGTGATGAAGCGCTTCACACCCTCGATGTGCCAGGAGCCGTCCTCCTGCTGCACGGCCTTCGTCCGCCCGGCGCCGACGTCCGAGCCGGCGTCCGGCTCGGTCAGCACCATCGTCGAGCCCCACTGCTTCTCGACGGCGATCTCCGCGACCTTCTTCTGCTCCTCCGTGCCCTCCTCGAAGAGGATGCCGGCGAACGCCGGGCCGGAGGAGTACATCCACACGGCCGGGTTCGAGCCGAGCAGCAGCTCCGCGTAGCCCCAGATCAGGGAGCGCGGGGAGGTGGTGCCGCCGATCTCCTCGGGCAGGCCCAGGCGCCAGTACTCCGAGTCCATGAAGGACTGGTACGACTTCCTGAAGCTCTCCGGGACCGGCGCGGTGTTGGTCTCCGGGTCGAAGACCGGCGGGTTGCGGTCGGCGTCGGCGAAGGAGTCGGCCAGCTCGTTCTCCGCGAGACGGGCGATCTCCTCCAGGATGCTCTTCGCGGTGTCGACGTCCATCTCCGCGAACGGACCGGTGCCGTACACCTTGTCGCGCCCGAGCACCTCGAAGAGGTTGAACTCGATGTCGCGGAGATTCGACTTGTAGTGCCCCATGGGAAGGCTCCGTAATCAATAGCAGTGGCGCGCAGCGCCCCGGGGAGTGATGCGGGTCGGGCGACAGGCAGGCATTCGGTACAGGCAGACGTGGGTGTATCAGCTGACCTCTACGATGATGCTACCCGTCAGTAATAAGGCGCAACCCCTCAAGCCGCAGATGTGTCCGATTACTCTTTGCGGCATGTACGGCTACGACCAGAACCCTGGTGCTCAGCAGCAGATGGGTCAGATGGGCCAGGCGGGGCAGATGGGCGGCGGCTACGGGGAGCAGCCGCTGTACCCCGAGCCCTCCCCGCCCTCCCTGGCAGACGCGGTACGGGCCTTCACCACCGGCTCCCTCTCCGCCGAGGACTTCCAGCAGATCTTCGCCACGTCGAAGGTCTACTGCCCGCGCGGCGACAACCCCGGCTTCCTGGCGCTGCACAACACGCAGCAGCCCGTGATCCCGATGTTCACCACGCTCAAGGAGCTGCGGCGGTACGCGGGCAAGGAGTCCAAGTACTTCGTGATCACCGGCGCCGAGGTGATCGACCTGCTGCCCACGGGGTACGGCTTCGTCCTGGACATGGAGGGCGATCACCGCATGGTCTTCGACGCCAAGGCGGTCGAGCAGATGGTCGACTTCGCGATGCGGCGGATGTACGGCTGAGGGCTGTCCCGTCCGTGCGTCGCTGACCTGCGGTTCTTCTGTTCAGGTGAGGGTCTGTGCCGCTTTTGGCGCGGGCCCTCGCTCCGTCGGGGGCAGAGCCTCCGTGCTCTCGTCGGCGGGGCGGGAACGCGCCATGCGTGCGCCGGGGTGCGCGCCCGGGAATGCGGCACGCCTTGCGAGATGTTCATCATTCAACTAAATTGAGTGCAGCAGACTCGCCCGGAGGTGGCTCCCATGCCCGCAGTGACCGTCGACAACCCGCTGACCCTGCCCAAGGTGGCCGCTCAGGGTGACGCCGTGGCCCGCCCCGTGCTCGCCGTCACCACGGCGCCGAGCGGCTTCGAGGGTGAGGGCTTCCCCGTCCGCCGCGCGTTCGCGGGGATCAACTACCAGCACCTCGACCCGTTCATCATGATGGACCAGATGGGCGAGGTGGAGTACGCCGCGGGCGAGCCCAAGGGCACCCCCTGGCACCCGCACCGCGGCTTCGAGACCGTCACGTACCTGATCGACGGAACCTTCGTCCACCAGGACTCCAACGGTGGCGGCGGCACCATCGAGAACGGCGACACCCAGTGGATGACCGCCGGGTCGGGGCTGCTGCACATCGAGGCGCCGCCGGAGTCGCTCGTCATGTCCGGCGGGCTCTTCCACGGCCTCCAGCTCTGGGTGAACCTGCCCAAGGCCGACAAGATGATGAACCCGCGCTACCAGGACATCCGAGGCGGCGAGGTGCAGCTCCTCGCCTCCCCGGACGGCGGTGCGCTGCTCCGGGTCATCGCCGGTGAGCTGGACGGACACCAGGGGCCCGGCATCACCCACACCCCGATCACGATGATCCACGCCACCGTCCGCCCCGGAGCCGAGGTGACCCTGCCCTGGCGCGAGGACTTCAACGGCCTCGCGTACGTCCTGGCCGGGCGGGGCACGGTCGGCCAGGAGCGCCGACCCATCCGCCTCGGGCAGACGGCGGTGTTCGGCAGCGGCTCCTCGCTGACCGTCCGCGCGGACGAGAAGCAGGACGGGCACACCCCGGACCTGGAGATCGTCCTCCTCGGCGGCCGCCCGATCAGGGAGCCGATGGCGCACTACGGGCCGTTCGTGATGAACAGTCAGGCAGAGCTGAAGCAGGCCTTCGAGGACTTCCAGGCGGGCCGCCTGGGGACCGTCCCGGCTGTCCACGGCATGTGAGGGCCGGGTGGGGCCTCACTGCCCACGGCATGTGGGAACCAGAGCGAGGCTCGCCGTGCGCGGCCTGTGACGTCTCTGTACGGGGCGTACGGGGGACGGGCGCCGCGTCAGGTGATGGCCCGTCACCCGTGCGGTGCGCGTCGGCGGGCTCGCCCGGGCGGGCCGTGATCGGGTGGGAGGGTGCCCGCTTCCAAGCCACTCCTGCCCGAAGGCGCTCGCCGCACGGCCGCCTGGTGCGGTGTCGTCCTGCTGGTCGCGGGGGTCGCCGCCGTCGGGATCTGGCTGGTCGTCGCCCTCAAGACCGCGGTCACGCCGGTGCTGCTCGCCCTCCTCGGCACCGCGCTGCTCGGCCCCGTGCACCGCTGGCTCATCGCCCGCCGACTCAACCGCTCGCTGGCCGCCGGGCTCACCTGCGCGGCGTTGGTCGCGGTGGTGGGCGGGGCCGGGTACGTCGTGGTCACCGCCCTCGTCGACTCCGGTGACCAGATCGTCCGCTCCCTCAAGGACGCCGGACAGTGGGTCATCGATCATCTGGACATCGGCGGCAACACGGATGTCGACAGCCTGGCCGACAACGCCAAGAACCTGGTCGACCGGTTCGGGGCGAGCGCCGCAGGTGGCCTGCTCAGCGGGATCAGCCTGGTCGGGACGCTGGTGGCGACCAGCGTGCTGGCGCTCCTGCTGACCTTCTTCTTCCTGCGCGACTCCGACCGGGCCGTCGACCTCGCCCACTCGGTGGCCCCGCGTGGCACCGGTGGCCTGGTGGAGGCCATGGGCCGGCGGGCGTTCGAGGCCGTCGAGGGCTTCATGCGCGGTACCACGTTCATCGCGCTGATCGACGCCGTGTGCATCACGGTGGGCCTGCTGATCCTGGACGTCGCGGGGGCGGTGGGGCTGGGTGCGCTGGTCTTCGTCGGCGCCTACATCCCGTATCTCGGGGCCTTCCTCTCCGGCGCGGTCGCCGTGCTGGTCGCCCTGGCCGACCGGGGGTTCGTGATCGCGCTCTGGGCGCTGGGGGTGGTGCTCGCGGTCCAGCTGCTGGAGGGGCATGTGCTCCAGCCGGTGATCCAGAGCCGTACGGTGCAGATGCACCCAGCGATGATCATGGTGGCGCTGACGGCGGGCGCGAGTGTCGCCGGCCTCCTCGGCATGCTGCTCGCCGTCCCCCTCTGCGCGGCGGCCTTCGGGGTCCTGGGCGAGCTGCGCCGCCATTCGAGTCCGTCCGATGGCCCACCCGGGGGGCCGTCTCATGGTCCCCCGGACGGTCCGCCCGGGGGGCCTTCCGATCCGCCCGGCAGCCACCCGGGCCCGCCGGGCGGTGAATCCAGCCCGTCCCGCGCCTGAGGACGGAGCCCGCACGCGCGAAGAGCCCGGAGCAAGCGGGCCTCGCGCCTACACCCCCGTCCCGCCTCCCTCGTACAGCTCGAACCAGATCGACTTCCCCTCCCCCCGCGGATCGACCCCCCACGCGTCCGCCAGCATCTCCATCAGCACCAGCCCCCGCCCGCTGGACGCCATCTCCCCCGGCCGCCGCTTGTGCGGCAGCTCGTCGCTCGCGTCGGCCACCTCCACGCGCAGCCGCCGCTCGCCCCGCTCCCCGGAGACCTCCGCCGCCATCAGCGCGTCCCCGTCCGTGTGGACCAGCACGTTGGTGGCCATCTCCGAGACCATCAGGACCGCCGAGTCGACCTGCTCGGGGTCCTTCCAGTCGTGCAGCAGCTCCCGGACGAGCTGGCGGCCCACCGAGATCCGCTCGGGCTCGGCCTGCGCGATGGTCAGCACGCTCCGCCGGGCCGGAGTCTCCGGCGCCCGGCCGCTCTCCCGCCGCAGCACCAGCACCGCGATGTCGTCCTCGCGGCGGTCCGCGAGCGGCCCGGTCGTGTAGTGCGAGGTCGGCCCGTGCACGGCCTGGACCAGGGCTTCGGCCAGCTCCTCCAGGTCTTCGGTGGGCTCCTCCAGGACCGGGCGCAGCCGGGTCCAGCCGGTGGCCATGTCGTGGCCGCCGGTCTCGATGAGCCCGTCGGTGCACAGCATGATGGTTTCGCCGGGCTCCAGGACGACCCGGGTGGTGGGGTAGTCGGAGTCCCTCTCGATGCCGAGCGGCAGCCCGCCCGCCGTCTGCCGGATCACCGCCGTGCCGTCGGCGCTCACCACCACCGGGTCCGGATGGCCCGCCCGGGCGATGTCCAACGTTCCGGCATCCGGGTCGACCTCGGCGTACAGGCAGGTCGCGAAGCGCGGGGCGGTGGGCTCGTCGTCGCCCGCCACCCCCTCGTACGCGTCGGTCAGCCCGGAGAGGAAGCGCGAGGCCCGGGAGAGCACGGCGTCCGGGCGGTGGCCCTCGGAGGCGTACGCGCGCAGGGCGATGCGGAGCTGGCCCATCAGCCCGGCGGCCCGTACGTCATGGCCCTGGACGTCACCGATGATCAGGGCGATCCGGCCGTTGGGCAGCGGGATCATGTCGTACCAGTCGCCGCCCACCTGGAGCCCGCCGCCGGTCGGCACGTACCGCGCGGCCACCGTCATCCCGGGGATGTCCGGCCCCAGCGTCGGCATCATCGAGCGCTGGAGGCCGAGCGACAGCTCCCGCTCGGTCTCCGCGACCCCGGCGCGGGCCAGCGCCTGGGCGAGCATCCGGGCCACCGTCGAGAGCACCGCGCGTTCGTCCGGCGAGAACGCCACGGGGTGCTGGAACCCGGCCATCCAGGCGCCCATCGTGCGGCCCGACGAGACGAGCGGGAGGAACGCCCACGACCGTCGGCCGAACCGGCGGGCGAGGGGCCAGGTGGCGGGGTAGCGGCGGCGGTACTCGTCGGGGGAGGGGAGGTAGATCGCGCGGCCCGTCCGGACGACCTCGGCAGCCGGGTAGTCGGTGTCCAGGGGCATGTCGGTGAAGGGGTCCTCCTCGCCCGCGCTCTGCCCGTGGTGGCCGATGATCGTCAGCCGCTCGCCCACCGAACCGAAGACCGCGAGCCCGTCCGGGGAGAAGCCGGGCATGGAGAGGGAGGCCGCGACCCGCAGCACCTCCTCGGTGGACCGGGCCTCGGCCAGCGCCCGCCCGGCGTCCAGCAGGAACGCCTCCCGGGAGCGGCGCCAGTCCCCGGTGATGGGCGTGTCCGCGGCGGACGAGCCCGGCTGGGGTTCCGCGACCTCCTGGAGGGTGCCGATCAGGACGTACCTCTCGGTGCCCCCGTCCACCGGGACGACCGGCTTGGAGCGGCTGCGCACGGTACGGAGCACCTGGCCCCGCTCGTCGACGATCCGCAGCCGGGCCTCGGCGAGGGTGCCCTCCGCGACGGCCAGGTTCACCACCCCGTAGATCTCGTTCCAGTCGACCGGGTGGAACCGTGAGCGCACCGCCGCCTCCCGGTAGCTGCCGGGCTCGGGGGGCAGCCCGAGCAGCCGGGCCGCCTCCGCGTCGAGCGTGACCGTGCCGGCTGCGTTGTCCCAGCGCCACAGGCCGGTCGCGATCGCGGCCAGGACGTCCTCGGTGCGCATTGCCCCACTTTAGGAAGATGTGCTCTTCGCACGCCACCGAGGGGCGGCCGAGCGCGGGCCGCCGCCAGGGGCGGGCGGGAAAGCGAAATGAAGAGGCCCGGCCCCGGGCGGTAGCCTGGTGAGGCTCGATCCCCACCTAACCGCGAAGACTGGATGAACGACGATGCATCGGTACAGGTCCCACACCTGCGGCGAGCTCCGCGCCTCTGACGTCGGCACCGACGTCCGGCTGAGCGGCTGGCTGCACAATCGCCGAGACCTGGGCGGCATCCTCTTCATCGATCTGCGGGACCACTACGGTCTGGTGCAGCTGGTCGCCCGTCCCGGCACCCCGGGCAACGAGGCCCTGGCGAAGCTGACCAAGGAGACCGTCGTCCGCATCGACGGCAAGGTCTCCGCGCGCGGCGCCGAGAACGTCAACCCGGAGCTGTCGACCGGTGAGATCGAGATCGAGGTCACCGAGGTCGAGGTCCTCGGCGAGGCGGGCCCGCTGCCCTTCACGATCAACACCGAGGACGGCGTCAACGAGGAGCGGCGCCTGGAGTACCGCTTCCTCGACCTGCGCCGTGAGCGCATGCACCGCAACATCATGCTGCGCTCGGCCGTGATCGCCGCCATCCGCTCCAAGATGGTGGCCCTCGGCTTCAACGAGATGGCGACCCCGATCCTCACCGCCACCTCCCCCGAGGGCGCCCGCGACTTCGTCGTCCCGTCCCGGCTGAACCCCGGCAAGTTCTACGCGCTGCCGCAGGCCCCGCAGCAGTTCAAGCAGCTGCTGATGATCTCGGGCTTCGACCGGTACTTCCAGATCGCGCCCTGCTTCCGTGACGAGGACGCCCGCGCGGACCGTTCGCCGGGCGAGTTCTACCAGCTCGACGTGGAGATGTCCTTCGTCGAGCAGGAGGACGTCTTCCAGCCGATCGAGAAGCTGATGACCGAACTCTTCACCGAGTTCGGCAACGGCCGCGAGGTCACCTCGCCCTTCCCGCGCATCCCGTTCCGCGAGTCGATGCTGAAGTACGGCAACGACAAGCCGGACCTGCGGGCCAAGCTGGAGCTGGTCGACATCTCGGACGTCTTCGCCGACTCCGGGTTCAAGGCGTTCGCCGGCAAGCACGTCCGCGCGCTGCCCGTCCCGGACACCGCGGGCCAGTCCCGCAAGTTCTTCGACGGCCTCGGCGAGTACGCCGTGGAGCACGGCGCCAAGGGCCTGGCCTGGGTGCGTGTGGGCGAGGACGGCACGCTGGCCGGTCCGATCGCCAAGTTCCTCACCGAGACCGACGTCAAGACGCTCACCGAGCGCCTCTCGCTGGTCCCGGGCCACGCGGTCTTCTTCGGCGCGGGCGAGTTCGACGAGGTCTCCAAGGTCATGTCGGCCGTCCGGGTCGAGGCGGCCAAGCGCGCCGGCCACTTCGAGGAGGGCGTCTTCCGGTTCTGCTGGATCGTCGACTTCCCGATGTACGAGAAGGACGAGGAGACCGGGAAGATCGACTTCTCGCACAACCCCTTCTCGATGCCCCAGGGCGGCCTGGCCGACCTGGAGGAGAAGGACCCGCTGGACATCCTGGCCTGGCAGTACGACATCGTCTGCAACGGCATCGAGCTGTCCTCGGGCGCCATCCGCAACCACGAGCCCGAGCTGATGCTCAAGGCCTTCGAGATCGCCGGGTACGACCGCGAGACCGTGGAGCAGGAGTTCGCGGGCATGCTCCGCGCGTTCCGTCTCGGCGCCCCGCCGCACGGTGGCATCGCCCCGGGCGTCGACCGCATCGTGATGCTGCTCGCCGACGAGCCGAACATCCGCGAGACGATTGCCTTCCCGCTCAACGGCAACGCCCAGGACCTGATGATGGGCGCTCCGACCGAGCTGGACGAGACCCGTCTGCGCGAGCTGAACATCCAGCTCCGCAAGCCGGTCGCGGCCAAGGGCGGCGCGGAGAAGCCCGCCGACACGTAGGCGTCACCTCCGCAGACTGCTCCGCTCTGTGGACGTTTCACGTGAAACAGCCCCCGATCGCCTGATCGGGGGCTGTTGCGCTGCATGAGCGTGAGCGCCCCGGACGGCCGGGGCGACCGGGCGACGCCGTACAGCCGGATGGCCCCGGATCGGATTCGGCCGCGCCGGGTGCGGCAAGGACTGGCACCGAGACACCCCTCTCGCACCCCGTGCCGCACCGTCGCACCGCCGCGCCGTCACCCGAGGAGCCCGCCACCGTGTCCGTCCCGCTCCGCCCGCCCGTACCGCTGCTCGCCGCCCCGCTCCTCGCTCTGGCCCTGCTGCTCACGGGCTGCACTTCCGGCAGCGCCCCCGCGAAGGCCCCCGTCGGCGCCCCGGGGCAGGGTGCCGCAGGCCCGGAGTCCGACGCCGCCTCCGTACGCCGGGCCTCTCCCAGCCCGGAGCCGGATCCGAGCCCCGCGCAGATCCCGGGCCTCGGGCCGCAGACCAGGGCGGAGATCCCGGAGGAGGCCCGGCAGGCGTTCGTGGTCACCGGGGAGGGCGAGGACGCCAACCGGTCCAGCGCGGTCCTGTACGCCCGTGAGGACCCGGCGGAGGGATGGGCGGCGGTTGCCGGCCCCTGGGACGCCCACAACGGCATGAAGGGCTGGACCGACCACCATGTGGCGGGCGACCTGAGGTCCCCCACGGGCGTCTACACCCTCACCGACGCGGGCGGTCGCCTCCCCGACCCGGGCGCCCTGCTCCCGTACGACGAACACCCCCGGTTCGCGGTGGACGGCGTGGGGTTCTTCGGGGAGCCCCTGGAAGGCTCCTTCGACTACGTCGTCGCGATCAACTACAACCGCACCGAGGGTGTCACCCCCCTCGACCGCACCCGCCCACTCGGCCTCGAACGCGGCGGCGGCATCTGGATCCACGTCGACCACGGTGGCCCCACCCAGGGCTGCGTCTCCATCCCGGAGGAGCGCATGGAGGAGCTGCTCCGCACCCTGGACCCGGCCATGAACCCGGTCATCGTGATGGGGGACGCGGAGTCGCTGGGGCGGTGATCGAGCGGACGGGCGGGCGGCCTTGGCCGTACGCTGAAGACGTTCGCGGTGCAAGTGACCCGGTGCAGCAGGAGGTCGTGGCGAGCATGGTCGAGGACCGCGTCCTGATCGACCGGGACACCTGTGAGGTGAAGGTCCACTCGCAGCCCGACGGTGTGCGCTATGAGCAGGTGGCCACCGTGCCGTACGGCAAGACCGTGACCCTCCCCGACCCGGTCGGGATCGAGCTGGACACCGAGCCGCTCAAGAACTGGACGCGCTGACCCGGTGCCGTACGCGCACGACTGGAGCCCGGGACCACGAACGGTGGTCCCGGGCTCCTGGTGGACGTACTAGGCCGGCTTCTCCTCCAGGCGGGGGAAGAGCACCGCGCCCTTCGTCACCGTGGCACCGGCGGGCAGGGTGCCCCAGACGCCCGCGTCCTGGACCCTCTGGTCGGCCAGGGCGCCCAGGGACTCCTCGGCGCCCAGGGACTCCCAGAGCTTCTGCGAGGTCTCCGGCATCACGGAGTTCAGCAGGACCGCGACACCGCGCAGCGACTCGGCGGCCGTGTAGAGGATGGTCGCCAGGCGGGCCTGGCCCTCCGGGGTGGTGTCCTTGGCCACCTTCCACGGCTCCTGCTCCGTGATGTAGCCGTTGACCTGCTTCACGAAGTCGAAGATCGCCAGGATGCCGGACTGGAAGTCCAGCTCCTCGCCGATCTTCGCGTCGGCCGTCGCGACGGCCTTCGCCAGGCCCTCCTGCACGGCCCGCTCGGCGTCACCGGAGGCCGTGGCCTCCGGCAGCGCCCCGCCGAAGTACTTGCCGACCATGGCGGCCACGCGCGAGGCGAGGTTGCCGTAGTCGTTGGCCAGTTCGGACGTGTAGCGGGCGGAGAAGTCCTCCCAGGAGAACGAGCCGTCGCTGCCGTACGCGATGGCCCGCAGGAAGTACCAGCGGTACGCGTCCACGCCGAAGTGGGAGGTCAGGTCCTGCGGCTTGATGCCGGTCAGGTTCGACTTGGACATCTTCTCGCCGCCGACCATCAGCCAGCCGTTGGCGACGACCTTGCCGGGGAGCGGCAGGCCCTGCGCCATCAGCATCGCGGGCCAGATCACCGAGTGGAAGCGGAGGATGTCCTTGCCGATCAGGTGCACGTTCGCCGGGAACGTACCGTCGAACTTCTCCTGGTTGGCGCCGTAGCCCACGGCCGTCGCGTAGTTCAGGAGCGCGTCGATCCACACGTAGATGACGTGCTTGTCATCCCACGGGACCGGAACGCCCCAGTCGAACGTCGAGCGCGAGATCGACAGGTCCTGCAGGCCCTGCTCGACGAAGTTCACGACCTCGTTGCGCGCCGACTCGGGCTGGATGAAGTCCGGGTTCGCCGCGTAGAACTCCAGCAACTTCGGGCCGTACTCGCTGAGCTTGAAGAAGTAGTTCTCCTCCTTGAGGAGTTCCACCGGCTTCTTGTGGATCGGGCACAGCTTCTGCCCGGCGAACTCGCCCTCGCCGTCGATCAGATCGCCGGGGAGCTTGTACTCCTCGCAGCCCACGCAGTACGGGCCCTCGTACCCGCCCTTGTAGATCTCGCCCTTGTCGTACAGGTCCTGCACGAACTCCTGCACACGGTCGGTGTGCCGCTTCTCCGTCGTCCGGATGAAGTCGTCGTGTCGGATGTTCAGATGCTCCCAGAGGGGCTTCCACGCCTCCTCGACGAGCTTGTCGCACCAAGCCTGCGGAGTGACGTCGTTCGCCTCGGCCGTGCGCATGATCTTCTGACCGTGCTCGTCCGTGCCGGTGAGGTACCACACCTTCTCGCCGCGCTGGCGGTGCCAGCGCGTGAGCACGTCGCCTGCGACGGTCGTGTAGGCGTGGCCCAGGTGAGGAGCGTCGTTGACGTAGTAGATGGGGGTCGAGACGTAGTACGCCGTCGCCCCCTGCTTCTCGGATCCAGTGGCCGCCATGGTCGAAATCCTAACGGTCAGTTGAAGATCCACTCACATCGATGAGCGGGGGTGCGGGGGCGCTCCTCGGCAGGTCTGCGGTGGAGAGCTTTGCGAAACATGCCCTGCCGTAATGCTTCCCGCGGGAAAGTCGCATCCTGGGAGGGAGCGGACAAGCGTGCACGAGGCAGGGGACATCACCATGCGGGTACTGGTCGCCGAGGACGAGGAGATCCTCGCGGAACTGGTCGCCACCGGGCTGCGCCGGGCCGGCTTCGCCGTCGACACCGTCTACAGCGGGGACGCCGCCCTCGCCTATCTCGGGCTGTACGACTACGACGTCGTCGTACTGGACCGCGACCTCCCGCGCGTCCACGGCGACGACGTGGCCCGGCGGCTCGTCGCCTCCGGCTCCCGTACACGGATCCTGATGCTCACCGCCTCCGGCACCATGGAGGACCGCGTCGCCGGGCTCGACCTCGGAGCCGACGACTACGTCAGCAAACCGTTCGAGTTCCCCGAGCTGGTCTCCCGGGTCCGCGCCCTGCGCCGCCGCAGCGCCCGGCCCGTACCGCCCCAGTTGGAACGGCACGGCATCCGGCTCGACACCGTACGCCGCTCGGCGCTCCGGGACGGCCGGGAGCTGGACCTGTCGCCCAAGGAGTTCACCGTGCTGCAACTGCTCCTGGAGGCCGACGGCGGGACCGTCAGCGCCGAGGAGCTGCTGGAGCGGGCCTGGGACGCCAACGCCGACCCCTTCACCGGTGCCGTGCGCGTCTGCATGAGCAAACTCCGCGCCAAGTTGGGCGAGCCCGCCCTGATCCGTACCGTCCAGGGCGTCGGGTACGCGCTGTGAGCCCCCGGGCCCGGCTGCGGCGGCCGGCGGCTGCCTCGAAGCTGCCGCGCTCGACGATCAGGACGCGCATAGCCCTCGTGTACGGCGGGGTCTTCCTCGTCCTCGGCACGGCCCTGCTCACCACCGTCAACCTGGCCTCCCGCGCCGGTACGGACTCCGAGGCGCGCGCCATCGCCTCCTCCGCCGTCGTCGTCCCGCCCGGGTACACCATCAACGGCCCGTTCATCGCCCGCAGCGCGGCCGACGGGCCCACCGTCTACGAGCTGACCGACCACGTCAGCGACGCGGCCAGCAAGCAGCACATGTACTGGTCGATCGCCGCGCTCCTGGTGATGACGGCGGGCGCGGTCGGCGTCGGCTGGTGGATCGCGGGCCGGGTGCTGCGGCCCGTCCACGCGATGACCGCCAAGGCCCGCAGCCTCTCCGAGCGGACCCTGCACGAGCGGATCGCCTCCAGCGGGCCGGACGACGAGCTGAAGGAGCTGGGGGAGACGCTGGACGCGCTGCTGGCCCGGCTGGAGAAGGCCTTCGACAGCCAGCGCAGGTTCATCGCCAACGCCTCGCACGAGCTGCGCACCCCGCTCGCCACCCAGCGCGCCGCGATCCAGGTGGGGCTGGACGACCCGAGCCCCGACGATCTCGTCCGCACCCGGCAGACGCTCCTGGACACCAACCGGCGCAGCGAGCGGCTCATCGAAGGGCTGCTCGTGCTGGCCCGGAGCGAACGGGGGCTGGCCGCCGACGAGCGCGAGGACGTCCGCTTCGACCGGGTGGTGGCCGAGGAGACGGCCCGGCGGCCGTGGGCGCGGGGGGAGGGGCCGGGGCGGCCCGCGGTGAGCGTCGAGGTGGCGCCCTGCCCGGTGCGGGGCAACCGGCTGCTGCTCTCCCAGCTGGTGTCGAACCTGCTGGCCAACGCGGTGACGTACAACATGCCGGGCGGTTCGGTGGACATCACGCTGGCGGAGGACGGTGCCCTCGTGGTGCGCAACACCGGCCCGGTGGTCTCCGAGGCCGATATCGCGGGTTTCTTCGAGCCGTTCCGGCGGGGCGAGGGCCGCGACCGGATGGGTCCGGGGTCGGGCCTCGGGTTGTCGATCGTGCGGTCGATCGCGGTGGCCCACGGCGGTACGGTCACGGCGGTCCCGGGCCCGGGGGGCGGTCTCGCCGTGACTGTACGGCTGCCGGTCGATCAGCCCTCGGTGCGCTCCTCGCGCGCCGCGATCCAGGTCGGCAGCCCGGCCAGGACCTCCCGGTAGAGCTCGGCGTCCGGGATCTCGCGCGGGGCCGGGCCGGCGTGGAAGAAGGCGGCGTTGGGGGCGTCCAGCTTCCGCAGGAAGTCGAAGCCCTTCGCGTCCTGCTCGCCGAACGCGACGAACTGGAAGAACAGTGGCAGCCGGGCCGCGTCCGCCAGCGCCTGGCGGGCGAGCTGCTTGGCGTCCGGCGGGCCGTCCGTCTGGAAGATCACCAGAGCCGGACCGGCGTCCTGAGCTTGCCCGCTGTCCGTCTCTCCGTGCCCCGCCCTCTCGTAGTCCGCCACGATCTGTTCGATCGCGCGGTGGTAGTTCGTCCGGCCCAGCCGTCCGAGACCGGCGTTCAGCTCGTCGACCCGGCCCTCGTGGGCGGCCAGCTCGATGGTGCCGGTGCCGTCGATGTCGGTGGAGAAGAAGACGACGGACACGGTGGCGTCGGTGTCCAGGTGGGCCGCGAGCGCGACTGTGCGGTCCCCCAGGTGCTGGGTGCTGCCGTCCTTGTAGAACGGCCGCATGGAGCCCGAGCGGTCGAGCACCAGGTAGACGCGGGCGCGCAGCCCGGTCAGCCCGTGCCCCTTGAGCGCCGCCTGCGCCGCCTTGTACGGGGCGACGAGCTGCGGCGCGCGGGAGGTGACCCGGGCGAGGGTGGTGGCGGGCTTGGCGGTGGCCTTGGAGGCGGTCTTCGCCGCGGGGGCGGTCGCGGTCTCTGCCGCCGTGGGTGCGGTCGGGGGCTCGGGGGTGGCCTCCGGCTCAGGGGCGGCGGCCTCGGGGGCGGGCTCCGGCTCCGGCGTGGTCTCGGCCTCGGCGGGCTTCGCTTCCGCGTCCGATACGGGCTCCGGGTCGGGCTTCGGCGCCTGGTCGGAGTCCGGGTCGAGGTCGATCGTGATCGGGGCGGGCTCCGAGGCGGGGGCGGTGGTCTCGGCCTGCTCCTCCGCCTTGACGGGCTCGACAACCGGCTCGGTGGTCTCGGCCTGCTCCTCCGCCTTGACGGGCTCGACAACCGGCTCGGTGGTCTCGGCCTGCTCCTCCGCCTTGACGGGCTCGACAACCGGCT
>NZ_JBWKCM010000005.1:0-3696 GCF_056436485.1 Streptomyces sp. NPDC043746 | reverse complement strand
CTCGGTGGTCTCGGCCTGCTCGTCCGCCTTCACCGGCTCGACAACCGGCTTCGCGACGGGTTCGGCGGCGGTCTCGGTACGCGGCTCCGCGACCGGCTTCGCCGTCGCAGCGGGCTCTACGTCCGGCTCCGCCCCCGCCTCTACCTCCGGTTCGGCGTCCGGGCCCGAGCCCTGGGCGGGGACGGTCGGCGAGGCGGAGGGCGCCGGGGCGGTGGCTGCTTTGTCGAACGCCGCGGCCACCAGGCCCACAGCACCGGCGTCACTGTCGGTGGTCTCCGCCACCGGTGAGGCCGGGGCCGGAATCGACGCCTTCGGTTCGGCGGGCTTCGGCTCGGAGGCCTCGGGCCCGCCCCCCGCCGCCGACGTGGCCTCGGCCTGCGGTTCCGTGGACGGGGTGCGTTCGGCCTGGGGCGGGACGGTGGCCGTGGTCGGCTCGTCCTGCTCCGTGCGGCCGAACACCTTACGCAGCAAGCTCCGAATGCCCATGAGCGAGGCCTTTCGCATGAGTTGGGTGCGGGGAATGTCCGACCTGGGTGATTTCATCCCTGGCCAGGACGGATACGTAAGGTTAGCGGCCGGATCCGGCCGTTCGCCGGTCCGGCCCACCCGTGCGTCAACCGAGCCGAAACCGATCCCGGACCGAGTCCGGCGCGCGTTCCACGTGTCACCCGCCCCCGTTCCCGTACGGCGTCAAGGGAACAGCGGTGGCCTGGACTTCACCCGCCGTTCACCGGAAGTCCCTCGGACCGCGTGGGGCCGCCCCTACCGTCACGCACGACAGACCGACGGAGGGAATCCACGTGCGCAACCTGCTGCCGCTCATCAGCTCCCACAGCGCCCACCCGGGCGGCCGTTCCGCGCTGACCTGCCGCTTCCGCTGCGGGGACGCCTGCTTCAAGGAGACCCCGAACACCAGCGGCAACGAGTACGCGGGCGACATCATCGCCCGTGCCGTATCGCGCCGTTCGATGATGCGCACGGCCGCCGTCGTGACGGTCGCCGCCGCGGCCGGTACGGCCGGGCTGGTCGGCCCGAACACCCCGCAGGCGGAGGCCGCCGCGCTCGTCGGGCGCGGTCACGGACCGCACCCGCCCCACAAACCGGCCCCGTCCGGTGCCCGGGGCCTGCGGTTCTCGCCGGTCGCGCCCAACCAGAACGACAAGGTCACGGTCCCCGACGGCCACAGCCAGAACGTGGTGATCCGCTGGGGCGAGCCGATCCTGCGCGGGGCGCCCGCCTTCAACCCGGAGAAGCAGACCGCCAAAGCGCAGGCGGGCCAGTTCGGTTACAACAACGACTTCCTCTCGCTGCTCCCGCTCCGCGGCGAGCGCGGTCGTCAGGTCCTAGTCGCCAACCATGAGTACACGAACGAGGTGCTCATGTTCCGTGGCTATGATCCGGCCAACCCCACCCGTGAGCAGGTGGAGATCGCCTGGGCCGCGCACGGGCTCTCCGTTGTCGTCGTCCAGGAGGAGAGCCGTACCGGCAAGCTGGGCGCGGTCACCCGTCACCCGCTGAACCGCCGGCTCACCGCCACGAGTGAATTCCAGGTCACCGGGCCGGCCGCGGGCAGCCCTCTGCTCCGCACGTCCGCCGACCGCACCGGCCGCAAGGTGCTCGGCACGCTCAACAACTGCGGCGGCGGCACGACCCCTTGGGGCACCACGCTGCACGGCGAGGAGAACTTCAACCAGTACTTCGCCAACGGCACCACCGCCATGCACAAGCGGTACGGGATCGGCTCCGGCGCCACCGAGCGCAAGTGGGAGCGATTCGACCGGCGGTTCGACCTGGCGAAGGAGCCCAACGAGGCCAACCGCTTCGGCTGGGTCGTCGAACTCGACCCGTACGACCCCGACTCCACCCCGCGCAAGCGGACCGCCCTGGGCCGCTTCAAGCACGAGGCGGCCGAGCCCCGGCTGACGGCGGACGGGCGCCCGGTCGTGTACATGGGCGACGACGAGAAGTTCGACTACCTGTACAAGTTCGTCTCCAGCAAGCGGATGAAGAAGGGCAACTCGCGCGCCGCCCGCGAGCACAACCTGACGCTGCTGGACGAGGGCACGCTGTACGTCGCGAAGCTGACCGGTGACTCCCCGGCCGACGAGATCGACGGCAGCGGAAAGCTCCCCAACGACGGCGAGTTCGACGGCAGCGGTGTCTGGATCCCGCTGGCCACGGGCACCACCTCCCATGTGCCCGGTATGACCGCCGACGAGGTGTACGTCTACACACGGGTGGCCGGTGACAAGGTCGGCGCCACCAAGATGGACCGGCCCGAGGACGTCGAGCCTTCGCCGCGCACCGGGCGGGTCTACGTCGCGCTCACCAACAACTCCGACCGCGGCAAGGAGGGCAAGGCCCCGGCGGACGAGGCGAACCCGCGCAACGGCAACAAGCACGGGCAGATCCTGGAGCTGGCGGAGAACTGGGACGACCCGACGAGCGACGGGTTCGCCTGGCGCCTCTTCCTCGTGGCGGGCGACCCGAACGACCCCTCGACGTACTTCGCCGGCTTCCCCAAGGACCGTGTCAGCCCCATCTCCTGCCCGGACAACGTGGCCTTCGACGCCCACGGCAACCTGTGGATCTCCACGGACGGCAACAAGCTCGGTTCGCACGACGGCCTCTTCGGTGTCGCGCCCCAGGGCGACCGGCGCGGTGAGCTGAAGCAGTTCCTGACCGTCCCGACGGGAGCGGAGACCTGCGGCCCGGTCATCCAGGACCGCCGGGTCCTGGTCGCCGTCCAGCACCCGGGCGAGGTCGACGGCGCCTCGACGGAGAAGCCGGCGAGCACCTGGCCCGACGGACCCGGCAAGATCGTCCGCCCGTCGGTCGTCGCGGTCTGGCGCACGGATGGGCGCGACATCGGAGTGTGATCCCGGCTCCCTCGGGGACGATCGACCATCAGGCCTGTGCCCACCGGTGTGGGCCTGATGCACATCCTCGGTAGCCCGCGTCGGTACGTAGGCGATGTCCGCGATCACTGCCGCCGTCGAGGCAGGCCGGGGCCCGGCACCGCCGCGGACGGTGCCCACGGCCTGCTGACCGGTGGCACGTTCGTCGACGAGACGCTGTGGCACAAGATCCAGGGTGCCCTGCGCCCGGTGACTTCGGCTCCTGACCGTAGCGCGCACTGACCGGTGGCGCGCAGCGTCCGGACGAGCACCGGGCCGGACGGACGCCGGACCGTGCGTGCGTCGGACTAGAGTCGGACCCATGGTTTCCGGTGATGCGGCGCAGGCTCAGGGAAGCGTCCGGGTCGACGTGTGGATCTGGTCGGTCCGGCTGACGAAGACCCGTGCGCAGGCGGCGGCCGCCTGTCGGGCCGGGCATGTGAAGGTCGGCGGCGAGCGGGCCAAGCCCGCTCAGGCCGTCCGGGTCGGTGACGAGGTACGGCTGCGGCACGCGGGCCGGGACCGGGTGGTCGTCGTCTCGAAGATCGTGAAGAAGCGGGTCGGGCCGCCCGTGGCCGTCGAGTGCTTCGTCGACAACAGCCCGCCCCCGCCGCCGCGCGAGCTGGCGATCCAGGTTCCGGTACGGGACCGGGGCGCGGGCCGCCCGACCAAGCGGGACCGCCGCGAGATGGAGCGCCTCCAGGGCCGCCCGCCGGAGCGCTGAGCCGAGCGGCGGCTCCATGGCAATCCCGTCCTGGCCCCTGTGGTGGTGCTGCCCGCTGTTTCACGTGAAACAGCG
>NZ_JBWKCM010000004.1:246128-382218 GCF_056436485.1 Streptomyces sp. NPDC043746 | reverse complement strand
ACGACATCCGCACCCCCTGGCAGGCCCGCGAACGCATCGTCGTCGGCCTCACCGGCGGACCCGAGGGCCGCACCCTCATCCGCCGGGCCGCACGGCTCGCGGAGAAGGGCGCGGGGGGCGAGGTGCTGGCCGTCTACATCGCCGCGAGCGACGGGCTGAAGGCCGTGTCGCCGGGGGAACTGGCCGTCCAGCGCACCCTGGTCGAGGGCCTCGGCGGGACGTTCCACCACGTCATCGGAGAGGACGTGCCCGCCGCGCTGCTGGACTTCGCCCGCGGGGTCAACGCCACGCAGATCGTCCTGGGCGTCAGCCGCCGCAGGGCGTGGCAGTACCTCCTCGGGCCCGGGGTCAGCGCCACGGTCGCCCGTGATTCGGGTCCCGACCTCGACGTCCACATCGTCACCCACTCCGCCGCAGCGAAGGGGCGCGGGTTGCCGATCGCCCGGGGCGCCCGGCTCGGGCGGGCCCGGATCGCAGGGGGCTGGCTCGTCGGTACCGTGGGGCCCGCCCTTCTCACCCTGCTGCTCAGAACGGTCGTTCCCGATCTCGGGCTCGCCAACGACATGCTGCTCTTCCTCACCCTCACGGTGGCGGCGGCGCTGCTCGGTGGCCTGCTGCCTGCCCTCGGCTCGGCCGCCGTCGGCTGCCTGCTGCTGAACTACTTCTTCACCACGCCCCTCCACGGGTTCACGATCGCCGACCCGAAGAACATCGTCGCCATCATCGTCTTCTTCTGTGTGGCCGTGTCCGTCGCCTCCGTCGTCGACCTGGCGGCCCGCCGCACCCATCAGGCCGCCCGGCTGCGCGCCGAGTCGGAGATCCTCTCCTTCCTCGCGGGCAGCATTCTGCGGGGTGAGAAGTCCCTCGACGCTCTGCTCGAACGGCTCCGGGAGACCTTCGCCATGGACTGTGTGGCGCTGTTGGAGCGAGAGGGCGAGCTGGAGCCCTGGTCGTCCGTGGCGGCGGTCGGCGGCCCTCCCGTCGCCCGCCCCGAGGACGCCGACGTCGACATCCCCGTAGGGGCCGACCTGGCCCTGGTCCTGAGCGGCCGCGCGCTGCGTGCCGAGGACCGCCGGGTGCTGGGCGCCTTCGCCGCCCAGGCCGCCGTGGCCCTGGACCGGCAGCGCCTGGTCGGCCAGGCGGAGGACGCGCGGAAGCTGGCGGAGAGCGACCGCTTCCGTACGGCGCTGCTCGCCGCGGTCAGCCATGACCTCCGCACACCGCTGGCGGGTATCAAGGCCTCGGTGACCTCGCTGCGTTCCCACGACGTGGCCTGGTCGGAGGCCGACCGCGAGACTCTGCTCGAAGGGATCGAGGAGGGCGCCGACCGGCTGTCCGCCCTGATCGGCAACCTCCTGGACATGTCCCGCCTCAACACGGGCACGGTGGTACCGCTGATCAGGGAGACGGACCTGGACGAGGTCGTCCCCATGGCGCTCGGCGGGATCCCCGAGGGGGGCGTCGAACTGGACATCCCGGAGACCCTGCCCATGGTCGCCGTCGACCGCGGTCTGCTGGAACGCATCGTCGCCAACATCGTCGAGAACGCCGTCAAGTACAGCCCCGAAGGCCGCCCCGTCCTCGTCTCCGCCAGCAGCCTGCACGACCGCGTCGAACTGCGCGTGGTCGACCGGGGCCCCGGCGTCCCCGACGCTGCCAAGGAGCACATCTTCGAACCGTTCCAGCGCCTGGGAGACGCACCGCGAGGCGCCGGAGTGGGTCTGGGCCTCGCGGTCGCACGCGGCTTCACCGAGGCGATCGCGGCCACTCTCACCGCCGAGGACACACCCGGAGGTGGCCTCACCATGGTCCTCACCCTGCCGCGGACCACCGCCGGGCCACCGGCCACCCCCGTGGGCCGCAGTGGCGGGTGACCGTGTGGATACGGGCCGCGGGAAGGGGGCCCGCCTCCCGGCGCATACGGGTGGGTGAGGTCCTGTGGAAGCCTTCCGCCCGGGTGGCTAACGGCCCCCGGCCCGGGAGGCGGGTGTGGCGGGC
Source organism: Streptomyces sp. NPDC043746 (assembly GCF_056436485.1). Taxonomy (NCBI): domain Bacteria; kingdom Bacillati; phylum Actinomycetota; class Actinomycetes; order Kitasatosporales; family Streptomycetaceae; genus Streptomyces; species Streptomyces sp. NPDC043746. The sequence continues at coordinate 380,220 of NZ_JBWKCM010000004.1, read as the reverse complement.
ACGTCCCGTTCGGCGGGCGCCGTCGGCGTGTCGCGGACACCCAGGCGCAGGTGTTCGACGTGGTAGAGGGCCTGCTCCAGGAGCTCGGCCACATGGTGGTCGTACAGGGCGTAGATGATCGACCGGCCGTGGCGTTCGCCGGCGACCAGGCCGAGGTTGCGCAGCAGTCGCAGCTGGTGGGAGCAGGCGGAGGCCTCCATGCCGACCGCGTCCGCGAGGTCGCCCACCGAGCTGGGGCCTTCCTGGAGCCGGGCGAGGATGTGCAGCCGGGACGGCGTGGCGAGGGCCTGGAGCGTCGCGGCGACGTCGGCGGCGCCGACCGTGTCGAGCCGCTCGCGGATGGTGGCGCTGTTCCTGGCGTCTGTTCCATGGCCCATGTCTGCATCATACCGATAACACATGAAGAACTGTTCAAGTGTTCCTGTATGGTGGCGGTGTTCCCCGTCCTCCGCCCTGAAGGGTCTCTTCGTCATGTCTTCTGTCGTGGATCAACGGCTCGCTCCGGCGGCCACCGGGACTTCGGAGCCGGTGCCGCAGAAGCGGCGCACCCGACTGCTGGCCCTGCCGGAGGCCCGGTGGGCACTGGCGTCGCTGGTGCTGTTCCTGCTCGCGCTTCCCGCGTATCTGCTGGACGCCCCGGTGTGGGTGTGGGGTCCGCTGTTCGCCGCGACCTACGTCACCGGCGGCTGGGAGCCGGGATGGGAGGGGCTCAAGGCTCTGGGGGGCAGAACGCTGGACGTGGACCTGCTGATGGTCGTCGCGGCGCTCGGTGCCGCAGCCATCGGGCAGGTCATGGACGGTGCGCTGCTGATCGTCATCTTCGCCACCTCCGGTGCCCTGGAGGCCGTCGCGACCGCCCGGACGGCCGACTCCGTACGAGGGCTGCTCGACCTCGCCCCCGCCACCGCGACCCGGCTGCGCGACGACGGCACCGAGGAGACGGTGGACGCGGAGCACCTCGCGGTCGGTGACGTGATCCTGGTGCGCCCCGGCGAGCGGGTCGGCGCCGACGGACAGGTCCTTGCCGGGACGGGCGATGTCGACCAGGCCACGATCACCGGCGAACCCCTGCCGGTCACCAAGCGCGTGGGGGACGAGGTGTTCGCCGGCACGGTGAACGGAACCGGTGCCCTGCGCGTGCGGGTCGAGCGCGATCCCGCGGACTCGGTGATCGCCCGGATCGTGAAGATGGTCGAGGAAGCCTCCCGGACCAAGGCGCCCACCCAGCTGTTCATCGAGAAGATCGAGCAGCGGTACTCGATCGGCATGGTCATCGCGACCTTGGCCGTCTTCGGTGTTCCGCTCGCCTTCGGGGACGACCTCCGGTCGGCGCTCCTGCGCGCGATGACGTTCATGATCGTGGCCTCACCGTGCGCGGTGGTCCTCTCGACGATGCCGCCGCTGCTGTCCGCGATCGCCAACGCCGGCCGGCACGGTGTGCTGGCCAAGTCCGCGGTGGTGATGGAGCGCCTGGGCCAGGTCGACGCGGTGGCGCTGGACAAGACCGGCACCCTGACCGAGGGCACCCCACGGGTCACCGACATCCGCCCGGAGCCCGCCTCCGGCCTGGACGAGGACACGTTGCTGGCACTGGCGGCCGCGGTCGAGCGGCCCAGCGAGCACCCCCTGGCCCGTTCCGTGGTCCAGGCCGCCCACGAGCGCGGCCTCGCCCCCGCCGAGGTGACCGACTTCGCCTCCACCCCCGGCGCCGGTGTGAGCGCCACGATCGCAGGCTCCACCGTCCAGGTCGGGTCCCCGGCCCACCTCGCCCCCACCGGCCGACCGGGCGTGGACGCCGACATCCGGGCGCTGGAGAGCGAGGGCCGCACCGCCGTACTGGTCCTGTGCGACGGTGCTCCCGTCGGCGTGCTGGGCATCGCCGACCGCCTGCGCCCGGACGCGAGGGCCACGGTGGCAGCGCTCACCGAACTCACCGGCCGGACCCCCGTCCTGCTGACCGGTGACAACGAGCCCGCCGCCCGCCGCCTGGCCGCCGAGGTGGGCATCACCGACGTGCGCGCCGGCCTCCTCCCGCAGGACAAGGTCGCCGCAGTACGGGAGTGGGAGGCGCAGGGCCTGCGGGTACTGGTCGTCGGCGACGGTGTCAACGACGCCCCGGCCCTGGCTGCCGCGCACACCGGCATCGCCATGGGCAAGGCCGGCTCCGACCTCGCTCTGGAGACCGCCGATGCCGTCGTCGTACGGGACGAACTCGCCGCCATCCCCGCCGTCGTGGCCCTGTCCCGGAGAGCTCGCCGCCTCGTCCTGCAGAACCTGGCCATCGCCGGGACCTTCATCGGCGCTCTGGTCGCCTGGGACCTGATCGGCACGCTCCCGCTCCCGCTCGGCGTCGCCGGACACGAGGGTTCCACCGTCATCGTCGGACTCAACGGCCTGCGCCTCCTGCGCGAAGCGGCCTGGCCCCGCGGGGCCGGACAGGGGCTCTGACCTCAAGGCCGCCGCGGTGCCCACCGCGGCGGCACGCCACGGTGCGATCCGTCCGGGCCCTCCCACGGCGGCGAGGCCACCGCGCCGCTCGGCCGTCCACTTCTGAGAAGTCGTCCCCGCGGACCGCCCGGCGCATGCGACGCCGACCGCCGGTCTCGCGCGGTACCGGGGAGCTTGGCGCCCGCCCGGGCAGCACGCTGTGAGCCGGTGCACGCCGGCGAGCCGACGGCTGGTCCCGATGTCGCCGGTGGGTCCGCGATTGTCTATCGTCTACCAGTGCGAACATTTCTGGCGGCCCCCCTCGGAGCGGAGGGCCTGACGTGGTGAGGCCCCGCCTCCGGCATCCGGCGCAGGCGGTCGTGGTCGGCTTCGCCTCGGCGATCGCGGTCGGCACCGCCCTGCTGATGCTGCCGGTGGCCAAGGCGGGGCCGGGGGGCGCCGGACTGGTGGAGGCCTTGTTCACCTCCACCTCCGCGGTCTGCGTGACCGGTCTGATCGTGGTCGACACCCCCGGGTACTGGACCGGCTTCGGCCAGGCGGTCATTCTGGGGCTCATCCAGGTGGGCGGCTTCGGCATCATGACCTTCGCCTCCCTCCTGGTTCTGCTGGTCTCCCACCGCATGGGCCTCAAGGCGCGCATGAAGGCAGCCGCGGAGACGAAGACCCTGGGGCTCGGAGACGTCCGTTCGGTGGTGACCGGAGTGGTCAAGGTCAGCCTCCTGCTGGAGGCCGTGACCGCCCTGGCGCTGACGCTCAGGTTCGCCACCGCCTACGAGGAGCCCTGGCCCCGGGCGGTGTGGCTCGGTGTCTTCCACGCGGTCTCCGCCTTCAACAACGCGGGATTCGCCCTCTACTCCGACAGCCTGATGGGGTTCGTCACCGATCCGTGGGTCTGCCTGCCGATCGCCGCGGCCGTCATCGCCGGGGGCCTGGGCTTCCCCGTCCTGTTCGAGCTGCGCCGCCGGTTCCGCAAACCCCGCGGCTGGTCGCTGCACACCAAGATCGTGTTGTGGGCCACCGGTGTCTTCCTGGTCGGCGGCAGCGTCTTCATCACCATGATCGAGTGGTCCAATCCGGCCACTCTGGGCCACTTGGACACCCCGGGGAAGCTGTTGGCCGGGTTCTTCCAGGGAGTCATGCCGCGTACGGCCGGATTCAACAGCATCGACACCTCCCAGATGAACCCGGCGAGCTGGCTGGGCACGGACGTGCTCATGTTCATCGGCGGCGCGAGCGCGGGCACCGCCGGTGGCATCAAGGTCACCACCTTCGCCGTGCTGTTCTTCGTCATATACGCCGAGATCCGCGGCGAGGGCGCGGTCAACATCTTCCACCGGCGTCTCCACGGCGACCTCCAGCGCCAGGCCCTCACCGTGGTCCTGCTGTCCGTCGCGGCCGTCGCCGTCACCACCGTGACCTTCATGGTCTTCTCCGACCACACCCTGGACGAGTCCCTGTTCGAGGTCACCTCCGCGTTCGCCACCGTCGGCCTCTCCACCGGCATCACCGCCGATCTGGCTCCCGGGCTGCAGCTGCTGCTGATCGCGCTGATGTTCATCGGCCGGCTCGGCCCCATCACCGTCGCCTCCGCGCTTGCCCTGCGCAGCCGCCACCGCCTGTACGACCTCCCCGAGGAGAGACCCATCATTGGCTAGGAAGTCCACCCCCAAGAAACGCCGCACGGGCCCGCGGGGCTCCGTGGCCGTCATCGGCCTGGGCCGCTTCGGCCGCGCGCTGGCCCTGGAGCTGGTCGACGAGGACACCGAGGTGCTCGGTATCGACGAGAGCGCGGAAGCGGTCCAGGCCCTCTCCGGCGCCCTCACCCATGTCGTACGGGCGGACTCCACCAAGGAGGACGTCCTGCGGCAGCTGGGTGTCCACGAGTTCGACCGTGCCGTCGTCGCCATCGGCACCGACCTCGAAGCGAGCATCCTCACCGCCTCGCTGCTGGTCTCCTTCGGTATCGAGAGCGTCTGGGCCAAGGCCATCAGCGAGGCCCACGGGCGCATCCTCACGCAGCTCGGCGTCCACCACGTCGTCTATCCCGAGCACGACATGGGGCAGCGCGTCGCCCACCTCGTACGGGGGCGCATGCTCGACTACATCGAGTTCGAGGACGACTTCGCCATGGTCAAGACCAGCCCACCGGCGGACATCGTCGGGCTGCCCCTGTCCAACAGCGCCGTCCGTTCCCGCTTCGGCGTCACGGTCGTCGCGATCAAACGCCCCGGCGAGGGCTTCACCTACGCCACCGCCGAAACCGTCGTCGAGGCGGACGACACCATCATCGTGGCCGGACGGACCCGAGCGACCGAACGGTTCAGCGAGCTCCAGTAGGGCGACCGGGCCCTGCCCGTCCGGTTCGGCGGAGGCGGCGTCGGGCCGGGCGGTCAGCGGTCCGAATCCCGTGCCCTGCGCGCCTCCCAGCGGTCCATCAGCAACCCGAACTCCTTCTCGAGGAACTCGAAGAACTCCAGGGTGTCGTTGATCCTGCGCCCCTGAGGGGTGTGCGGCCCGAAGTGGTCCACACCCTCCCGCATGGTCGCCTGCCAGCTTCTCAGCACGGCTTCGCGCTCCATCAGGGCGCTGTGCCACTGGTCGCCCCGGACGCGGTAGCGCTCACGCCGCGAACCGGGTTCCCTCTCCCGGCTGACCATGTTGACCTGGGCGAGATGGCGGACGGCACCGGACACGGCCGCGGGACTGACCTTCAGCCGCTCGCCCAGTTCGGCGGAGGTCAGGGCGCCGTCGTCCGAGGCGAGCAGCGCCGCGAAGACCCGGGCGGGCATACGCGCCATACCCGCCTCGACGAGCTGGGCGGCGAAGCGCTCGACGAACCGGGAGGCGGCGGATGCGCCGTCGTCGGTCCGCCGGTCGGCATCATCCGCCCGGCCGTCGTGCTGCCGCTCACCCATCGTGTGGCTCCGTTCCTCGTGTTCCCTGCGCGCCGCGGCTTCCGCCTTCCCGTCAGAGCCTACCGAGTTATTCATACGCTTCCTTAACTTCACAAAGTTCTGAAGTGAGCGTACGTTCGGCGTCATGACCAAGGCAATCGCTGTGGCCGGACTGCACAAGTCGTTCGGCCCGACCCAGGCACTCGACGGCCTCGACCTCGACGTCGACGAAGGCGAGGTGCACGGCTTCCTCGGGCCCAACGGCGCGGGCAAGTCCACCACGATCCGCATCCTGCTCGGGCTGCTGCGGGGAGACTCGGGCTCCGCCCGGCTCCTGGGCGGCGACCCTTGGCGGGAGGCGGTCGCCCTGCACCGGAGGCTCGCCTACGTACCCGGTGACGTCGAGCTGTGGCCCACCCTCACCGGAGGGGAGGCGATCGACCTCCTGTCGAAGCTCCGCGGCGGTCTCGACCGACGGCGACGCGATGAGCTGGTGGAGCGGTTCGACCTGGATCCGACCAAGAAGGGCCGCGCCTACTCCAAGGGCAACCGGCAGAAGGTCGCCATCGTCGCGGCACTCGCCTCCGACGCCGAACTCCTGCTCCTGGACGAGCCGACGGCGGGCCTCGACCCGCTCATGGAGGCCGTCTTCCAGGACGTCATCCTCCAGGCGAAGGCCGCCGGCCGGACCGTGCTGCTGTCCAGCCACATCCTGGCCCAGGTCGAGAAGCTCTGCGACCGCGTCAGCATCATCCGGCAAGGACGCAACGTCCAGTCGGGCACCCTGGCCGAGATGCGCCATCTGACCCGTACGACGGTGGAGGCCGAGACCGAGCGTACGGCCGTCGGACTCGACGCCCTGCCCGGCGTCCACGGTGTCCGGGTGCGCGGCGGCCAGGTCAGCTTCGCCGTCGACGGCGTACACCTCGGGGCCGCGCTCCGCGAGCTCGGCGCCTTCGGTATCCGCGGCCTGGTCAGCCATCCGCCGACCCTGGAGGAGCTGATGCTCCGTCACTACGGTGGCGAACGCGCTGCCGGCGGCGACGCCGCATGCTCCGGCGGTGCCGAGAGCCCTGGTGCCGGGAAGAACGCACCGGCCCGCGACGGTGACGAGGCCGCCCGATGACCGCCGCCGCCACCCAGGTCCGGGCGACCGCCCTGCCTGGCGCCGACGGGTTCGCCGGCACCGCGGCCCTCACCCGGTTCGCCCTGCGCAGGGACCGCGTGCGCCTCTCCGTCTGGCTGTCGGCCCTCACCCTCGGCACCCTCGCCACCGCGGCCCAGTACGAGGCCCTGTACCCCGCCGCCGAGGACCGGGCCGGGGTTGCCGCCCTCATGGACAGTCCCGCCGCGCTGGCGATGACCGGTCCGCGCCACTACCTGTCGGACTACGGTGTCGGCGCGATGCTCGGGCACCAGCTGCTCGGCTTCACGGCCGTGCTGGTCGGTCTGATGAGCGTTCTGATCGTCGTCCGGCACACGCGGAACGAGGAGGAGACCGGCCGGGCCGAGCTGGTGCGTTCCACCGTCGTCGGGCGCCACGCCCAACTGGCCTCCGCGCTGGTCGTCGCGGCCCTCGCCAACATCGCTCTCGCCGCCCTGCTGGCGCTGGCCCTGATCTCGGCGGGGATCGACCGGATCAGCACCGGTGAGGCCTTGCTGTACGGGCTGGCCCACGCGGCGATCGGTCTCGTCTTCGCCGGTGTGGCGGCGGCCACCGCGCAGCTGACCGCCCACTCCCGGGGTGCCTCGGGTGCGGCGCTGGCACTGATCGGGGTCTCCTACGTGCTGCGCGCCTCCGGCGACGTCGGCAACGAGTTCCTGTCCTGGCTGACGCCGATCGGCTGGGTCCAGCGCACCTACGTCTTCGTCGACAACCGCTGGTGGCCTCTGCTGCTGTGCCTGGCGTCGGCCGTGCTGGCCGCCGCCGGCGGCTTCGCGCTGAGCACCCGGCGCGATGTCGGCGCGGGACTCAGGCCTGCACGGCTCGGACGCCGTACCGCCTCCGAGGCCCTCGCCAGTCCCTTCGGCTTCGCCCTGCGGCTGCATCGGACGACCCTGCTGGGCTTCGGCGCGGGGCTGTTCGTGATGGGCGTCATGTACGGCTCCATCCTCGGCGACGCCGCCGACATGGTGAAGGGTGTCGAGCAGCTCCAGGAGGCTCTGGCGCGGATCGGCGGGAGTTCCGTCGCCGAGTCGTTCGCCTCGATGGTGATGGTCGTCATCGCCGTCGTCGGCGCCGTCTACGTGGTGATGGCCTCGCTGCGACCGAGGGCCGAGGAGAACGCGGGCCGAGCCGAGCCGCTGCTGGCCACCGGCCTCTCGCGCGACCGGTGGCTGGTCAGCCATGTCGGCGTCGCCGTGGTCGGCGGCACGGCACTGCTCCTCGCCGCAGGGCTGGGCTTCGGCATCGCCGGCGCGGCGTCCACCGGCGACGGCGGTCTCGTGGGTCAGCTGGCGGTGTCGGCCGCGGTCCATGCTCCCGCGCTGTGGGTGACGGCAGGGGTGGCTGTCGCGCTCTTCGGCTGGTTTCCCCGGGCCGGTGCCGCGGCCTGGACCGTACCGGCGTACGCGTTCGTCGTCGGATACCTCGGCCCGATGCTGGGGCTCCCCGACTGGATGAACAGCCTGTCGCCCTTCGGGCACGTGCCCCGGCTCCCGGCCGCCCCGATGAGCTGGACCCCCCTCCTGGTCCTCACCGCGGTCGCGGCCGGACTGGTCCTCCTGGGCATGGCCGGCTTCCGGCGCCGCGACCTGGAGGTCAAGTGAGCGACGCGCCGGACCGAACCGGCTGAAGCGGCGGCGGCGGGGCACCGCCGCTCCCGGCCCCCGGCGACCGAAGGAGACGCCGGGGGCCGGGAGTCCTCATCGGGCACATTCGGGCACACGGGGCCCGCATGAGCGATCGCCGGCCCGTGCCCCGGGGCCGGGGGACGCGCGAGCGAACGCCGTGCCGGCCGCCGGAGGCCTCCAGGCTCGGTCGTCGTCCTCGCTCGGTCGTCGTCCTCCGCGTTCCTGGTCACCACACCTCCGGCATCCCGCACGGTCCTCTTCGGAGCCGGTCCTGCCTCACCCGTCACGATCCGGTCTCGGACTCGGATCGGGGACTTGTCTTCGGCTGTGTAATCGATTCCAATCGTGGCTGTAATCGATTCCACGGCGTCGGGCGATCGGACCGCCCGCCCCTGGTTTCGAGGTGTACGGAATCCACAAGGAGGTGGTCCGGACATGGCGAGCATCAAGGATGTCGCGGCCCAGGCGGGGGTCTCCGTCGCCACGGTCTCGCGGGTGCTGAACAGCCATCCGTCCGTCAGCGAGGAGGCGCGCACCCGCGTGCTCGCCGCCGTCGACGCCCTCGGCTACCGGCCCAACGCCGTGGCCCGATCGCTGCGCACCGCGCAGACCCGGACGCTGGGCCTGGTCATCAGTGACGTACTGAACCCCTACTTCACCGAGCTGGCCCGGTTCGTCGAGGAGGAGGCGCGGGCGCTCGGCTACAGCGTCATCATCGGCAACGCCGACGAGCGGCCCGAACTCCAGGACCACCACATCCGCACCCTCATCGACCGCAGGATCGACGGGCTGCTCGTCTCGCCCGCCGACGGGGGCTCCCCGCTGATGCGGGAGGTGGCCCTGAGCGGTACGCCGATGGTCTTCGTGGACCGCTGGCTGCCGGGGATCGACGTCCCCGTCGTCCGGGCCGACGGCACGGGGGCGGTCAGGGACCTGGTGGCGCATCTGCACGGGCTCGGCCACCGCAGGCTCGCGATCATCGCCGGGCCCGCGGCGACCACCACCGGCAACGAGCGCGTCGAGGCGTTCCGGGAGGCCCTGCGGGGGCTGGGGCTCGTGCTGCCCGACGCCTACATCGGGCACGGCGACTTCCAGGCCGCCAGCGGGCGGCGGGCCACCGAGCGCTTCCTGGCCCTGGCCGAGCCGCCCGAGGCCGTGTTCGCCGCCGACAACCTCATGGCCCTCGGCGCGCTCGACGCGATCCGGGCCCGGGGGCTGCGGGTCCCCGACGACATCGCGCTCGCCGCCTTCGACGACATTCCGTGGTTCGTCCACACGGACCCGCCGGTCACGGCCATCGCCCAGCCGGTCGCGGACCTCGCGCGCGCCGCCGTCCGCGCGCTGGCCGACCTGATCGAGGGACGGACCCCGCAGTCCGTCACCCTGCCCGCCCGTCTCGTCGTCCGCCGCTCGTGCGGCGAGGACACGACCGACCAGAGGAGCACCCGGTGACCGCATCGGAGGACCGACCGGAGCGAGGGGCGCCGGGGGACGGGCCGGAGCCGACGGCGACCACTCCGGACGAGCAGCCGGCTCCCCGCCCCGACGGGCGATCGGCTGTCCACCCCGACGAGTTGCTGCGCGTCGAAGGGCTGCGCAAGACCTTCCCCGGTGTCGTGGCGCTCGACAACGTCGACTTCGACCTGCGCCGAGGCGAGGTCCATGTCCTGCTCGGTGAGAACGGCGCCGGGAAGAGCACCCTCATCAAGATGCTCTCCGGCGCCTACCGCCCCGACCGCGGCCGCATCCTCGCCGAGGGCCGCGAGGTGCGCATCGACGACGCCCAGGCCGCCGAACGGCTCGGGATCGCCACCATCTACCAGGAGTTCAACCTGGTCCCCGACCTGACGGTGGCCGAGAACATCTACCTCGGCCGGCAGCCGCGCCGCTTCGGGCTCGTCGACCACCGGCGGATGCGTGCGGAGGCGGAGAAGCTGCTGCGCCGGGTCGGTGTGGACGTGCGGCCCGATGCCAAGGTCCGCGAACTGGGCATCGCCCGGCTCCAGATGGTCGAGATCGCCAAGGCGCTCAGTCTCGACGCCCGCGTGCTCATCATGGACGAGCCGACCGCCGTGCTCACCGCGGAAGAGGTGGACAGACTCTTCGCCATCGTCCGGCAGTTGCGTGCGGACGGCGTCGGAATCGTCTTCATCACCCACCACTTGGAGGAGATCGCCGCACTCGGTGACCGCGTCACCGTCCTGCGCGACGGCCGCAGCATCGACCAGGTGCCCGCATCCACCCCCGAGGGCCGGCTCGTCCAGCTCATGGTCGGTCGGAGCATCGAGCAGCAGTATCCGCGTGAACGCCCCGATGGCGGTGAGGTGTTGCTCTCCGTGCGGGGGCTGACCCGCAGCGGTGTCTTCCACGACATCAGTTTCGACGTGCACGCCGGTGAGGTCGTGGGTCTCGCCGGTCTCGTCGGCGCCGGTCGTACGGAGGTGGCGCGCGCGGTGTTCGGCGCGGACCCGTACGACGCGGGCACCGTCGACGTACGGGGGCAGCGCCTCGCCCGGCACGACGTGCCCGCCGCGATGGGCGCCGGGATAGGCCTCGTGCCGGAGGACCGCAAGGGGCAGGGGCTCGTCCTGGACGCCTCCGTACAGGAGAACCTCGGTCTGGTCACCCTGCGCTCCGCCACCCGCTCCGGGCTGGTGGACCTCAAGGCGCAGCGTACGGCGGCCGACCGCATCGCCCAGCAGCTCGGCGTCCGCATGTCCGGTCTCGGACAGCACGTCCGTACGCTCTCCGGCGGCAATCAGCAGAAGGTCGTCATCGGCAAGTGGCTGCTGGCCGACACCCGGGTGCTGATCCTGGACGAACCCACCCGGGGCATCGACGTCGGCGCCAAGGTCGAGATCTACCGGCTCGTCAACGAACTCACCGCGTCCGGCCACGCCGTCCTGATGATCTCCAGCGACCTGCCCGAGGTCCTCGGCATGAGCGACCGGGTGCTGGTCATGGCCCAGGGCCGGATCGCCGGTGAACTCACCGCCGAACAGGCCACCCAGGACGCCGTCATGGCCCTCGCGGTCTCCACCGCCGCGGCGGACGCGAACGACCACCCGGCACCGAAGAAGGAAGAAGAGGAGGGCCACCGTGGCCACTGAGACACTCACGAGTGGCACGGGCGCGGGGGGCACGTCCGTGATACGCCGCGTCCTGCTCGACAACGGCGCGCTGAGTGCGCTGGTCGTCCTGGTGGTGGCGATGTCGCTGCTCTCCGGCGACTTCCTGACCACCCAGAACCTGCTGAACGTCGGGGTGCAGGCGGCCGTCACCGCGATCCTCGCGTTCGGCGTCACCTTCGTCATCGTCTCGGCGGGCATCGACCTGTCCGTCGGGTCGGTGGCGGCCCTCTCCGCCACGGTCCTGGCCTGGTCGGCCACGTCCGCCGGGGTACCGGTCGTCCTCGCGGTGATCCTCGCGGTCGTCACCGGCATCGCCTGCGGCATGGTGAACGGCGCCCTCGTCTCGTACGGCAGACTCCCGCCGTTCATCGCGACGCTGGCCATGCTCTCGATCGCCCGCGGCCTCTCGCTCGTCATCTCGCAGGGCAGCCCGATCGCGTTCCCCGAATCCGTCTCACGGCTCGGCGACACGCTCGGCGGCCGACTCCCCGTCCCGGTCCTCGTGATGATCGCGATGGGGCTGCTCACCGCGCTGATCCTGGGCCGCACCTTCATCGGCCGCTCGATGTACGCGATCGGCGGCAACGAGGAGGCGGCCCGGCTCTCCGGCCTCCGTGTCAAGCGCCAGAAGATCGTCATCTACGCGCTCTCCGGCCTCTTCGCCGCCGTCGCGGGGATCGTCCTGGCCTCGCGCCTCGTCTCCGCCCAGCCGCAGGCCGCCCAGGGGTACGAACTCGACGCCATCGCGGCCGTCGTCATCGGCGGCGCCAGCCTGGCCGGCGGCGTCGGCAAGGCGTCCGGCACCCTGATCGGCGCGCTCATCCTCGCCGTGCTCCGCAACGGCCTCAACCTCCTCTCGGTCTCCGCGTTCTGGCAGCAGGTCGTCATCGGCGTCGTCATCGCGCTCGCGGTCCTCCTCGACACGCTGCGCCGCAAGGCCGGTTCGGGTGCGGCGTCCTCGGCCGGGACCGCGCCCGGCGCCCCGGGAGCGGGGCGCAGGGGAGTGTTCAGGTTCGCCGGAGCGGCGCTCGCCGTGGCGCTCGTCGTCGGAGGCATGTCGTACGTCAACTCCGGTTCCTCCGGCGGCACTACGAAGGTGGGTATGTCCCTCTCGACGCTCAACAACCCCTTCTTCGTGCAGGTGAGGGAAGGCGCGCAGGCGGAGGCGGAGAAGGCGGGCATCGACCTCACCGTCACCGACGCCCAGAACGACGCCTCGCAGCAGGCCAACCAGCTCCAGAACTTCACCGGTTCGGCGGTCTCCTCCATCATCGTCAACCCGGTCGACTCCGACGCCGTCGGCCCGGGCGTCCGCAGCGCCAACCAGGCCGGCATCCCGGTGATCGCCGCCGACCGCGGTGTGAACAAGGCCGACACCGCCACCCTCGTCGCCTCCGACAACGTGGCGGGCGGCAGGCTCGCCGCCGACGCGCTGGCCGACAAGCTCGGCGGCAAGGGAAGGATCGCCATCCTCCAAGGCACGGCGGGCACCTCCGCCAGCCGCGAGCGCGGCGCGGGCTTCGCCGAAGGGCTCAAGGCCTACCCGGGCATCGAGGTGGTCGCCCAGCAGCCCGCGGACTTCGACCGCACCAAGGGCCTGGACGTCATGACCAACCTGATCCAGTCCCACCCGGACATCTCCGGCGTCTTCGCGGAGAACGACGAGATGGCGCTCGGCGCGGTCAAGGCGCTCGGCGGCAGGGCCGGGAAGTCCGTCCCGGTCGTCGGTTTCGACGGCACCCCGGACGGCCTGAAGGCGGTAGAGGCCGGGACGCTCTACGCCTCGGTGGCCCAGCAGCCCAGCGAACTCGGCCGGATCGCCGTGCGGAACGCCGTCAAGGCCGCGAAGGGTGACACGGTGGAGAAGACGGTGAAGGTACCGGTCAAGGTGGTCACGCGCGAGAACGTGGCCGACTTCTCCTGACCCGCCGCGTCGCCCCGGCCCCCAACGACGAGAGCAGGAAGCAGGAAGCATGCACGACAACGCCCCCGACGACCGGCATCGGTACGACATCCTGGTCGTCGGCTCGGCCAACGCCGACCTGGTGATCGGCGTCGAGCGCCGCCCCGCCCCCGGCGAGACGGTCCTCGGCTCCGACCTGGCCGTCCACCCGGGCGGCAAGGGCGCCAACCAGGCAGTCGCGGCAGCCCGGTTGGGGGCCCGTACGGCGTTGCTCGCGCGGGTCGGTGACGACGACCACGGTCGACTGCTGCTGGAGAGCCAGCGCGCGGCGGGCGTGGACACCGACGGCGTCCTGGTCGGCGGAGCCCCGACCGGCGTCGCCCTGATCACCGTGGACCCCTCGGGCGACAACAGCATCGTGGTCTCCCCGGGCGCCAACGGCCGACTCACCCCCGAGGACGTCCGCGCGGCCGCCCCGCTGCTCGCCGCCGCCCGGGTCGTCTCCGTACAACTGGAGATTCCCCTGGAGACGGTCGCGGAGACAGTGCGCGGCCTGCCCGCCGGGGCCCGTCTCGTCCTCAACCCGTCCCCGCCCGCCCCGCTCCCCGGTGAGGTGCTGGCCGCCTGCGACCCGCTGGTGGTCAACGAGCACGAGGCGCGGTTCATCCTGGGCGAGGGCGAGGGCGAGGGCGAGGGCGAGGGCGAGGGCGAGGGCGAGGGCGAGGGCGAGGCGGGAGAGACCCCGCACGACTGGGCGCCTGCCCTGCTCGCGCTCGGCCCGCGCTCGGTGGTGATCACGCTGGGCGCGCAGGGGGCGCTGGTGGCCGACAGCCGGACGGACTCCCCGGACCACCTGGTCTGCCCGAAGGTCGAGGCCGTCGACACCACGGGGGCCGGGGACGCGTTCACGGCGGCCCTGGCGTGGCGGCTGGGCCGGGGAGACGACCTGCGCGAGGCGGCGGCCTTCGCCGTACGGGTGGGGGCGGCGGCGGTCACGTCACGCGGGGCGCAGGAGTCGTTCCCGACACGGGACGAGGTCGACGCGCTGTGAAGAGGTCGGGCATCCTCAACCGGCACCTGGCGGGCGCGATCGCCGGACTCGGCCATGGCGACGGGGTGCTGGTCTGCGACGCGGGTATGCCGATCCCGCCCGGCCCACGCGTGGTCGACCTCGCCTTCCGGGCCGGGACCCCGTCGTTCGCGGAGGTCGTGGAGGGGCTCCTCGACGAGCTGGTGGTGGAGGGCGCGACGGCCGCCGAGGAGATCCGCGACGCCAACCCCGCAGGCCGCGGCGCTCCTGGACGGCTACTTCCCCGGGCCGGAACGGGTCCCGCACGGCGAGCTGAAGGCGCGTACGGCGGCGGCCCGCCTCGTCGTACGGACGGGGGAGGCCCGGCCCTACGCCAACGTGCTGCGGTGCGGGGTGTTCTTCTGAGGGAGCGGGACGACGGCGGTACGGGAGAAGGCCGCGCCCTGATCCGTGGAAGGCGTTCCCAGGGGATCAAGGGGCTCTGAGAGGGGCGGTTCGGCGTGTTCTTCGTCCCGGCCCCGGCGCTCGCGCTCAGCCGTTCCGGTACGGCGACGGGCACAGCCACCGCGACGTCCGGGCCGACGACGGCCTGAGTGGGCCGGCTGCCCTCACCGGTGCGGGCACGCGGCGCGTACGGGTCGCGGACGATCCCGGGGTCGGGCGCACCGTCCCAGTGCGCCTCACCGGGGGAGGGCCGCCGACCCGGGGGAGGCGGGAAGGGCCGGCCGTACGCCTCCCGCGCATCGGCGGGCCTGTCCTCCGGCGCCCTGCGCAGCAGATGCAGGACGAGGGCCGCCGGCGCGGCCGGCACCGCGTCGTACACCTGCGGCACTCCCGGATGCCTGATCTTCGCGGTGATACGGGCCTCGTGACGGAAGCGCTTCGCGGCGCGGGGGAGGACTACACCTACGGCCGCCCGTCGCGACGTTCCACCGGACTGCCCGGCATCGTCCTGCCGGGCCTGCGCCGCAGACCGCCCCGGGTCTCCGTCGTCATCGACACGTCCGGCTCGGTCAGCGACGCCGAACTGGGCAGCGCTCTCCTGGAGGTCGCCGCCATCTCCCGTGCGGTGGGCGGCCGCCGTGACCTGGTCGCCGTCCTCGCCTGCGACGCGGCGATCCGGGTCGTCCACCCGCTGTGCCGGGCGGAGGGCATCCCGTTGGTGGGCGGTGGCGGCACGGACCTGCGGACGGGCTTCGCCAGGGCCCCGCGGGCACACCCCCGCCCCGACGCCATCGTGATCCTGACCGACGGACAGACACCCTGGCCGGCCGCGCAACCGGCGTGCCGGACGGTCGTCGGTCTGTTCCCGAGGGACCACAGGCGCCGCTCCTGGGACGAGGACGACCCCGACCACCTCCCTCGCCGACCGCCGGGGTGGGCGCGGGTGGTGGAGATCGGGTGGGTCGTCGGCTGCCACCCCAGGCCACGACCGGCGGGATAGCGGCACGCCGGTGCGGTCCGGTAGGGGACAAGGTGGTGCCAGGCCCCGGAGACCGGCTCCGAGCCGCCGAGCGAGACCGGAAGAGAAGGAAACGAGCTCAGCTGATCCGCACGAGCGCCCTGCGGAGAAAGGCGTCGCGGCGCTCTTCGAGGACCGGGCCGTCGAGGTCGGGGCGTCCCTGGTCCTGGATCGCGGACACGAACCCGGCCATGCGGGGTGGTGTGCTGAGAGCGGCGACGATGTCCCAGTACGCCAGGTCCCCGACCGCGTCCCGGCCTGTGGCGTCGAGGTAGCCGGCCAGCACCGGATCGGCGTGCTCGGGCCCGAACATCAGGGCGGCGTCCAGGCGGATCGAGGCGATGTCGAGCCCCGGCTGGCCGGTACCGGCGCAGTCCCAGTCCACGAACGCGGTGAGCCTCGTCCCGGTCCACAGCGTGTTGCCCTGCCACAGATCCCCGTGGACGAGCACGGACTCCTGCTCGTCCTTCGTGTGTCCGGCGATCAGTTCCTCGGCCGCCGTCAGGAGGCTGCTCGAACCGTGCTCCCGGCGTTCGGCCGCGAAGTCCTCCAGTTCGATCGGCCGGGTCCGGTGCGGCAGGTGGCCGAGCGAACTGCCCGGTACGCGGTGCAGCGTCGCGGTGGCCGCGCCGTACTCCCGTAGCCGCCCGGGTGGCGGTACGACCGGGATGCGGCTCGTTCCCTCGACGACCGTGCTCAGCATCGCGAGGGCGCCGCACTCCTCACCGGTCAGGTCGTGCGCGATCAGTGCGGACGTGGGTATGCCGTGGTCGCGCGCCGCGTCGAGCACCGCCGCCTCGACGCGGAACGACTCGCGCTGCTGTGCGTTCCGCGCGTCCCCGACGCGCAGGACGGCGGCGGTCCCGTCGTCGAGTCGCACCAGCCAGGGGCTGCGTCCCTCGCGCAGGCCGACCACGTCGGCCACCGCTGCCCTCATGCGCCCCGGCCGTGTCAGCTGCCCAACAGCCCAGTCCATCAGCAGTTCTGGAAGGTCGCTCATAGCCCCGAGCATAGGGCCTGCCCAGGACGGAGCCGTTGCCGTCGGCCAGGGCCCGGAGTCGGGGAACATCCGAGCCTGCCGCGTAGGGCTGTCCGCCTTCTTTGGCCGGCCGCTCCCGGCGGCCTGCGGCCCTGTCGGTGCGGCCGGGCACGTACGGCGCACGCATGCGGTTCGGGCGACGCGTCAGAGCGGTCGCACGTCCAGCGACGCCCAGACGGTCTTCCCCGGGCCGTCGGTGCGAGGGATCCAGCCCCATCGGTCGGTGAGGGCGGCCACGAGGAGCGACCCTCGGCCGCTCTTGCGGGTGCCACCGGGACCGGCTGGGAACTTCAGCGGGGAACTCGACGCCGTCATCGCCGACGGCGAGCCGGCAGGCAGCGGACGGGTCACCGTCAACGACGGGGCGGTGTTCAGGTCCACCGGGTGTCAGGACTGGAGGAAGGCCGACTGAGCGCCCCCACCAGCTCAGCCAGCGCCCCCGCCAGCGCGTCGAGCCCCGGGCCCGCGGGCCCGCCCGGCTCGGTCATGTACGTGTCGCGGCGGATCTCGATCATCAGGGCCGTGACGCGGGAGTCCGTACCGTAGTGCTTCAGCGGGACGTACGTACCGGCGAACGGGCTGTCGAGGCCCGTGGAGCCGAAGCCTGCGAACACCTTCTCCGCGAGCGCGCGCAGCTGGGGCGGGGTGTGGAACGGGTCGGTGCCCAGGCAGATCGCCGGACGGGGGCCGGCGCCGTGGAGTTCGTACGGGAGAGGCGCGGTCGGGTACGAGTGGACGTCGACGACCACCGCGCGGCCCGTGGCGGCGATCCGGGCGTCGACCGCCTCCGTCATCGCGTGCGCGTACGGGTGGAAGTACCGTTCCAGCAGCGACTGTTGGTCGATGTCCGGTGCGCGCAGCGGTTCGCGGTGGGTGGTGCGGGTGTAGACCGCGCCCATGCCCACGGAGCGCATCTCCTCGCGGTCGTCGGGGAACCGCTCGGGGTCGACGACCAGGCGGGAGAGGGCGTTGACGAAGCGCCAGGGGCGGGCGGCGGCGCACACGGCCGAATCGGCTGCCCGGGACGCCAGTTCGGCCGTGTGCGCGTCGGTGATGTGGTCGAGCTCCCGCTCCAGGGCGCTGTCGTCCAGGACGATCCCGCCGCGCACCGCCTCCGGGATGGTCCGCGACCCGTGCGGTACGTGGAGCAGTACCGGCGAGTCGGGGCTGCCGGGGTGGAGGCGGAACGACTGGGGTGCGGGGCTCATGGAGCGGGTCCTTCACGGGTGGGCCGGAGAGAACCCCGATTGTCCCACCCGGGCGGTCAGTTGGCGGAGCCGATCACCGGGTAGTGGTCGGAGAGGTTGGTGTAGGTGTAGTTCTTGCCCCAGCTGGAGACTGTCCACGGGGCGCTCTGCTCCTTGATCACGTCGTTGTTCCAGCCCGTCGGCTTCGCGTGCCCGGCGCGGTGGAGGACGTGGTCGAGGTCCTCGCGGGGGTCGTTCGGGTAGCGCTCGGAGGCGATCGAGTTGTCGCGGGTGTCGAAGGAGTAGCGGTGGCCCGTCTTGGTGTCCGGTGCGACCAGGTCCGCGTCCCTGAGGAAGGAGGCGTACTCGGCGGAGTGGCTGTCCACGTTGAAGTCACCCGCCACGACGACCTGTTCGGAGGCGGGTATCTTCTTGGCGTCCAGGAAGGCGTCCATCGCCCTGAACTGGCGGCTGCGCATCGTGGCAGCCTCGCCCGCCGAACACCCCGGGTCGGTGGACTGGGCGTGGGTGCCCACGACATGGACGCGAGTGCCGTTGACGTTCAGCACGACATAGGCGAAGCCCTTGTTGGACCACCAGTCGGCACCGCAGGCGTCCTTGTAGACGTACTGCTCCTTGCGGACGATCGGCCACTTGCTCAGGATCGTGACGCCGCCGTCCTCCGGAGTCGTCGCCGAGTACGAACCGCCGGTGGCGTCCCAGCCGCTCTTGCTCCGGCCGACCACCGGGGTCTGGTACGGGTACTGGGCGGCGGAGTTCCGCAGCAGGGCGTCGGAGGCCCCGTTGTCGAACGCCTCCTGGATCACCACCACGTCGTTGCCCCGGAAGAAGGACGTCTTCGGGATCTCGGCCGCCCGGTGATCCTGGCCCCAGTTGGGGTACAGGCTCTTGCTGAACAGGAACGCGTTGTACGAGAGCACCCGCAGCGAGGGGGTGTCGGCGGTGGTGGCCGCCGTGGCCGAGGGTGCGTTCACGGCCATGGGGACGGCGGCGAGCGCGGCGGTGAGGGCCATGGCGGAAAGGCGGCGGAAAGCGGAGTGCGGCACGAGGTCTCCTGCTGAAGTGAGTGGGGGCGTACCGGGGTGCACCCATCAAAGCAGCGGCAGTTACCCACGGGTAGACATCGGATGCCAGGAGTCTGTCCGGCTCGCTGCCATCTGGATTCGGCCAAAGATCGACTCGACCCGACCCGGTTCGCCCCGGCTCAGCTCGGCTCGGCGTAGACGATCAGGTTGTCCACCGGGTGTCCCTCGTCGTCGAACGCGCCGTCGCAGGTGATCAGCCGCAGCGTGCTGCCCGCGGTGGCGCCGTAGACGCGCTCGGTGGGGAACGCCTTCTTGTTCACCGTCTCCTTGCCCGTCACGGTGAAGCTCCGCGACGTGCCGTCGCCGCCCCGGACGAGCACCTCGGCGCCCTTGGCGATGTCCTTGAGGTCGTGGAAGACGGCCCGGCCGAAGCGGGTGTCGTTGTGGCCGATCAGGACGGCGGGGCCCGGGCGGCCGGGAACGGCCCCGCCGGTGTACCAGCCCGCCGTCATGCCCTGCTCGGCGGGCGGGACCTCGACCGTGCCGTCCGGGTTGAGCCCCAGGCGTATGAGGGAGCTGCGGATCTTGAGGGAGGGGATGGAGACCTGGGTGGGGGGCGCGTCCGAGGCCGGTGCGTCTGCCGCGTTGTCGGTGGTGGCGGTTCCGCCCGAGGAGGCCGGGTGGGGGGTCGCGGTGGCCTGCGGTGCCGTGGACGTGGCGGGTGAGGGCGACGGTCCCGCGCAGGCCGTCAGGGCGGCGCAGGCCACCAGCGCGGTCACCAGTGCGGCCGTTCCGGGGCGGTGGCGGTGGCGGAGGAGGGAGGGGCGGGCGTGCATGAGGAGGCTCCAGGGGCACCACCGGGCGCGGCGCCGCCCCGGTGCGGGACGGCGCCACGCCCGGTGTCAGGGGTGGGTGTTGGCGGCTGGTCAGCCGTTGCGGCGGCGCAGCACGAGGGTGCCCGCGCCCGCGAGCAGCGCGAGGCCGGCCGCCGTGCCCGCGAGGGCCGTGGCGCCGGTGGAGTCGGTGCCCGCCGGGCGTTCGCCGGCCGCCACACCGCCACGGGGGGCGGCCTCCGGCTTGGCGGCGGCCTCCTTGGCGGCCCTGTCCTCGGCCGTGGCGCCCTTGTCGGAGACGGGAGCCGGGCGGTCGCCCGCCGCTACGCCGCCACGGGGCGCGGCGGAGGGGCGGGCCTCCTTCGGCGCGGTCCTGGCCGCCTCGGCTGCCTTCTGCCGCTCCGGCGACACTTCCGGGGCGCTCTCGGCGGGCGCCGACGGCTTCGGGGTCGCGTCGGCGAAGGCGGCGGTGGTCGGGATCAGCACCGCACCGGCCGCAAGGGCGGCGAGCACGGTGGTGCGCAGGGTGAGGCGGGCGGTGGTCGCAGCTGTCATACGGATGGCTCCATTTCCTCTGCCGCCCCGCGGCGGGCCGGGTGCCGGTGTGCACCGGGTGCGGGGCTGGGAGCCAGGCTGCCGGGGAGATATGAGGAAGCTGTCAGGACTCTGTGGTCATCCCATCAGGCACCGGCCGGGCCCCTGTCAGGGCACCTGACCGCCCCTGCCAGGGACATCCGCCCCAGCCCCTGTCGGGGGCATCTGCCTCGGCCCCCTGCCCGGCCCCCTGCGAGGGCACCTGCCCGGCCCCCTGCCAGGGCACCTGCCCGGGCCCCTGTCAGGGCGTCGGCGCAGGGCCCGGGAGGCGGATGACGAACACCGAGCCCTCCCCCTCCGTGCTGACCGCGCCCGCCGTCCCGCCATGGGCCTCGGCCAGCTTCCGGACGATGGCGAGCCCGAGCCCGCTGCCTCCCGTACGGCGGCTGCGGGACTTCTCCGCACGCCAGAAGCGGTCGAAGACGTACGGGAGATCCTCGGCCGGTATACCGGTCCCGGTGTCCGCCACCTCGATCACCACGCCCCCCGACCCCGCATCGGACCCGGACCCGCCCCCGCCGCCGGACGCGCGGAGCGTCACCGTCCCGCCCGCCGGAGTGTGCCGTACGGCGTTGGAGACCAGGTTCCCCACCGCCTGCCGCAGCCGCACCGGGTCCGCCGCCACCTCGGGCGCCGACTCCTGCGCCGCCACCCTCAGCGTGACCTCCGCCGTCTCCGCACGGGCCTGGTGGGCGGCGGCGACCTGGCCCAACAGCTCCCCGACGCGCAGCGGTTCGGGGTGCAGCCGAAGCACGCCCGCGTCGGCGGCGGCCAGGTCCTGGAGGTCGTCGATGATGTGCTGGAGCTGCACCGCCTCCTCCAGGAGCGAGGAGACGAACGCCGGATCCGGGTCCGCCAGTCCGTCCTGGGCCGCCTCCAGCCAGCCCCGGATGTTGCTCAGCGGGGTCCGCAGCTCATGGGCCACATCGCTGACCATGGCCCGGCGCTGCTCCTCCAGGCGCGCCCGGTGCGCGGACATGTCGTTGAACGCGGCGGCCAGCCGGGCGATCTCGTCGTCCCCCGACACCGGGACGGAGGCGGACTCCTCGCCGTCCCGCATCCGCTGGGCGGCCCCGGTCAGCGCGTGCAGCGGGCGGACCAGCCGGGCGCCCGCGAGCACCGACGCCCCCACGGTCAGCGCCAGCACCAGCGCCGCCGCACCGGCGATCTTCGCGGTGTTGGCGGGGGAGAGGTCGAAGCCGGGCACCGTCACACCGCCCTCGTCACCGATGAACAGGAGCGCGGGCGACGCGACGTACGAACCGAGCTGCTCGCTGCGGGCCGTCCCCACGCACGAGGCGATGGCCCGGTCGTCCTCCCCGGTGAACTCCCGGGGAGGTTCGGCGACCGGGGCGGGACGGGCCTTGCGCGCCGCATCGTCCGCCACGGGAGTGGGCAGCGGGCCCGGCACGGGTACGGCGGGTACGGCGGCCCTCCCGCCCCAGAACAGGCGCTGGTCCAGCCGTACTCCTTCCCTTCCCTGGCGCTTGAGACAGGCGTCGGCCAGTCCGTTCAGCGCGTCGAACGCCCTGCGTTCCGTAGGGGTGGGCACGTCCAGGTCGGCGGCGTCGCACTTGGTGTCCAGGACCCGTTCGGGGGCGTTGCCCACCACCTGGACCCGGGGCCGCCCGCTCGCTCCCACGACCACGTCCGCGGCGATCCCCGACCGGTTCAGGCAGATCGCGTGCCGTTCGGCGAGCTTCCGCAGTTCCGTCCGTTCGGCCGTCGGCAGCAGGAACGGCCCCACCGCGCGCGGGTCGATCCGGTCGGCGGCCGTGCCCTGCCCCTCGGAGGACCGGGCGGCCAGGACGGTGTCCACGGAGAGCGGATCGACCACCGCGGAGGCCTGCGGCGGCAGGGCCGGCGGGACCTCGGCGGTGGCGGAGTCCGCGAGCGGTCGCCTGCTCTGGGTGGTCAGCGCGACGCGGCGGCCCGACTCCTCGGCCAACTTCCGTACGGTCGCGTCCACCCCGTCCCAGGTCGGGTTGCGGGCGGCATAGCCGAGCAGGGTGTCGTAGATCCGGGCGTCGGCGGTGAGGTTGCGGCCCTGCTCCTGACGGATCGCGCCCGAGGTGGTCTGCACGGCGAGCCAGGCGGTGGCGGCCACCGAACACGCGGCGACCAGCGCCGACACGCCCAGCAGCCGCCCCAGCAGACTCCGCCGCAACGGCACCCGGGAGCGGGCGCGGTCCCTACGCACGCCGTGCGGCCTTCGTCCCGGCCCGGTCCGGGTCGGTCAGCTTGTAGCCGACGCCGAAGACGGTGAGCAGGCGCACCGGCCGCCGGGGGGCGGGCTCGATCTTCTTGCGCAGGTTCATGACGTGCACGTCCACCGTCCTGTCGCTGATGTAGCGGTCGAAGCCGTGCAGTTCCTCCAGCAGCCGCTGCCGGCTGAACACCCGGTCGGGACCGGCCGCCAGCGCGGCCAGGATCCGGAACTCACCCCGGGTGCACTCCACCGGTTCACCGTCCACCGTCACCTCGTGCCGCTCCGGGTCGACCACCAGGCCGCCCACCCGCAGGACGGGGTCCTCGGCCGCCGGTGGCACGCCCCCCGGCCGCCGGGCGCGGCGCAGCAGCGTACGCACCCGGGCCATCAGCTCACGCGGGCTGTACGGCTTGGTCATGTAGTCGTCCGCGCCGAGGTCGAGCCCGAGCAGCAGATCGTCCTCGGTGGTCCGGGCGGTCAGCATCAGCACCGGCAGCTCCCGGGTCTCGGCACGCAGCACCCGCACCACGTCGAGCCCGTCCGCCCGAGGCATCATCACATCGAGAACCAGCAGGTCGGGTTCCCGGTGCCGGACGGCGTCGAGCGCGGCGAGCCCGTCGCCCACGACCCGTACGGCGTGTCCTTCCCGTTCCAGATAGCGGCGTACGAGTTCGGCCTGCTTCTCGTCGTCCTCGGCAACTATGACGTCTGCGCACACGCCCCCGATCGTAGAGCGGGGCTACAGTGCGAGGCCGGGGCGGGTTCCGGGACACGGAAGCCGGGAAGGGAACCGGCGCGTTCACCCCGGTGGGGCGGCGCACCGGCGGAAGGAGACGGGTTGAACGGCCTCGGTACGGACGGCGGCGGATCGACGTACAACACGGTGTCGGGCGACGCCGTCGTCGTCGGGCCCCTGCTGATGGCCCAACGCATCGAGGGCATCCAGCTGCCACCGGCCCCGCCGGACGTCCCGCCGTGCCAGGGGCCCCAGGCCGGCCGGGTGTTCGTCAACCGGACGAGGGAACTGGCCGATCTGCGGGACGCGGCCCTGTCCCTGGCCGCCGAGCCGGAGCCGGGCGTCGTGCTGGTGGTCGGGGTCGGCGGGGTCGGCAAGACGCAGCTCGTCGCCCAGGCCGTCCGGCGCGAGCTGCACCAGCACTTCCCCGACGGACAGCTCTACGTCGACCTGGCGGACCACCGCCGGGACGGGGCGGTCGACCTCGCCGCCGTGCTCGGCGGGTTCCTGCGAGCCCTGGGGGTCCACAAGGACTACGTACCCGGCCCGCTCACCGAACGGACAGCGCTCTTCCGCAGCGTCGCCGCCACCCGCCGCCTCCTGGTGAAGGCGGACGACGTCCAGCACGCCCCGGAGGCCAGGGCCCTCGTCCCGCCGCAGGGGCTGCTCGTGGCGACCGGGCGCCGGGTCCTGCCGTCGCTGCTCATGGACGGGGCCGTGCTCATCGACGTCGCCCCGCTGGACGAGGCGGCGGGGACGGAACTGGTACGCCGTTGGCACGCCGACGCGGACGAGCGGACCGCCGCCGATGTCGTACGGCTCTGCGCGGGGCACCCGTTGGCGCTGCGGGCGGCGCTGGAGTGGCTGGCGGCCCGGCCGCAGCTGACCCTCGACGACGTGGTGCGTGATCTGAGCGCCGGGCGGCACGGGACGGGCGACGACGGGGTACGGGGGGCGATGGGAATGGCCGCGGGCGCGGGCGGAGGGACCGAGGCGGGCGGGGTGGGCGAGGCCGTCGACGCGGTGCTGGACTCGGTGGTGGCGGGGGTGTCCGGCCATACCCGGGACCTCTACGAACTCCTGGGCATCCTGCCCGGCACCACGGCCACGGCCGACCTGCTGACGGCCGCCGGCGCCACCCGGGTCGACGAGGGACTCGGTGAGCTGCTCTCCTCCCGGCTCGCGGTCCTGGTGGAGTCGTCGGACCGGCCCCGGCGCTACCGGCTGCACGACGTGGTGCGGGCCCACGCCCGGCTGCGCGCACGTGCGTTGCCCGAGGAGCGGCGGCGGGCCGTGCTCCGGCTCGTCGTGGACTTCTACGCCGACGCGGCGGCCCACGGCGACGCGCTGGTGCTGGGCGACCGGTTCAGGATCCAGCCGCCGCCGGTCCGCCCGCTTCGCGAACTCGCGGCGCGGGGCGCGCTGTTCACCGGCCGGGCCGATGCCCTGGAGTGGCTCGACGCCGAACGCGCCAACCTCCGGGCCGCCGTCCGGGTCGCCGCCGACGAGGGCTGGCACGAGGAGGTGTGGCGGCTCTGCGAATCGCTGTGGGCGCTCTACCACAGCCGGAAACACCTCGCGGACTGCGTCGAGTCGGGCCTCCTCGGCATCGAGGCAGCCCAGCACCAGGCGCGCACCGACGTCGAGATCCGGCTGCGGAACCAGGTCGCCCGGGCCGCCTACGAACTGGGCGACCTGGACCGCGCGGAGTCCCAGCTCGACACCGCGGCCGATCTCCTGGGACTGGCCGGAGACCCGCGGCTCAGCGGGGTCGTCCAGGAGAGCCGCGGGCTCATCGCCCTGGCGCGCGGCCGGTCGGAGGAGTCGCCCGGGGCCGCGCGGCAGCGGGCCGAGGAGGCGCGGCGGCTGTTCGAACGCGCGCTGGCGGCCAACCGCGCCGTCCCCGACCCGCACGGGATCGTCGTGCAGAGCTACAACGTGGCCCAGGCGCTGGTGGCGGGGGAGCGGTGGACCGACGCCCTCGACGTACTGGACGAGGCGGCCGAGACCGCCCGGACCACCGGCGACGAACCGATGCTGCCCCGGATCGACCTCGTACGGGCCCACGCCTTCGCCGGGCTCGGCCAACTGGACCGGTCGGTCGCCGCTGCGGGCGCGGCGGCCGACGCGGCGGCCGGGCTCAAGCAGTTCGCCAAGCTCGACCAGGCGCTCGAACTGCTCACCGC
This sequence comes from Streptomyces sp. NPDC043746, assembly GCF_056436485.1. Taxonomy (NCBI): domain Bacteria; kingdom Bacillati; phylum Actinomycetota; class Actinomycetes; order Kitasatosporales; family Streptomycetaceae; genus Streptomyces; species Streptomyces sp. NPDC043746. The sequence goes on along the minus strand of NZ_JBWKCM010000004.1, from coordinate 354,729 downwards.
GCTCGCCGACCGGGCCGAGGACCGGCCGCTGCGGGCCGCCTGCGAGGCGAAGCTCGGCATGCTGCGGCGGACCATGGGACTGAGGCCACCGGCCGCGCCGACGGCCTGAGCCCGCGCCTACCCTTCTCCCCGTCCCCTCGACTTTCCCCGGAGCCATGCGTTGTCCTCGGTGCCGTCGCCGCTCAGCCGTTCGTCCGCCCGGTTCCGGTTCCGCCGCCGCGCCGCCCGGCCCCGCCACGACCGGTGGAACACCTGGGACCCGCCGAAGGCGGAGGTGCTCGGGGTGGCCCGGACGCTCACCTCCGCCACCCGGGTGCTGGACGTCATGCACCTGCTGCGCCACGAGGACGGGATCGAGAAGTACTACACGGTCAACCCGGGCTCGGCGTTCGCGGACGGGCTCGACGCCTATCTGGCCGGACTCGGTGTCCGGGTGCTGAGCTGGAAGGAGGCCACCCGCCGCTCCTTCGACCTGGCGGTCAGCTGCTCGGTCCACCCGACCATGCGCCGGCTGGACGCCCCGCTGATGGTGCTGCCGCACGGCGCCGGGTACAACCGGCTCGTGACGGAGTCGACGGGCGACACGTCCTCCCCGGCGGGGCTCTCGCGCCGGGAGCTGATGTGGCGCGGGAAGGTCGTGCCGGAGGCGATCGGGGTCTCGCACCAGGCCCAGATCGACCGGCTCGCCGAGACCTGCCCCGAGGCCGTCCCGCACGCCCTGGCCGTCGGTGACTGGTGCTTCCAGCGCATCACCGCGAGCATGAAGCACCGCGACCGCTACCGCGCCCGGCTCGGCGCGGTCGGCGGGCGGCGGCTGGTGGTGATCCACTCGACCTGGAGCCGGCACTCGCTGCTGGGCCGCCACCCGGAGCTGCCGCTGCGGCTGATGACCTCCCTTCCGGTGGACGAGTTCGCCGTCGCGGCCGTCTTCCACCCCAACGTCTGGGCCCGGCACACCCGTTGCGGCGTGCTGGAGCGGCTCGGCGCCGCGATGGACGCCGGGCTCATGATCATTCCGCCGGAGGAGGGGTGGCGCGCGGCGGTGGTGGCCAGCGACTGGGTCGTCGGCGACCACGGCAGTACGACCTTCTACTCGACCGCCGCCGACCGGGTCACCCTCCTCGCCGCCACCGGTCTCGACGAACTGGACCCCGCGTCGCCCGCCGCCGCGTTCGGGCAGGGGGCGCCGCGGCTGGATCCCGGCGGCGACGTGTACGCGCAGCTGCTGGCGGCGGCCCGGGAACACGACCCGGCGGAGCTGCGGCCCGTCGTGGACCGGCAGCTCGCCTCGGTGGACACCTCGGGCGAGGTGACCCGGGACCGGATGTACGCGTTCCTCGCCGGGCGCGGGGTCCGGGTGCCGGACGCGGCGCCCCGACCGCTGCCCGTACCGGCCCCCGAGCCGGTGCGCCGGACGGCCGCCACCGCGTACGACGTGACCGGGGCCCATGGCGCCGGGGGCACCGTCCACCTCCAGCGCCGGCCCCTGGTGGCCGGGCACCACACCGAGGCCCTCGGCTTCTACGCCGTCACCACCGAGGAGACGCACCCCCACTGGCCCGACGCGGCCGAGGTGCTGGCCCGGACGGTGGCGGACGCCGAGGTGGCCGCGCTGGACTGGGCTGCCGAGGCCGCCGTGCGGTACGAGAACCTCAACGTGCTGGTGGCGCGGCTGGACGAGAGCCGCTGTCTGGTCAGGCTGCGCGGCGGGCGCCTGCTGGAGGCCCGTACGGAACGGCTCTGGGGCGCCCGGCGGCCCCCGCTCGATCCGGTGCTACTGGGCTCGGCCGTCAACCTCTGGCTGACCGACGCCGACCGGGCGAAGGACCTCACGGACGGTCTGACGCTCTGCACCGGCCAGGGGCGCGTCGAGGCCGCGTTCACCGAGCAGGGCGCCTCCGAGCCACGGCACTGAGCCCTCGACCCGCGCCCCTGAACCGGAAGCAGCGGATCCGATGCCGATCTTCTGATCAAACCTGCGCAGATGTCGTATGGGAATGACCGACCTGGCGAAGCAACCTGGCCGGGAGCGGGCGGAAAAGGTCTCGATTCCGCCCCGCCGATTCACAGAAGCTCCTTATAGTGGTGCCGCGTTGATCGTATGGTCGCAACGCGCGAAGCCGTCGCCACTGGAGTCCGTACGATGACGAACCCCTCGCCCGCCACGCCCGCGTCCCCGGCCGGCGGGGGCGGCGGCTGCCCCATGGGCCTGGGCACCGCGGCCGTCCCGCTCAGCGGGCCCGCCTTCCACACCGAACCCCAGGTGCTCTACCGCTCCATGCGGCGCGACCACGGCCCCGTCGTCCCCGTGGAGCTGCCCGGCGGCTTCCCCGCCTGGCTGGTGATCGGCTACCGCGAACTCCACCAGGTCACCAGTGACGGGGAGTTGTTCCCCCGGGACGTCTCCCTGTGGAACCAGTGGGAGAACGTCCCCGCCGACTGGCCGCTGCTGCCCATGGTGGGCACCCCGATGCCCTCCATCTACTTCACCGCCGGGGCCGAGCACCGCCGCCATGTCGACATGGTCGTCCCCGCGCTGGAGGAGGCCGACCCCTTCGAGATCCGGCAGCACTGCGAGCAACTGGCGGACCGGCTCATCGACGCCGTGTGCAGCCGGGGCACCGCCGACCTGGTCGCGGAGTTCGCGGAGCCGCTCCCCGTCCTCGTCCTCGCCCGTCTCGTCGGCTTCCCCGACGACGAGGGCGCCGACATCGCCCGGGTGCTCAAGGACCTGGCCGACGGCGGTCCCGACGCCCAGAAGGCGCACCTGCGCTTCGGCGAGCACATGCACCGGCTCGTCGCCGCCAAGCGGGCGCACCCCGGCAACGACGTGACCTCGCGGATGCTGGCCCACCCCGAACCGTTCACCGACGAGGAGTACGCACTCGACCTCATGGCCGTCACGGCCGCCGGGCACCTGACCACCGCCGACTGGATCAGCAACTCCACCCGGCTGATGCTCACCGAGGACCAGTTCGCAAACGCCCTCTCCGGCGGACGGCACAGCGTCGCGGAGGCCATGAACGAGGTGCTCTGGGAGGACGCCCCCACCCAGATCCTGGCCGGACGGTGGGCCGCGCGCGACGCCCGGCTCGGCGGACGGAACATCGCCCGCGGCGACATGCTGCTCCTCGGCCTCGGCGCCGCCAACGGCGACCCCCACATCCGCCAGCAGGTCACGGACCTGGTGGCCCGCTCCGGGCAGGGCGGCAACAACGCCCACATGGCGTTCAGCCACGGCGAGTACCGCTGCCCCTTCCCCGCCCAGGAGATCGCCGAGATCATCGCCCGTACCGGCATCGAAGTCCTCCTGGACCGGCTCCCCGACATCGAACTGGCCGTACCGGCGACGGAGCTGGTGCGCAGGCCCTCCGCCTTCCTGCGCGGGACGACCTCGCTGCCCGTCCGCTTCACCCCCGTACGCACGACAGGAGACGCGTTGTGAACTGCCCGCACGCCACGGCCGCCCGAGCCGCGGAAGCCGACCGGAGCGCCGGGGCCATCACCATCGACCCCATGGTCCAGGACCTGGACGGGGAGACCGCGCGGCTGCGCGAGGCCGGGGCGCTCGCCCGGATCGAGCTGCTCGGCGTCCCCGCCTGGACCGTCACCCGGCACGCCGAGGCCCGGCAGCTCCTCGTCGACCAGCGGCTGGTGAAGGACATCGAGGCCTGGGAACTCTGGCGTACCGGAGTGGTGACACGTGCATGGCCGCTCATCGGCATGATCGACGCCGGACGTTCCATGTTCACCGTGGACGGCGCCGAGCACCGGCGGCTGCGCACCAAGACCTCCCAGGCGCTCACCCCGCGCCGGCTCGAAGCGATCCGCCCGGCCGTCGAGAAGTTCACCGAGGAGCTGCTGGACGACCTGGAGGCGGCCCGGGGCGAGGACGGCGTCGTCGACCTGAAGGCCGTCTTCGCCCAGCCGCTGCCGATGAAGGTCGTCGGCATGCTCATGGGCGTCGACGAGTCCCAGCACCCGATGCTCACCCGGCAGTACAAGGCGTTCTTCTCCATGCTCACCCCGCAGGAGGAACGCCTTCAACTCCTCGCGGACCTGGACGTCTTCTACACCGACCTCGTACGGGAGAAGACCGCCCGCCCCACGGACGACCTCACCAGCGCGCTGATCCTGGCCGAGGAGGGCGGCGAACCGCTCACCGAGGAGGAGGTGGTCGGCAATCTGAAGGCGATGGTCGCCGCCGGGCACGAGACGACCATCGGGCTCATCCTCAACGCCGTACGCGCCCTCCTCGCCCACCCCGACCAGCTCGCCGAGGTGCTGGCCGGCGAGGTCGGCTGGGACGCGGTGGTGGAGGAGACCCTGCGCTGGGACACCCCCACCACGCATCTGCTGATGCGGTTCGCCACCGAGGACATCACCGTGGGCGACACCGTGATCAGGAAGGGCGAAGGGGTCGTCATCTCCTACCGGGCCATCGGCCGCGACACCGCGCAGCACGGCGAGGACGCCGACGCCTTCGACGTCACCCGCCCCACCCGCAACCGCCACATGACCTTCGGCCACGGCCCGCACATCTGCCCCGGCGCCGCCCTCTCCCGCGTCGAGGCGGGCATCGCGCTGCCCGCGCTCTTCGGCCGCTTCCCCGGCCTGCGGCTCGCGGTCCCGGACGCCGAGATCACCAAGCTGCCGGTGATGACCCAGAACGACATGGCCGCCTTCCCGGTCCTGCTGGGCTGAGGCCGTCCCCGTACGCGTACGCGTGCTGGCCCCGCGACCGGGTCTGCCGGCCCTCGCCCCGCACCGCTCCACCACGGCCGCCCTCCTGGCCGGGGCGGCGCGGGGGCGCGGGGTGGAGGTGGCCGTCCTGCCCGTGGGCGGGGTGCCGTACGCCGTCCACGGGTTGCTGGACGCGGCACCTCTGGCGGCACATCCGCGGGAGCCCGCCGTACGCGCCTTCACCCGGCGGCTCGTCGAGGCGTGCGGAGTCACCCTGCCCGGCGCCGCCGTCCTGGACGTCGGCCGCACGCTCCCGGCCGCCGGGCCCGGGAGCTGGGCCGTGGTGGAGGCGAACATGGCGCGGTTCAGCAACGTGTACGCCGCCGACCCCGGCCGCGCCCTCGATGCGGTGCTCCGGTCGGCAGGGCCCGAGGGCCTGCTTCGCGACCGGGACCGGGCCTTCCGGCGGGCCGTGCCCACCGCTTCCGGGGCGGCGCGAGGCGTCGCGCCCGAGTGAGGTGCATCACGCAGAGTTAAATTCTTGGCATACATTCCGGCGGACGGGGGAGGGGCCCCGTCCGCTGGTGTGGCCGTACCCCGGTCCACCGCGCAGGACGCCCCCGGCCGAACCGGCGGAGGCATTTCGGGTACGGAAGGCGAAACACGACATGTCGGCGCTCAGCACCATCCACATCGACGGCACCTGGCGGGCCGCCGCCTCAGGCGCGACCCGCGAGATCCTCGACCCCGCCGACGCCACCGTCCTGGCCGTCGTCGCGGAGGGCGGTACCGAGGACACCGACGCGGCGATCGCGGCGGCCCGGCGCGCCTTCGACGACGGCCCCTGGCCGCACCGGCCCGTCGCGGAGCGGGCCGCCCTGCTGCGCCGGGTCGCCGACCTGCTCCAGCGGGACCGCGAGGAGATCGCGATCACCGAGAGCCGCGACACCGGCAAGACCCTCGAAGAGGGCCGGGTCGACGTGGACGACGTGACAGGGGCCTTCCGCTACTTCGCGGACCTGGTGATGAACGAGAGCGGCGGCCGGGTCGTCGACGCGGGCGACCCCGACGTCCACAGCGTCGTCGTCCACGAGCCCGTCGGCGTCTGCGCCCTGATCGCCCCCTGGAACTACCCCCTCCTCCAGGCCAGCTGGAAGATCGCCCCGGCCCTCGCCGCAGGCAACACCTTCGTGCTCAAGCCCAGCGAGGTCACCCCGCTCTCCACCGTCCACCTGATCAGGCTCCTCGCGGAGGCCGGACTCCCCGACGGTGCCGCCAACCTCGTCACCGGCGCGGGCGACCCGGTCGGCGCCCGGCTCTCCGAGCACCCGGACGTCGACCTGGTCTCCTTCACCGGTGGCCTCGCCAGCGGCACGAAGGTGGCCCAGGCCGCCGCACCCACCGTGAAGAAGGTCGCCCTGGAGCTGGGCGGCAAGAACCCCAACGTGGTGTTCGCGGACGCCTGCGCCACCGACGAGGGCTTCGACACCGCCGTCGACCAGGCCCTGAACGCCGCCTTCTTCCACAGCGGCCAGGTCTGCTCCGCCGGGGCCCGCCTGATCATCGAGGAGAGCGTCCGCGAGCGGTTCGTCACCGAGCTGGCCCGCCGCGCCGACGCCATCCGCCTCGGCCGGGGCACCCTGGAGGGCGTCGAGTGCGGCCCCCTCGTCTCCGCCCAGCAACTCGCCAAGGTCGAGGCGTACGTCGCCTCCGCCCGCGAGGAGGGCGCGATCGTCCGGGCCGGCGGCGAGCGCCCGAAGCCGAACGACGTGCGCCCCGAAGGCGGCTACTTCTACCGGCCGACGGTCCTGGACGGCTGCCACCGCGAGATGACGGTGGTCCGCGAGGAGACCTTCGGCCCGATCCTCACCGTCGAGACCTTCCGTACCGAGGAAGAGGCCATCACCCTGGCCAACGACACCGACTACGGCCTCGCGGGCGCCGTCTGGACCACGGACGCCGGCCGGGCCCGCCGGGTCGCCGGACGGCTGCGCCACGGCACCGTCTGGATCAACGACTACCACCCCTACCTCCCCCAGGCCGAGTGGGGCGGCTTCGGCAAGTCCGGTACGGGCCGTGAGCTGGGCCCCACCGGTCTGGCCGAGTACCGCGAGGCCAAGCACATCTACCAGAACCTCAACCCGCGCCCCCAGCGCTGGTTCGCCGGCTGACGCCTGCGTGGGGCCGGGCCGCGTCTTCCGTGACCGCCCGGCCCCGACCGGCTGTTCGCAGCACCACGCACACGCACGAACCTTGCAGAAGGAGCAGAGACCGATGCCTCCCACCCCCCGCAGCACCGCCGTCCCCGACCTCGAGGGCCCCGTGGCCGACTACGTGATCGTCGGCGGCGGCACCGCCGGATCGGTCATCGCCTCGCGGCTCACCGAGGACCCCGACGTGACCGTCACCCTCGTCGAGGGCGGCCCCACCGACATCGACCGCGACGACGTCCTCACCCTCCGCCGCTGGCTCGGCCTCCTCGGCGGCGACCTCGACTACGACTACCCCACCACCGAGCAGCCGCGCGGCAACTCCCACATCCGGCACAGCCGCGCCCGGGTGCTGGGCGGCTGCTCCTCCCACAACACCCTCATCAGCTTCAAGCCGCTCCCCGGCGACTGGGACGAGTGGGCCGAGGCGGGCGCCGAGGGCTGGGACGCGGACGCGATGGACCCGTACTTCGCCCGGCTGCGCAACAACATCGTCCCGGTGGACGAGAAGGACCGCAACGCCATCGCCCGCGACTTCGTCGACGCCGCCCAGCAGGCGGCCGGAGTCCCGCGCGTGGAGAGCTTCAACCGCAAGCCGTTCCACGAGGGCGTCGGCTTCTTCGACCTCGCCTACCACCCCGAGAACAACAAGCGCTCCTCCGCCTCCGTGGCCTACCTCCACCCGCACATCGAGGCCGGTGACCGCCCGGGCCTCCGCATCCTGCTGGAGACCTGGGCCCACCGCCTGGAGTTCGACGGCACCCGCGCCACCGGCGTCCACGTCCGGACGAAGGACGGCGAGGAGATCCTGCTGCGCGCCGCCCGCGAAGTCATCGTCTGCGCGGGCGCGGTGGACACCCCCCGGCTGCTGCTGCACTCCGGGATCGGCCCGCGCGCGGACCTGGAGGCACTCGGCATCGAGGTGCGCCACGACCTGCCGGGCGTGGGAGAGAACCTGCTCGACCACCCCGAGTCCGTCATCGTCTGGGAGACTGACGGGCCCATCCCGGAGAACTCCGCGATGGACTCCGACGCGGGACTCTTCGTCCGCCGCGACCCCGGATCCCGGGGCCCGGACCTGATGTTCCACTTCTACCAGATCCCCTTCACCGACAACCCCGAGCGCCTGGGCTACGAGAAGCCCGAGCACGGTGTGTCGATGACCCCCAACATCCCCAAGCCGCGCAGCCGGGGCCGCCTCTACCTCACCAGCGCCGACCCCGAGGTCAAGCCCGCCCTGGACTTCAGGTACTTCACCGACGAGGACGACTACGACGGCCGCACCCTGGTCGACGGCATCAGGCTCGCCCGGGAGATCGCCGCCACCGAACCGCTCGCCCACTGGCTGAAGCGCGAGGTCTGCCCCGGCCCCGAGGTCACCTCGGACGAGGACATCAGCGAGTACGCCCGCAAGGTCGCCCACACCGTCTACCACCCGGCGGGCACCTGCAAGATGGGTGCCGCCGACGACCACCAGGCCGTGGTGGACCCGCAGTTGCGCATCCGGGGACTCGAAGGCATCCGGATCGCGGACGCGTCGGTCTTCCCGACCATGCCCGCCGTCAACCCGATGATCGGGGTCCTCATGGTCGGCGAGAAGTGCGCCGAACTCCTCGCACAGGAGGCGGGCCACACGGTCCCGGCCCCTGGTGCCGGCACCGGAGACGATGCCCGATGACCGCAACCCGCGCCCCCGAGGCGCCCGTCGAGACGACTGAGGACGCCGTCTTCTCCGTACGCGACCTCTGGAAGGTCTTCGGCCCCAGGGCCGACCGCATCCCCGGCGGCGAGTACGCGGCCCTCCCGCCCGCCGAACTGCGCGAGGCCACCGGCTGCACCGCCGCCGTCCGCGATGTCTCCTTCGACGTCCGCAAGGGCGAGGTCTTCGTCGTCATGGGCCTGTCGGGCTCCGGCAAGTCCACCCTCGTACGCTGTCTGACCCGGCTGATCGAACCCACCAGCGGCACCCTCGCCATCGACGGCGAGGACGTCCTCGCGATGGACCGCGCCCGGCTGCGCGAACTGCGCCGTCACCGCACCGCGATGGTCTTCCAGCACTTCGGGCTGCTGCCGCACCGCACGGTGCTGGACAACGTCGCCTACGGTCTGGAGATCCAGGGCCTGAGCAAGGGCGAACGCCGCTCCAAGGCAGCCGAGTTGGTGGAGAAGGTCGGCCTCGCCGGACTGGAGGACCGCCGTCCCTCGCAGCTCTCCGGCGGTCAGCAGCAGCGTGTCGGCCTCGCCCGCGCGCTCGCCGTCGACCCCTCCGTCCTCCTCTTCGACGAGCCGTTCAGCGCGCTGGACCCGCTGATCCGCCGCGAGATGCAGGACGAGGTGGTCCGGCTGCACCGCGAGGAGGGCCGCACCATGGTCTTCATCACCCACGACCTGAGCGAGGCGCTGCGCCTGGGCACCCGGATCGCGCTCATGCGGGACGGCGGGATCGTCCAGCTCGGCACCCCCGAGGAGATCGTGGGCTCGCCCGCCGACGACTACGTCCGCGAGTTCGTCCGGGACGTCCCGCGCGAGCAGGTCCTCACCGTCGCCACCGCCATGCGCCCCGCGCTCGCCGGAGAGAGCGAGCGCGGCCCGGCCGTGCGCCCCGACGCCACGGTCTTCGAAGCCATCGAGGCGGTCTCCCGCTCCGGCGACCCCGCCGCCAGGGTGATGGACGGCGGCCGGCTCGTCGGCGTCGTCGACCACGCGTGCCTGCTGGACGTGGTGGCCGGGGCGAGGGGCCCCGCGACAGCCGGAGAGGACAGCACGGGAGCGGCCGGGTCCTCCGGAGCCGCCGCCCCCGACGGCGCCCGCGAGGTGTCCCTCTGATGGCCACCGCCCAAGCCACCCCGGCCCGCCCCGTGCAGCCGGGCACCGGCCGGGGGCCGCTCGCCGCCCTGCGCGAACGCCCGGCAGCCGGGAAGCTGCTGCTCCTCGCGCTCGCCGCCGCCGTCCTCGTCCCCCTCGTCCACGGCCGCTGGGGCGGCGGGGTCTGGCCCGACGCGCTCACCGCCGACCTCTCCGGGCCGCTCGGCAGCGTCACCGACTGGATCGTCTCCAACCGGGACAGCCACCCGCTCTTCCTCTACTTCTTCGGCCACATCAGCAACGCCGTCGTCCTCTCTGTACGCGGCGTCTACCTGGTCCTCCTGGCCCTCGGCTGGGCCGGTGTCACCGTGCTCGCCGCCGCCGTCGCCTGGCGGGTCGCGGGCATCAGGCTCGCGCTGACCGCCGCCGCCTCCTTCCTGGCCTGCGGGCTGCTCGGCATGTGGGTGCCGACCATGCAGACGCTCGCGCTGATGGTCGTCGCCGTCCTCGCCTCCGTCGTCCTCGGCCTCATCCTCGGCCTGGCCGCCGGACTCTCCGACCGCATCTTCCGCATCCTGCGCCCGGTGCTCGACACCATGCAGGTCCTGCCCGCCTTCGCCTATCTGCTCCCCGTGGTGCTGGTCTTCGGTGTCGGCGTCCCCGGAGCGGTCCTCGCCACCGTCGTCTACGCGGCTCCGCCGATGGCCCGGCTCACCGCGCTCGGCCTGCGCGGCGCGGACGGCGGGGTCATGGAGGCCGTCACCTCGCTCGGCGCGACCGGCAGGCAGCGGCTGCTCACCGCCCGCCTCCCGCTGGCCCGCAAGGAGCTGCTGCTCGGCCTCAACCAGACCATCATGATGGCGCTCTCCATGGCCGTCATCGCCTCCGTGATCGGCGCCGGCGGTCTCGGGGACCGGGTCTACCAGGCGCTCTCCGCCGTCGACGTGGGCGCCGCCCTCGCCGCCGGCATCCCGATCGTGCTGCTCGCCGTCGTCCTGGACCGTACGACGGAGGCGGCCGGCCGCCGCGTCGGCACCGAGCCCACCGGCCCGGCCCTCCTGCGCGGGTGGCGCGGCTGGGGCCTCGCCGCCCTGGTCACCGCCGCCGTGGCCCTCGTGGGACGCCTCACCGACGGCCGGGTCTGGCCCGACGACGTCACCGTGGCCATCGCCGGACCGGTCAACACCGCCAAGGACTGGATGGTCGACCACCTCTACACCGGGGTCCCCGTCGTCGGCGGCACCGCCGACCTCGCCTCCCACTTCACCAGCGGAGTCCTCAACCCGCTGCGCAGCGGGCTCACCTCCCTGCCCTGGTGGTCGGTGCTCCTCGTCGTCGCCGCCCTCGCCTGGACCATCGGCACCTGGCGCACCGCCGCCACCGCCGTCCTCGCCATGGCCGCGATCGGGGTCCTCGGCGTGTGGGAACCGTCGATGGACACCCTCAGCCAGGTGATCGCCGCCGTGGCCGTCACCCTGGTCCTCGGCTTCTCCATCGCGATCGGCGCGGCCCGCAGCGCACGGCTGGAGAAGCTGCTGCGGCCGGTCCTGGACGTCTTCCAGACCATGCCGCAGTTCGTCTACCTCATCCCCGTCGTCGCCCTCTTCGGCGTCGGCCGGGCCCCCGCCGCCGCAGCGGCCGTCGTCTACGCGCTGCCCGCCGTCGTCCGCATCACCACCCAGGGGCTGCGGGGCGTCGACCCGGCCGCGATGGAGGGCGCCCGCTCGCTCGGCGCCACCCCCGGCCAGCAGCTGCGCCAGGTCCAACTGCCCCTGGCCAGGCCCTCCTTGCTGCTCGCCGTCAACCAGGCGGTCGTGCTCGTCCTCGCCGTCGTCATCATCGGCGGACTGGTCGGATCGGGCGCACTCGGCTACGACGTCGTCTTCGGCCTCGCCCAGGGCGACCTGGCCACCGGGCTGGTCGCCGGAGCGGCGATCGTCTGCCTGGGCCTGATGCTCGACCGGGTCACCCAGCCCACCGCCCGCCGCCAGCGACAGGAGAGCTGAGATGAACCGCTCCCGCACCCGCCTGCTCGTGGCGCTCGCCTCGGCCACCGCCCTGCTCGCCACGGCGGGCTGCGGCGCCGCCGACATGACCAAGCAGGCCTCCCCGTTCGCCGCTCCCGCAGGGGTCAAGACGGTCACCCTCTCCGTCCAGTCCTGGGTCGGCGCCCAGGCCAACGTCGCCGTGGCCGAGCAACTCCTGAAGGAGGAGCTGGGCTACCGCGTCGACCTCGTCCAGACCGACGAGGTCCCCGCCTGGGACGCCCTCAGCCAGGGCCGCGTCGACGCGATCCTGGAGGACTGGGGCCACCCCGACCAGGAGAAGCTGTACGTCGACGAGAAGAAGACCATCGTCCGCGGCGGCGACCTCGGGGTCACCGGCCATATCGGCTGGTACGTCCCCGAGTACTTCGCCGACCAGCACCCCGACGTCACGGACTGGAAGAACCTCAACAAGTACGCGGACCGGCTGAAGACCGCCGAGAGCGGCGGCAAGGGCCAGCTGATGGACGGCTCGCCCTCCTACGTCACCAACGACGTGGCCCTGGTGAGGAACCTGGGCCTGGACTACAAGGTGGTCTTCGCCGGCTCCGAGGCGGCTCAGATCACCCAGATCCAGCAGTTCGCCAAGGAGAAGAAGCCCTTCCTCAGCTACTGGTACCAGCCGCAGTGGCTGTTCAACGAGGTGCCGATGGTCGAGGTGAAGCTCCCGGAGTACACCGAGGAGTGCGCGGCCAAGGCCCCCGAGGACATCGACTGCGGCTACCCCACCACGCCGCTGCAGAAGTTCCTCAACGCCGACTTCGTCGAGCGCGGAGGGGACGCGGCCGACTTCCTCAAGAAGTTCCACTGGTCGGAGCAGCACCAGAACGAGGTCTCCGAGATGATCGCCTCACAGCGGCTCACCCCCGAGGAGGCGGCCAAGCGCTGGATCGAGCGCCACCCGGACGTCTGGAGGAAGTGGCTGCCGCAGGACTGAGGGGGCGGGGGTGCCCGGAGGAGCGAGAGGGGACCGGGCACCCCCGCACCGCTACCGCTTCCGTACGGTGGCCAGCACATCGCGGTCCGGCTGGAGCGTCAGACTCGGCACGGGCTCGACGACCCCGGGATCGACGTCCAGATCGAAGCGCCGGGCCAGCACGGCGAGGATCAGGACCGCCTCCACCATGGCGAACCTGGTCCCCAGGCAGACCCGGGGCCCGCCGCCGAACGGGAACCACGCGTACTCCGCGATCTCGTCCCCGCTCTCCGCGTCCCAGCGCTCCGGCCGGAACTCCTCCGGCTCCGGGAACCACCGCGGATCCCGGTGCGTGGACCACTGGCTGCTCCAGACCCGGGTCCCCTCCTCGACCGGCATACCGCCGAGCCGAGCCCCCTCCTTCGCGACGCCCGTGATCAGCCAGATCGTCGGATACAGCCGCAGGGTCTCCTTCACCACCGCCTGGGTGCAGGGGAGTCGGGCGTAGTCGTCGATCCCCGGCTCGCGGTCGCCGAGCACCTCGTCCAACTCCTCGGTGAGCGCGGCCCGCACCCGGGGGTTGCGGGAGAGCAGGTACCACGCCCACACCAGGGTCGAACTCGTCGTCTCATGCCCGCCGATGTACAGGGTCACCGTCTCGTCGCGGATCTCCTCGTCGCTGAGCCGTTCCCCGCTCTCGTCGACCGCGGCCAGCAACCGGCTGAGCAGGTCGGGCCGTTCGGTGCCGCCGTCGCGGTGCCGGGCCACCACCCGCGCCACCTCGGCGTCGATGACCGCGGCGGCCTTCCTGATCCGCGCCCGGCCGGGGGTGGGTACCCAGTCGGGCAGCAGCGCCCCGATGCCGGAGAACTCCTTGCCGATCTCCGCCTGGGCGACATCCATCGCCCGGCCCATCGCCTCCGAGTCCGCCGGGGTGTCCACACCGAAGATGGTGCGCACCGCGATCTTCTGCGTCAGCGCCGCCATCTCCCGCTTGATGTCGACGCGTTCTCCGTCCGCCCAGCTGTCGGCCAGCTCCACCGCGGAGGCCGCCATGGTGGCCGCGTACGACTTCACCTGCTTGGGCCGCACCGACGGCTGTACCAGCGACCGTTTGCGGCGCCACTCCCGACCCCGCGCCACGATGATGCCGTCGCCCATCACCGTACGGAACGCGATCCCGAGCCTCGGCTGGTCGAAGGTGCCCTCCGTCTCGGTGAGCAACTCGCCTATGTGCTCCGGGTCCGAGACGAACAGGCACCGATTGCGCCCGAACCGCCAGCGCACCATGTCCCCGTGTCCTCGCAGGAGTTCGAAGAAGGCGAGGGGGTTCCTCCCGAACTGCGGCAGGTTCCCGAGCAGCGGCAGCCCCCTGGGGCCCGCTACGGGCACGGGGGCGCGGGACGGGGTGTCGAGTGCCGGGCCGGTCTGCGTGGACATCGAAAGGACTCCGCTCCCTGGGATGCGCCGTGAGTGGCGCGCAATCGTTCGAACTTCATCGAACGCGATGAGGGCGCCACTCCGCCAGAGTGTCGGGCCGCCGTGGCCGGAATCTGCCATCGGTCTTGGTGGGCAAGCGAGTTGACGAGCCCAGCCGTCGTGGTCGTCGGATGCGGACGGTCAAAGCCCCGCGATCGGCTGGATGCAGACGATCTTGACCGGGACGACCGGCGCGAAGGGCGTCGAGCACCCGTCGCCGATCCGGCTGCCGCTCGCCCGCCTGCCGGCGTACGCCGCGATCGCCGGGTCGCACCGCGGACACGGCCCCCCCACGGGTTCTCCTCGCCGAACTGCCGCACCGGCCGTGCCTCCCCGTCTCGGAGCGGTCCCGTTCGGGATCGCCGAGGGGCGGGGAGGCGGCCGGCCGGGCGGCAGCCCGAGGGCGCTGTCCGCGGAGGGCCCTCAGACCCCGTGAGGCACGTGCGCCGGGCGGCCCCGGCCCCGCGTCAGCGAGTAGCCGAACACGCCCGCGAGCGCGGCGAGGACCCCGCCGCCGACCGTCCAGAGCCAGCGGCTCGTCCACCAGCCGGAGGCCCAGCCGCCCTCCGGCTCAACGGCGGCCCGGGCCTGGGAGGTGCCCGACGCGCCGGTCACCGAGATACCCGGCACCAGCGGCTTCGCGAGCGTGCCGTCCACGTGGTGGGCGCCGCCCGCGTCCGCCACGTCGGCCCGCACCTCGGCCCCGAACGGCAGCCCCAGCTCGTCGGCCGGGAGGTTCACGACCGTCAGCCGCACGTAGTAGCTGCCCGGCAGCGGGTCGTTGGCCCATGGTTCGGACCAGGACCGTACGGTGCGCAGCACACAGGACAGCTCCACCGCCGCCGCGTCGGCCGCCGCCTTGCGGGTCTGGTGGCCGTAACTGCACGCCTGGCGGCGGCGCAGCCCGTCGTACACGTCGATCTGCCAGGTGGAGGCCGAACGCTTCGCCTCGCCCTGCGGCAGCTTGACCGTCGCCCGGACGGTGGCGCGCTGGCCGGTGTCGGCCGGGAACACCCAGTAGAGGTAGTCGCCCGCCGACGCCTGCGCGGTGCCGGTCTGGCCCTGCTGGAGCGCGGTCGCGGTACGGAAGGTGGTGCCCGCCTCGGTGGGGGCGGAGCCTTCGTCACCCGGGCTCGCGCTGGGCGCCGGGTCGTCGGCCGCTGCCGTGCCCGCCGAGGTGAACAGGGTCAGCCCGGCCAGCAGTGCCCCGGCGAACGCGCGTCGCACACCACGGGTGCGGGCCCGGTGGGAAGTCGTCGTCACCATCAGTTGGTCCTCCATACGGCGATGCGCCAGCGCGAGATCCAGCCGAAGAGCAGCCCCGCGACCAGTCCGGTCAGCACGAGGGCGCCCAGCAGCCACCAGCCGCGGCCGAGGCCGAAGGCGGCCACGTCGGACGCCTGGTCCGGTCCGTCCACCAGGTCCACGGTCAGCTCGACCGGCAGACCCGGGGTGCGCTTCACCGAGGCGGGTGCGGAGAAGGCGTTGGAGAGCTGGAGGCAGACGGTCTCGGCGGCGGGCTTGCCGCTGCCGTCGTCACCGTCCTCCACCTCGGCCTTGGGATAGCGGAGACCGGACGAGATCACATCCGTACGTCCGGTGCCGGACGCCTCGCCCCGGACGATCTCGCGTCCGGAGGCCGTCACCGCGCGCAGCAGGACACCGTAGTCGTTGTCGACGGCGCGGTCGGCCGCCACGCTCACCGAGGCGCGCAGCTCCTGACCGGGCAGCACGTCGACCCGGTACCAGCGGTGTTCACCCATCACCTGGCGGTCGGTGTAGAGGCCCGCCTTCAGCTCGGGCGCGGCGGAGCAGCTGCCCGCCCCCTCGGTGGCGACCGGGGTGGCGACCGGCTCGGCCGCCCGGTCCACCAACTGCTTCACCCGGCGCGAGAGGTCTTCCTTGTGCTGGACGGCGGTGTAGGTGCCGCCGGTGGCGTCCGCGATGCAGGTGAGCTGCTGGCGGATCTTGGCGTCGGGCACCAGGCCGAGGGTGTCGATGACCAGGTGGGTACCGCGCGCCGCGATCTCCCGGGCCACCTCGCACGGGTCGAGCGGGCCGCAGGTGTCCTCGCCGTCCGTGATGAGGACGATCCGGCGCGTGCCGTCGCCGCCTTCGAGGTCGTCGGCGGCGCCGAGCAGTGCGGGGCCGATCGGGGTCCAGCCGGTCGGGGCGAGGGTGGCGACGGCGGCCTTGGCCTCGGTGCGGTCCAGCGGGCCGACCGGGTAGAGCTGCTTGGTGTCCTTGCAGCCGACCTTGCGGTCCTCGCCCGGGTAGTCGGCGCCGAGGGTGCGGATGCCGAGGTGGACCCCTTCGGGCACCGCGTCCAGGACGTCGTTGAACGCCTGCTTCGCGGCCAGCATCCTGGACTGGCCGTCGATGTCGCGGGCGCGCATGGATCCGCTGACGTCGAGGACGAGTTCGACCTTGGGGGCGGGGGTGGCGGGTGGTCCGTCGGCGGCCGCGGGGATCGCGGTGCCGAGCCCGGCGGCCAGGGTGGCCAGTGCTATGCACACCCCGGCCGTCAGCCGATTTCTTGTGATCATCGCCGGATCCTATGGAAAATCAGTTGGTATTCCCAACCGGGGCCGTCGGCGGTCGTCGTCGGGGCCGCCGACGGCCAAACCCTGCTTGTCCGTCAGCCGCCGAGCAGCGGCTCCGCGGCCCGGTCCAGCACCGAGGTGACCCGCTGCCAGGTCGCCGAATCCCGCTCCTGGGCGTCGAGTCGACGACCCGTCTCACCGGCCCCCCAGGCCGTCGCCAGCGCCACCGGGTCCCCGCCGCCCGAGGCCGACGCGGCGAGCGCCGCAGCTCCCAGGGCGACCAGTTCGCCGCGGGCCGGGATGACGAGCGGACGGCCGGAGAGCCGACGCACCGTCTCCACCCAGGCCCGCCCCTGCGCCCCTCCGCCGATCAGCCGCAGCGGCCGGGCGGCCACCTCGGGGGCGTCGGGGTCGAGACCGCAGGCCCGCAACAGCGTGTCCAGCGCCCGCAGTACGGTGACGGCCGCTCCCTCGTAGGCGGCGCCCAGCAGTTGCTGCGGGGTGGTGTCGTGGCGCAGCCCGGTGAGCAGCCCGGCGGCGGTCGGCAGGTCCGGAGTGCGTTCGCCGTCGAGATAGGGGAGCAGGACGGCTTCGCCCCCGGGGGCGGTGTCCTCGCGGTGCAGGCCGAGCAGGGCGGCGACCTTGTCCACGGCGAGCGTGCAGTTGAGGGTGCAGGCCAGCGGGAGATACGTACCGTCGGCGGCGGCGAACCCGGAGAGCGCCGGGTCGGTGGAGCGCGTACGGGAGGCGGCGAAGACCACGCCCGACGTGCCGAGCGAGAGGACCGGGTGGTCCAGCAGCCCGTCGCCGCCGAGCCCCAGCCCCACGGCCGCGCTCATGTTGTCGCCCGTCCCCGCCGCGACCGCGATCCCCGCCGGCAGCCCCAGCGCCTCGGCCGCCGTGCCGGTGAGCGAGCCGATCCGGGTCGCCCCGGTGGGTGCGACCTGGGGGAGGAGGGCCGGGTCCAGGCCGACGAGGTCCAGCAGCCCGGGGTCGTACGCGCCGGTGGCGGTGGCGTACCAGCCGGTGCCGGAGGCGTCCCCGGGGTCGGTCGCGGCCACGCCCGCGAGCCGCTCGGTGAGGAAGTCGTGCGGCAGCCGGACGCCCGCGGCCGCCTTCGCCGCCTCCGGGTCGTGCTCGCACAGCCAGCGCCACTTGGAGGCGGTGATGGAGGCGACCGGCACGGACCCGGTCCGCTCGGTCCAGGCCTCGGGGCCGCCCAGCGCGTCGGTGAGCGCGGCGGCCTGCGGGGCGGAGCGGGTGTCGTTCCAGAGGAGCGCGGGCCGCAGCGGACGGCCCGAGCGGTCCAGCACGACGAGCCCGTGCTGCTGACCGGCCACCGCGATCCCGGTGACCGAACGGGCGGGCAGGCCCGCGTACTTCAGGCCCGCCGCCACCGCGTCGCCCAGTGCCCGCCACCACACCTCCGGGTCGCTCTCCCGGGCCCCGGACTCCCCGGTGACGGTGTGCGGGGCCCGGGCCACCGCGAGCTGCTCGCCGGTCACGGCGTCGATCACGGCGGCCTTGGTGGACTGGGTGGAGCTGTCCACGCCGATGACGACGGTACGTGACGACATGGGCGGCCTCTTTCGCGTGGCGGGGGCGACTCCACGGGCATGGGGTCGTGGAGTTCATTCGACTGTATCGCGAACAAATTACGTGATCGCAGCCCTCGGGAACAGGTCGCGGGGGAACTCGCCGCAGCAGCAGGGGTTCCGCTGGCAGGGAACCCCGTGCATGATTAATCATGACAGTGAACAAATAGGGGTGGCGGGCATGCGGGCCCGGCCCCGACAGCAGGCGAAGGCGGTCGGACGACGATGACGGAACGCTTCACCCCCACCCCCGAGGACAAGTTCAGCTTCGGTCTGTGGACCGTGGGCTGGCAGGGCCGGGACCCCTTCGGCGACGCCACCCGCGCGGCCATCGACCCCGCCGAGTCCGTCCGGCGCCTCGCCGAACTGGGCGCCTGGGGCGTGACCTTCCACGACGACGACCTGATCCCCTTCGGCTCGACGGAGACCGAGCGCGAGGCGATCGTCAAGCGGTTCCGGCAGGCGGTCGACGCGAGCGGCCTGGTCGTGCCCATGGTGACGACGAACCTCTTCACCCACCCCGTCTTCAAGGACGGCGCGTTCACCGCCAACGACCGGGAGGTGCGCCGGTACGCGCTCCGCAAGACGCTGCGCAACATCGACCTCGCCGTCGAACTCGGCGCCACCACCTTCGTCGCCTGGGGCGGCCGCGAGGGCGCGGAGTCCGGCGCCGCCAAGGACGTACGCCTGGCCCTGCACCGGATGAAGGAGGCCTTCGACCTGCTGGGGGAGTACGTCACCGAGCAGGGGTACGACCTCCGCTTCGCCATCGAGCCCAAGCCGAACGAGCCGCGCGGCGACATCCTGCTCCCCACCATCGGCCATGCCCTCGCCTTCATCGAGCGGCTGGAGCGCCCCGAGCTGGTCGGGGTCAACCCCGAGACCGGGCACGAGCAGATGGCCGGGCTCAACTTCCCGCACGGCATCGCCCAGGCCATGTGGGCGGGCAAGCTGTTCCACATCGACCTCAACGGCCAGTCCGGCATCAAGTACGACCAGGACCTCCGCTTCGGCGCGGGCGACCTGCGCCAGGCGTTCTGGCTCGTCGACCTGCTGGAGAGCGGCTACGAGGGCCCGCGCCACTTCGACTTCAAGCCCCCGCGCACCGAGGACTACGACGGCGTCTGGGCCTCGGCCGCCGGGTGCATGCGCAACTACCTGATCCTCAAGGAGCGCGCGGCGGCCTTCCGCGCCGACCCCGAGGTACGGGCCGCGCTGCGCGCCTCCCGCCTGGACCAGCTGGCGCGCCCGACCGCGGGGGACGGTCTGGCGGCGCTGCTCGCCGACCGCACGGCGTACGAGGAGTTCGACGTGGACGCGGCGGCGGAACGCGGAATGGCCTTCGAGGTGCTGGACCAGCTGGCCATGGACCACTTGCTGGGCGTGCGCTGAGGGTACGGGGGCGGGCCCAGCCCTCGCGGGGGCTCCGGGCCGGTCGGGAGGGGGCCGGGCTCGTCGGGCCCTTCCCGACGGTGTCCGGCCCGCGGACCGCACGGGCCCGCGGAAGGGCGCCGGGGGGCCCGCGGGAAGGGCACCAGGCCCGCCGTCAAGGTGCGCCGGGCCCTTCATGGAAGGCGCCGCGCCCTCGGGGGAAAGGCGCCGGGCCGCACTTCCGTACGCCCCGCCTCACACCCCGTAAGGCTCCGCGTACGCCACCGGGTCCTCCAGCACGTCCTGCACCACCAGCGCCGCAGCCCCCCGCGCCGCGTCGCCCGCCACCGACGACGCGCGGAGCCGGCCGCTGCCAGGGGACCAGAGCCCCGACACCACCCGGCCGGTCAGCTCCTCGTCGGCGGGCGGCGAGAGCCACGGCATCAGGCCACGGTAGATCCCGCCGAGCACCACCGCGTCCGGGTCGACCAGGTTCACCGCCCCCGACACCACCCGGCCCAGCATCCGGCCCGCCTCCGTCAGCGCCGCCACCGCCGGTCCGTCCCCGGCCCGCGCGCGCCGCTCCAGCTCCACCACCCCGGCACCGCCCCCGGACCCGTCGACCCCGGCCGCCCGCAGGAGCGCCGTCTGTCCGGCGTACTGCTCCAGGCAGCCCCGGGACCCGCACCGGCACTCCGGCCCGTCCGGGTCCACCACGACATGGCCGATCTCCCCGGCGAACCCGTGCGCGCCCCGCAGCAGTTCGCCGCCGAGCACCAGCGCTCCGCCGACCCCGATCTCGCCGGTCAGATAGAGGAAGCTCCGTGCGCCACCGAGCCCGCCGAACCACAGCTCGGCCAGGGCCGCGAGGTTGGCCTCGTTCTCCGAGGCGACCGGCAGCACCGGGTGGCCCGGCCGCAGAGCGGTGAGCGCCTCGGCGAACAGCTCCTGCGCCGGGACCTCGTTCCAGCCGAGGTTGGGGGCCTGCCGCACCGCGCCGCCGGAGACCAGCCCGGGCAGCGCCAGCGTGGCGCCCACCGGGCGCAGGTCCTGCTCGCGCGCCGAGTCCAGGGTCCGCGCGGCGATCCGGGCCGCGCGGGCGAGGACCTGCTCGGCGGGTGCGCCCCGGTTGTCGAGGTGCTCGGTCTGGCGGACCCGGCCGGTGCCCGCGAGGTCGACGACGCAGACCGACACGTAATCGATGTTGATCTCCACACCGAGCCCGGCGGGGCCGGTGCGGGCCACCTTGAGCGCGGTACCGGGGCGCCCGGCCTGGCCGCTGAACGTCTTGCCCGACTCGGTGAGGAAGCCGCTCTCCATCAGCTGCTCGACCAGCGAGGAGACCGCGGCCCGCGTCAGCCCGACCCGGGCGGAGACCTGGGCGCGGGTCGCCTCCCCGCTCTCGCCCTCGTCCCGGACGGCGCGCAGTACCAGGCTCAGATTGTGCCGTCGCACGGTGTCCTTGTCGGCCTTGGGCCCCAGCGGAGTGAGGATGCTCTTCATATCGTCGCCGAGCCTATGTGATGCCGATGCGGCCGACGGCACCACGGGCGGCCCCCTTCCCACGGAACGTCCCGCGGGGAAGGCGGCCGCCCACCGGCTCACGGCTGGGCGCCGCGCGCCTTCAGCATGCTCGCCATCAGCCCGATCTCGGACTCCTGACCGTTGACCATGCCCTTCGCCAGATTGCGGATGACGTCGGTGCCGGCCTTCTCGGCCCCGGCGCGTGCCATGTCCACCCCGGCCTGGTGGTGGACGGTCATCAGCCGGAGGAACAGCACCTCGGCCGCCGTGCCCTCAGCCGCCTTGAGCTCCTTCAGCTCGGCGGTCGTGGCCATGCCCGGCATCAGTGAACCGTCGCCGGTCGGCTTCATGGTGTGGCCCATCCACGTCATCGGCGGCTCCGGCGAACTCTTGGGCAGGCCCCACTGCTCCAGCCAGCCCAGCATCATGCCGCGCTGGTTGGCCTGGGTGTTGATGATGTCGTACGCCAGGCGCCGCACGTCCTCGTCCTCGGTGCGGTCGCGCACGATGAACGACATCTCCACCGCCTGCTGATGGTGGATCGCCATGTCCCGGGCGAACCCCGCGTCCGCCGACCCCTCCGCCGGAGCGGACTGCGCCGTCCCCGCGGACGGGGACGCCGACGACGGGCGCCCGACCATCAGCGCCACCAGCCCCACCGCCAGCACCAGCACGACGGCACCCGCGAGCACCATCCGCCGGGTCGAGGAGAACGAGTCGGCCACGGGGGTCACCTGTCGAGCCCGCCCGTGCAGGCAGCACCCGGCTCAGGGGTCTGCGGGCCCTGGACGTACTTGGTGAAGAACTGGTTGACGCGCGCGTCCGACGCGCTGTCCACCGTCACCTGCTTGCCCCACGCGCTGAGCATCAGCGGGTCCTTCTGGTCCTTGACCGGGCTCATCAGGGAGTACGGAGTCGACTTGACCTTCTCCGTCAGCGCCTTGACGTCCGCCTCCGACGCCTTGTCGTTGTACGTCACCCAGACCGCGCCGTGCTCCAGCGAGTGCACGGCGTTCTCCTTCGGTATCTCCTCGGTGTAGACGTCCGCGTTGCAGTTCATCCAGACCTGGCTGTGGTCACCGCCGACCGGCGGGGTCATCGGGTAGTCGACCTTCGTCTCCACGTGGCCCTGCTTCAGGTCCTTCCACGTGCGCTCACCGGTGACGGGCGAGTTCCGGGCCTGCTCCTCCTTCTTGTCCTTCTCGTTCGCCTGGTGGACCAGGTAGCCGCCCCCGGCGACCAGCGCCAGCACGACGGCGACGGACGCGCCGATGGTGATGAGGCGGCCCCGCCGCTCACGGGCCCGCTCCTTGCGGCGGGCCTCCTCGAGCTTGGCGCGGCGGGCGGCGGCGGGGGAGTTCGGGTTCTTGGCGGAAGCCATGGGAGATCCTCGTCGTTCAGCGGATGCGGCGGATGCATCCGGGTCGATACAGGGAGGGGAGGGGAAACAGGGCATACGGGCAGCCGCTCCCACCACTCCGGCACGGGGGGCGCGGAGGGGGGAGGAGCGGACCCGGCTCTAGATCCGTTGAACCTGCAGACGCAGCTGATCGACGGAGTGGACACCGTCGTGGGAGGGCCCCCGGACGGCGGCCGCCCCGGTCAGCGGGGCGGTGGGCACGACGGCCACGGGGGAGGGGGGCGCGAGGGGTGCGGTCGCCACCGGCAGCACCACGGCCGCCGAGTGGGTCGAGCCGCCGTGGCACGAGGTTCCCAGCCCCCGGTCGACGGGGACGGCCATGGCGACCGGCTCGATGTGCAGACCGGTCACCGGCGTCAGCGTCCGTACGGAGGACGGGACCGCGGCCTCCGCCGCCACCGGAACGGCGGCGGCGGCCGGGGAGGTGACCGAGCAGCAGAAGAGCAGGGAGAGCAGGGCGAAGACCCAGACCGGCGAGGCGGGCACGCGGGAGCGCCGCCTCTGCCGGTCGGTCCGCGTGCTCACCCTGGTCATGGCCCGTCATCGTAGTAGTCGTATGAAGATTCAAAGAATATGGGGCACCGGTGACGCGGAACAGTGTGCGTCAGGATCTGTGCGGTCGAACAGAGCCGCCGGGGCCGGTCCCCGGACCGGGAGGGAGCAGCATCCGGCAGAATGTCGTTTACAGGTGTAATACCTGTTAACGTATATGGGTGAGTGATGCATCCATCTCGGCCCGGAGGTCCCGGCCCCGCGGCCTTCCCCTCGTCGCCCCGCTCCGGCTCGCCCGCCCGGCGGACACCTGGTTCAAACCCGCGCTGAGCGTGGTGGCCGCCTCCGCCGTACCGCAGCTGACGCTGCTCGCCCTCGGCCGACTCGACCTCGTCGTCTACACGATGGCCGGTTCTCTCTGCGCGCTGTACGGGCACGGCCTGCCGTACGCCCGACGGGCCGGGACCCTGGCCCGCCTCGTGCTCGCCATGACCGCCGGGCTCGGGACCGCGCTGGTCACCGCCTCGCTCACCCATTCCACCGGCGTGCTCGTCGCGGTCGGCGCGCTGCTCGCCTCCGTCCAGAAGGCGGGGTGCGACGCGACCCGCATCGGCCCGCCCGGCCACGTCATCCTCACCTTCGTCAGCTCCGCCGCCCTGTTCGCCCCGCAGCGCCTCGGCCAGGTCCCGGCGCATCTGGCCCTGACCCTGGCGGCGGGAGCGGTGGCCTGGCTGGTCTGTGTCGGGCCCGCTCTGATCCGCCGTGAGGGGCCCGAGCGACGGGCCGTCGCCCGTGCCCTGGCGGCCGCCGCCGACCGCGTGGCCGACCCCGGGCCCCGTACGCACCGGGCCGCGGCCGCCGCCGTGCACGCGGCCTGGCAGTGCCTGCTCGCCTCCGGCCGCCCCACCCCCGTACGACGCTCCCTGGAACGGCTGGTGGCGCACGCGGAGGCGGCCGTCACCCCGCCGGCCACGGACCCGGAAGCGGAGGCGGACAGGCTGCGGGACCTGGCGGCCCTGACCCGGGCGCGCGGACCCGTCCCCCTGCCGCCTCCGCCGGGGTCCGAGGCGGAGTACGCCACCGCCACCGAGCTGTGCGGCATCGAGGCCGAGCGGGCCGCCCTGCGGGACCCCGGCCGCCGCCGTGCCGCCCGCCGGACCCTGCTGCGGAGCCTCGGCCCGGGATCGCCGCTGCTCCCCGTCGCCGTCCGCACCCTCACCGGCTGCGCGCTCGCCGGCTACCTCTGCGCGGCCCTCGGCGTCGGCCGCCCCTACTGGGCGATCGTCACCGCCGCCTCCCTCTACCAGGCCAACATCACCCTCACCTGGAACCGGACCCTCCAGCGCACCCTGGGCAACCTCCTGGGCGTCCTGGTCTTCGCCGCCGTCCTGCCGCTCTCCCGCACCACCCCGCTCGCGCTCGTCCTGTGCTGCCTCTTCTTCGGCTTCGCCGCCGAGGCCCTGATCACCCGGAACTACTGGCTCGGCTCCGTCGCCGTCACCCCGATGGCCCTCCTGGTCCTGGAGTTCGGCGCGCCGCACCCGGCCGGTGAGCTGATCGGCGACCGGGTCCTGGACACCGTCCTCGGCGCGCTCGCCGGGTTCCTCGCGGCGGCGCTCGTCACCAACCGGAGGGCGGCGGGCCGCGTCGAGCGCGCACTTCACGCCACCGCGAAGGCCCGCACGGAGGCGGAACGGGCGGCCGGGCAGCCCCCTGCCGAGCGGGCCCGGGCGCGCCGCGCGCTGACCGCGAGCCTCGTCGAACTGCGCGAGGCCGCCGACACCGCGGCGGGGGAGTGGTGGCAGCGCGCCCTGCCCGAGCAGGAGGTTCTCGCGGCCGAGCAGGCCGGACACCGTACGCTCACCGCGACAGCACAACGGCTGGGTCCGGCCGCCCGCGCCCCGAAGGCGCGGCGCGGTGCAGCGGTCCCTGCCCCTGCGAACGGAGCGGAGTGACCGACGACATCGTTGCCTCGGTGGTACGGCAGTGGCAGGCCGTCAACCCCGGGCTGGACACCGGCCCGATGGAGCTGATCGGCCGGATCAACCGCTGCGCCGCGCTGCTCCAGCAGGCGGAGGACGCCCCGCTGCGCTCCGCCGGGCTGACCCGCGCCGAGTTCGACCTCCTCGGCGCCGTACGCCGTACCGACCGGGAGCTGACCCCGGGCGAGCTGGCCCGGGAGACCTTCTCCTCCGGAGCCGCCGTCACCAAGCGGCTGCGGGCCCTCCAGGAACGGGGTCTGGTGGACCGCCGCGGTGACGAGCGCGACCGCCGGGTCGCCCACGTCCGCCTCACCGACGAGGGGTGTGCCCTGGTGGACCGGCTGCTGCCCGAACAGCTCGCGTACGAACGGGCGGTGCTCTCGGGGCTCGACGAGCGGAGCCGGGCCGAACTCGGCTCCCGGCTCAGCGAACTGCTGGTGCAGCTGGAGGGGCGGCTGGGCGGATCGCGGCGCTGACCCCGGGGTTCCGGGCGCGTACGGTACCGCCTCCTCCCGGTCCGCCCGACGGTCACTCCGGGTATCGCTCCCGGGGCCACCGAGGGGCGGCCCGGCCGCCGTGGCCCCCGCCGCGGCACCGTACGCCCGGGGTGCTCGACGGGTCCCGGGGAGCGGCGACCGTATACGCGTCAGCACGGCGTTTTCTCCGTTCACCCGGGGAGTGATCGGGAATCTGTTCCTTTCGATCCGGTTCGATCGTCTGTACCTCTGTCCCACTCTGCGAGACAAATCTGCTCCTCTGTCGGTGATTTGATCGACTATCAGTCGATTCAGCCCCCTGGCTTGTCCCGCCTGTCGGGACCCGCGGGCTCGATGGCCGGCCCCTTCCGACCGTCGTCACTCCCCGCGCACGCCCCACAGCGGTGCGTGCGAAAACTGGCGAGTGTATTCCTCTTCGCGTGCTCCCGCAGGGGGTTGGGCGAATATGCCGATCCCCTGTTCTGATCTGGCTAAGCTCACGCGCAGTGAAGTCGAGTTGATGCGAATTCGAGCACTTGTTCATGAGTCTCCGCTCACGTGCGTATACATCCCGGTACACCCGGAATCAACCGCCAGAGGGTTTAGATGGTCCGTGTTGAATCACCGCCGACCGACAGAGAAGTCCCCGTCGTCCGCGTAGTCCTGCCCCCCGTGGTCCTGCTGGCCGCGGCCACCGTCGCCGGGGCGGCCCTGGTGGTCCCGGCCGCGCGGATACCAGTCGCCGTGTGCGGCGCGATCACCACGCTCGTGGTCGCCGTGCTCACCGTGGCGCTGCACCGCCGCAAGCGGGCCATGGCCGCCCAGCGCGCGGAGTACGAACAGCGCATCGCCTACTTGGAACACCGCATCCTCAGCCATGACTCCGAGACCGTCCGGCTCACCAAGGAAGTCATGCCCGCCGCCATCCGGCGGCTGCGGGTGGGCAATTCGCCCGAGGAGGTCATGCGCGACATCGTCGACGCGGATGCGGCCAACCGCCATCTGCCCAAGGCGCTGCGCGAGCAGGTCTACCAGGTCCTCGAAGTCATCGACAACGAGGAGGCCCGGCGCGACTCCGCCCAGCGCGCCTTCGTCAGCGTCGCCCGCCGCGTCCAGGCGATCGTGCACCGCCAGGCCAGCGAGCTGCGGGAGATGGAGGACCACTACGGGCGCAACCCCGAGGTCTTCGACGACCTGCTGCGCATCGACCACGGCACCGCGCTGATCGGTCGGCTCGCCGACTCCATCGCCGTGCTCGGCGGGGCCCGGCCCAGCCGCCAGTGGCCCAAGCCCGTACCGCTGTTCAGCGTCCTGCGCGGCGCGATGTCCCGCATCCTGGAGTACCAGCGCGTCGATCTGCACTCGATCGCCAAGGTCGCCATCGTCGGCACCTCGGTCGAGCCGCTCATCCACGCCTGCGCCGAACTCCTCGACAACGCGACCCGCTACTCGCCGCCGCAGACCCGGGTGCACGTCACCGCGGTCGAGGTGCAGACCGGCATCGCCATCGAGATCGAGGACGGCGGCGTCAGCCTCAGCGAGGAGGCCCGCGCCCGGGCAGAGAACATGCTCGCCCAGGCCCAGGCCGGCATCAACATGAACGACCTCGGAGAGTCCCCGCGGCTCGGCATGGCCGTCGTCGGCCGCCTCTCGCGGATGTACCAGCTCCAGGTCTCGCTGCGCCAGTCGGCGTACGGCGGGGTCCGCGCGGTCCTCATCGTGCCGCGCGACATGATCACCACCGGCCCGGCCCCGGGCATCGCCCACGGCATCGGCGCCACCTCGCGGCCCACCAGCTCGCTGGACATGTCACAGCTCCAGCACGTGGTGCCGCCCCCCGGCAAGCGCAAGCCCAAGCCCGCGGCCACCGGCCCGGTGCCCTCCGTGGTCGCACCGGCTCCCACGGGTGCCCCCGCCACCGCGCCACGTCCGGCCGCGCCCGTCCCGGCCATGGAGGACGACGTCCCGGTGGTCACCGAGTGGACCGAGAACGGGCTGCCGCAGCGCCGCAGCCGGGGCCGCGCCCCGCTCGGCTCGCACAACCTGCCGCAGCAGCCCCCGCCGCCCGCCGCCCCCGCCGACGGGGGGCTGCCGCACCGGGGCGGGCACCCGGGCGCCGGACCCGGCGGGCCGGGCGGCGAGAGGCCCCCCGGCCTCTGGCTGGAGGCCTTCACCAAGGCCGTCAACGGCGTACCGCAGGAACCGAAGCACGGCGAAGACTCCGATGACGCGTGGGACAAGGGAGACCTGAAGTGATCCAGCAGCGGGGAAACATGGACTGGATGCTCAAGGAGCTGGCCGACGACGTGCCGAGCATCCATCAGATCGTGGTGCTCTCCTCGGACGGGCTGCGCATCGCCATGCACGGCGGCGACCCGGACGTCGCCGACCGGCTGGCAGCCGCCTGCGCCGGACTGCAGAGCCTGGCCGCCGCGGTGGCCACCGAGATCCCCTACAGCGACGGCATGATGAAGCTCGTGGTCATCGAGGTCACGGGTGGCTTCTTCTACCTGATGGCGGCCGGGACCGGCGCCTATCTCGCGGTGCTGGCGGGAGAGACGGTGGACGCCGGGCTGGTCGGCGCCAGGATGCGGGACATGGTCGTGCGGATCGGTGCCCACCTGACCAGTCCGCCCCGCCACGGCGGGCAGTCCGGATGAGCGGACCCCGACGAGAACGCCGCAAGACCGATCCGGCGCTCATCGACCCGGAACGGCTGTACGTGATCACCGGTGATCTCGACGACAGTGAGCGGGCCGCACTCGACCTGGTCACGATGGTCGTCGCGCAGGCCGAGCCCTCGCCGACGTTCCAGCCGGAGCAGGCGGCGATCCTGCGGCTCTGTCAGGCGCCCTTATCGGTCGCCGAGATCTCCGCCTACCTCAGCCTGCCGTTCAGCGTGGTCACCTCGCTCCTGAGCGATCTCCTCGCGACCGAACTCATCGAGTCGCGTGCGCCGATCGTCCGCGCCACACTCCCCGACAGGTCCCTTCTCGAAGCGGTGATGCATGGACTTCAGAAGCTCTGACACGATCACCGGACCCCGCAGCGAGGACGTCCTCCCCACCACGGCCACCGCCGCGGTGAAGGTCGTGATCGTCGGCGGGTTCGGGGTCGGCAAGACGACCATGGTCGGCTCGGTCAGCGAGATCCGGCCCCTGACGACCGAAGAGACCATGACCCAGGCCGGTGTCGGCGTGGACGACAACGCCGGGGTGGAGACGAAGACCGCCACCACCGTCGCCATGGACTTCGGCCGGATCAGCCTCAGCGAGGAGCTGATCCTCTACCTGTTCGGCACCCCCGGCCAGGAGCGCTTCTGGTTCCTGTGGAACGGCCTCTTCGAAGGCGCCCTCGGCGCCGTCGTCCTCATCGACACCCGGCGGCTGGAGGTCAGCTTCGACGTCATCGGCCGGCTGGAGGAGCGCGGGGTGCCGTTCGTGGTGGCAGTCAACACCTTCCCCGACGCACCGCACCATCCGGTCGAGGCCCTGCGCAGAGCGCTCGACCTGCCGGACGAGGTCCCGATGATCGACTGCGACGCCCGGCTGCGGGCCTCCAGCCGCGATGTGCTGATGACCCTGATGCGCTATCTGCACAGCCTGGCGGTCCCGCTGGCCTGACGGCCGGAGCCGACTTTCCCCCGGGCCGTCGGCCTTCCGGCCCTCCGGCCCTCGCCCGACGTCCACGACCCACCGGCCTCGGGACGGTTCCCGGCCGTTCCGACGCCGGGGCGCGCGCCGTTCCCCCGACGCGCGCCCCCGTACCCCTTCTCGTACACCCCCCGTTCGATGCCCGGCCGTCCTGATCCCTGGAGCCACCGTGACAACCCCCTTCCACCACGAACCCGGCGCCGTCCCGCCGCCCCAGTGCCCGGCGCACAACCTCGGCATCGGCCCCGGCGGCCTGCGCCGGCTGTACGGCCCCGAGGCGGAGAGCGACCCCGCCGGCCTCTACGACAAGCTCCGTGCCGAACACGGCACGGTCGCCCCGGTCCTGCTCCACGGCGACGTACCCGCCTGGCTCGTCCTCGGCCACAGCGAGAATCTCCACCTCACCCGCACCCCCTCCCAGTTCTCCCGGGACTCCCGCCGCTGGCGGGCCCTCCAGGACGGCACCGTCGCCCCGGACCACCCGCTCGCCCCGATCTTCACCTGGCAGCCCGTCTGCGTCTTCGCCGACGGAGCCACGCACGAGCGGCAGCGCGGAGCCGTCACCGACAGCATGGAGCGCATCGACACGCGGGGCGTCCGCCGCCACATCAACCGCTTCAGCAACCGCCTGGTCAACGACTTCTGCGAGAAGGGCAGCGCCGACCTGGTCGGGCAGTTCGCGGAGCATCTGCCGATGATGGTGATGTGCGCGATCTTCGGCATGCCCGAGGAGTACGACGAGCGTCTCGTCCAGGCCGCCCGTGACATGACCCGCGGCACCGAGACCGCCATCGCCAGCAACGCCCATGTCGTCGCCGTGCTCACCCGCCTCGTGGAGCGCCGCCGCGCCGAACCGGCCCACGACTTCGCCTCCTGGCTCGTCGAACACCCGGCGACGATGACCGACATCGAGGTCGTCGAGCACCTGCGCCTCATCCTCATCGCCGCGTACGAGTCCACCGCCAACCTCATCGCCAACGTGCTGCGCATGGTCCTCACCGACCCGCGCTTCCGTGCCCGGCTCAGCGGCGGCCACATGACCGTGCCCGAGGCGGTGGAGCAGACCCTGTGGGACGAGCCGCCGTTCACCGCCGTCTTCGGCCGCTGGGCGGTCGGGGACACCGAACTGGGCGGCCAGCAGATCAAGGCGGGCGACGCGCTGCTCGTCGGGATCGCCCCCGCCAACACCGACCCGACGGTCCGCCCCGACCTCACCGCCGACATGGGCGGCAACCGGGCCCACCTCGCCTTCAGCGGCGGCCCGCACGAGTGCCCCGGCCAGGACATCGGCCGAGCCATCGCGGACGTCGGCGTCGACGCGCTCCTGATGCGGCTGCCCGACCTCCAGCTCGGTCTCGACGAGAGCGAGCTGCGCTGGGTGGGCAACATCATGTCCCGCCACCTGGTCGAGCTGCCGGTGAAGTTCGCCCCCAGCCCGCAGCAGAAGCTGGACGCCGACCCCCTCTCGGTGATGACCCGCCCGGCCCGTCCCGCGGGGGACTGGGAGATCTCCTCCCCGGCCCGCCCCGTCCCCGAGCCCGCGCACTCCCTCGCCGGGACGCAGCCCGCCCACGCCCCGGGCGCGGCGCCGCTGCCCCGGCCCGCCGCACCGCCCGCGGAGGGACCGGCTCCGGCGGACGGTCAGCCGGCACCGGGCACCGCCGTGGTCCCGAGCCAGCGCCGCCCCGCCGCGCCCGCCCGGCTCTGGCAGGCCGTCACCCGCTGGTGGAAGGGCTACTGACCGGGCCGCAAGAGCCCCGGGCCCGTGAAGGGCGGCCCC
Source organism: Streptomyces sp. NPDC043746 (assembly GCF_056436485.1). NCBI lineage: Bacteria > Bacillati > Actinomycetota > Actinomycetes > Kitasatosporales > Streptomycetaceae > Streptomyces > Streptomyces sp. NPDC043746. The sequence goes on along the minus strand of NZ_JBWKCM010000004.1, from coordinate 323,755 downwards.
GGAACCCGCGGCGAGGGATCCGGGGCCGTTCCGCCGTACGTGGGGGCCGCCCCCGTACCATCGAGCAGCGTGAAGCTGACAATTCTTGGCGGTGGCGGATTCCGGGTGCCTCTCGTGTACGGGGCACTGCTCGGCGATCACGCGGAGGGCCGGGTCTCCCGGGTCACCCTGTACGACACCGACGCCGACCGGCTCACCGCCGTCGCCCGTGTCCTGGCCGAACAGGCGCGGGGCATCCCGGACGCGCCCGCCGTCGTCGCCACCACCGAGCTGGACGAGGCGCTGCGCGGCGCCGACTTCGTCTTCTCCGCGATCCGGGTGGGCGGCCTCGCCGGACGGGCCGCCGACGAACGCGTCGCCCTGGACCTCGGCGTCCTCGGCCAGGAGACGGTCGGCGCCGGAGGCATCGCGTACGGACTGCGCACCGTCCCCGTCGCCGTCGAGCTGGCCCGGCGCATCGCCCGGCTCGCCCCGCACGCCTGGACCATCAACTTCACCAACCCGGCCGGGCTGGTCACCGAGGCCATGTCCCGCCACCTCGGTGACCGGGTCATCGGCATCTGCGACTCGCCGGTCGGGCTCGGGCGGCGTATCGCCCGCACCCTGGGCGCCGACCCGGACCGGGCCTGGATCGACTACGCGGGCCTCAACCACCTGGGCTGGGTGCGGGGTTGCTACGTCGACGGACGGGACGAACTGCCCCGGCTCCTGGGCGACCCGGCGCTGCTCTCCTCCTTCGAGGAGGGCCGCCTCTTCGGCGCCGACCTGCTCGCCTCGCTCGGCGCGATCCCCAACGAGTACCTGCACTACTACTACTTCAACCGTGAGGCCGTCCGCGCCTACCAGGAGGCCGAGCAGACCCGGGGTGCCTTCCTCCGCGAGCAGCAGGAGGGGTTCTACGCCCGGATGCGGCAGCCCGGCACCCCCGCCCTGTCCACCTGGGACCTCACCCGCGCCGAGCGCGAGGCCACCTACATGGCGGAGAACCGGGACGTCGCCGGGGCGGGGGAGCGCGCGGAGAGCGACCTTGAATCGGGCGGCTACGAGCAGGTGGCCCTCGCCCTGATGCGAGCCGTCGCCCGCAACGAACGCACCTCGCTCATCCTCAACGTCCGCAATCGTACGACCCTGGCGGCCCTGGACACCGAGGCCGTCGTGGAGGTGCCCTGCCTGGTCGACGCCAACGGCGCCCACCCGGTGGCCGTCTCGCCGCTCCCGTACGACGCGGTCGGCCTCGTCACCGCGGTGAAGGCCGTGGAACGTACGGTGCTTCAGGCGGCGGAGAGCCGGTCGCGGGCGGCGGCGGTGCGGGCCTTCGCGCTCCACCCGCTGGTCGACTCCGTAGCGGTGGCCCGGAAGCTGGTGGACGGCTATATCCAGGCACACCCGCAACTCGCCTACCTCGAGAGGCCGTAGAGGGCAGGCTCAAGGGGCCGGTACGGCGCTCCTGGCCCAGGTCGGCGCCACCCCGGCGACCTGGCACACCATCAGGAAGAGCGGGATGGGCGGGGTGTAGGGGGTGAGGCTGTCCGGCGAGTGGATCAGCCGGGGGCGCACGGAGGGAACGTCGGCGCCCCGTGCGTACACCACCTGCTCGGGCCAGTCGAGGTCCAGGTCCGAGCCGGCGGGGACGATCCACCACCAGCGGTCCGCGTCGGCGAACACGCAGCCGGTGCGCGGGAGATGCGACATCAGGCGGAAGCCGTACCGGGCCGGCACGCCGACCGCGTCGCATCCCAGAGTGGCGGACATCGAGGGCGGCAGCGACAGCTGCACCCGGCTCCCGCGGGGCGTCTCGGAGGGGTGCGGGCGGTGCGATGCGCGCAGTCTGGACAGTGCGTTCCTCAGCATGGCCGCTCCGCGCCGCTGAGCGGGAGTTCCGCCCACACGATCCGGCCGGAGTCGTCACCGGCGTCGTGGGAACCCCACGAGCTGCTCATCGTGTCGACCAGCAGCAGACCGCGCCCGTGCTCGTCGTCGGAGCAGCGGCGCAGCCGGGGGCCGCCCGGCTGGTGGCCCTGGTCCTGCACGGCTATGCGCAGCCGTCTGCCCAGACAGCGCAGCTCGCAGACCACACGGGTGCTCGCGGTGTGCACGACCGCGTTGGTGACCAGCTCGGACACGATGAGCACGGCCGCGTCGTAGACCTCGCCGCCCAGCTTCCAGCTCTCCAGCCGAGCCCGGGTCAGCTGCCGGGCGCCGGCCACCGACTCCGGGCGCGCGGGCAGCGCGAAGCAGTACCGGAGCGCTTCCGTCCCGGGGGTGAGATCCATGAGCCGGGGGATGAGCGCACTGCCAGGTGCCACGACCGATTCCTCACAGTGGGGGCTGCGTCACGCTTCGTTCCCCGGGGTGCGAGAGGAGCGGTCATGACTGAGCGAACTGGTTCGGTGACCAACTCTCCCCCTGTCGAGGACACTTGGCAAGGGGCACTCTGAAATTTTCAGAGTGACTGTGTCGTTGGGGGCGCACGCGTGGCACACTGCTCGCAAAACAGCGCATGGGGAGGTCTGAAGTGAGCGAACCACGGTCCGCCCCGACCGTGGGTCAGGTCGTGCTCGGCAAGCGCCTGCAGGATCTGCGGGAGCGCGTCGGCCTGACCCGTGACCAGGCGGCGAAGGTGCTCAGGGTCGCTCCCGCGACGATACGCCGGATGGAGACGGCGGAGGTCGGTCTCAAGATCCCCTACGTCCAGCTGCTGCTGAAGGCGTACGGCGTCGCCGACGACGAGGCCGAGGCCTTCGTCGAACTGGCCGAGGAGGCCAACAAGCCCGGCTGGTGGCAGAGGTTCCACGATGTGCTGCCCGACTGGTTCAGCATGTACGTCAGCCTGGAGGGTGCCGCGAGCCTCCTGCGCATGTACGAACCGCACTTCGTGCCCGGCCTGCTCCAGACCGAGGACTACGCCCGCTCCGTGATGCGTACCGGGGCTGTCGGCCAGACCCGGCCGGAGGACATCGAGCGCCATGTGGCCCTGCGCATGGAGCGTCAGTCCCTGCTCAGCAAGGGCGACGCCCCGCGGCTGTGGGTGATCATGGACGAGACGGTCCTGCGGCGGCCGGTGGGCGGGGTGCAGGTGATGCGCGCCCAGATCGACAAGCTGCTCGAATCCACCGAGCTGCCCCATGTCACCGTGCAGATAGCGGAGTTCGCGAGCGGCCACCACCCGGGCACCTACGGCCCGTTCGTCCTCTTCCGCTTCGCCGTTCCCGAACTTCCCGACATGGTCTTCAGCGAGTACCTCACCGGAGCGGTCTACTTCGACGCCCGCCCCGAGGTCGCCTCGTATCTGGAGGTCATGGACCGGATGGCGGCCCAGGCCGCAACTGCACTACGCACGAAGGAAATCCTCCGGGACTTCCGCAAGGAGCTGTGATGAACCACATATACAACGGCATGCCGGCCGCCGACCTCGGCTCCGAAGGCTGGTACAAGCCCTGGAGCGGCGGCAACGGGGGCAACTGCATCGAGGCCATGAAGCTCGCCGACGGGCGGGTGGCGGTGCGCCAGTCCGCCGATCCGGACGGCCCCGCGCTCATCTACTCCCACGGTGAGATCGCCGCGTTCATCCAGGGTGCGAAGGCCGGCCAGGCCGACTTCCTTCTCACCTGACGCGCCACCACCCATCCTGTTCGACCCCTACCCATGGAGTGCGCCATGACCGGGCAAGAGCCCCTGGCCATCGAGATCGACACGAGCAAGCCGCATCCCGCCCGGATGTACGACTGGTTCCTCGGCGGCAAGGACAACTACCCGGTCGACGAGCAGATGGCGCGGCAGCTGCTGAAGCTGGACGCCCGGGGCCGGGACATGGCCCGGGTCAACCGGGCGTTCATGCACCGCGCCACCCGCTGGCTCGCGGAGCAGGGTGTACGCCAGTTCCTGGACATCGGCACCGGCATACCCACCGAGCCGAACCTCCACCAGATCGCCCAGCGGACCGCCCCCGACGCCCGGATCGTCTACTGCGACAACGACCCGATCGTCCTGGCCCACGCGGCGGCCCTGCTGCGCTCCACCCCTCAGGGTGCCACCGAGTACATCCAGGCCGACGCCCGCAAACCGGAGACGATCCTGGCCGAGGCCGGCAAGGTGCTGGACTTCGGAGAGCCGATCGCGCTCTCCCTGCTGGCCCTGCTGCACTTCATCGACGACGAGGACGGCGCGGCCGAGCTGGTCGGCAAGCTGGTCGACCAGCTCCCCTCCGGCAGCTACCTGGTCCTCTCGCACACCACCGGCGACTTCAACCCCGAGGGTGCGGCCCAGGCCCGGGCCCTGTACAAGGAGCGCGGGATGACCCTGCGCCCCCGCTCGCGCGCCGAACTGACCGCCTTCTTCGACGGCCTCGAACTGGTCGAGCCCGGCGTCTCGCTCTCCGCCGACTGGCATCCGGAGCTGGGCGAGACCATCGACGTCCCGGGCGACGAGCCGATCCCCGGTTACGCGGGAGTCGCCCGCAAGCCCTGAGCCCCCACCGTCTCACCGGGTGAGCGCATGGCCCGTCGTCGCGTCCACATGGTCCGGTACGGGGTCGTGGGCGGTGCCCACCGTCGACGTACCGGAGGGCTCGAAGAGCAGCAGCGAGGCACCGTCCGCCGAACGCGGCCGGTGCCAGACGCCACGCTCCACGACGAAGACCGCGCCCCGGCGGAGCGTCACCGTCCGCTCGCCCCGGGCAGTGGGCCCGTCGCGCAGGTCGATGTCCAGCGCCCCGTCCACCACCAGGAAGAACTCGTCCGTGTTCTCGTGCACATGCCAGACGTGCTCGCCGTGGACCTTGGCGACGCGGACGTCGTAGTCGTTGACACGGGTCAGGATGCGCGGACTCCACAGCGCGTCGAAGGAGCCCAGGGCATCGGTGAGCAGGATCGGTTCCGTGGTGGCGGTTCGCGCCAGGTCGTCTGTGGTCATGAGCCCATGGTGGGCGGTGGACCGCAGCACCCGTGAGTGCTACGAATCGCACATGGCGAAAGAATCCTCGCACCGGGCCGCGCACCGAACGACCGACCGGACCACCGACCGAACGGCGCACCGGACGACCGACCGGACCGCGCGCCGGGCCCCTCACCGGGTCGTCATGATCGTCTCGGCCGGGTCGAACCCCTTCGAGATGGGCGTGGCGACCGAACTCTTCGGCCTGCGCCGCCCCGAGCTGCCCGTCGGCTGGTACGACTTCACCCTCTGCTCGCCCACCCCCGCGGTCCGGATGCACGCAGGCTTTTTCCAACTCTCCGACGTACCCGGCCTCGACGCCGTGGACCGCGCGGACACGCTCATCGTCCCCAACCGGCCCGACCCGCTGGAGGAGGCCGGTCCGGAGGTCCTGGCGGCGGTCGGGCGTGCCGCCGCCCGGGGCGCCCGGCTGGTCAGCTTCTGCACCGGCACGTTCACGCTGGCCGCCGCGGGCGTCCTGGACGGCCGGCGCGCCACCACGCACTGGCGCTGGGCGGCGGAGTTCACCGCCCGGTACCCGCGGGTCGACCTGCGGCCGGACGTCCTCTTCGTCGACGACGGGCAGATCATCACCGCGGCGGGCAGCGCCGCCGCCCTGGACACCGCCCTCCATATCGTCCGCTCCGACCACGGCGCCGAGATCGCGGCGGCCGTCAGCCGGAGGCTGGTCCACCCGGCGCACCGGGACGGCGGCCAGCGCCAGTTCATCGAACACCCGCTGCCCGGGACCGCCGACGCCTCGCTCGCCCCGCTCCTCGCCTGGGCAACCGAGCACCTGACCGACGGGCTGGACGTGCCCGCGCTGGCCGCCCGCGCGGCCGTCAGCCCGGCCACCCTCCACCGCCGCTTCCGGGCCCAGCTCTCCACCACCCCGCTGGCCTGGCTGACCGAGCAGCGGATCACCCTGGCCTGCCGCCTCATGGAGCGCGGCGAGGACCGCCTCGACGTGGTCGCCCGCACCAGCGGCCTGGGCACGGCGACCAACCTGCGCACCCAGCTCCGCCGCCGCACGGGGCTGACGCCCACGGAGTACCGGCGCCGGTTCGCGGCGGGGCGGTGACAGCGGGGGGCATCGGGGCGCCCGGGCGTGCGGCCCAGGACCGCCGAACCACTCGTCGTCCCCGGCGGCACAATGGACCCATGTCACGACGCACCTCCCGCCCCCGGCAGCAGCCCGCCGCCCCGCGCATCACCGCCGCCTCGCCCTGCCCCTGCGGGCTGGCCGCGACGTACGGGGAGTGCTGCGGGCGCTTCCACTCCGGCAGCGCCGCCGCCCCGACCTGCGAGGCCCTGATGCGTTCCCGCTACGCGGCCTTCGTCGTCCAGGACGCCCCGTACCTCCTGCGCACCTGGCACCCCGAGACCCGGCCGCCCGGCGTGGACTTCGATCCCGCGATGCGCTGGATGGGGCTGGAGATCCTCGACACCACCGAGGGCAGCGCGTTCCACACCACCGGGACCGTCACCTTCCGTGCCCACTACACCGACGACGGCCGGCCCGACTCCCTCCACGAGCAGAGCCGCTTCGTCCGCCATGAGGGCGCCTGGGTCTACGCGACGGCGGTCTTCGTCGACTGAGAACCCTTACCCACCGGGCCGCCCGGCCTGGCGGCCCTCACCGCCGGGCAACCGCCCCGACCTGGGGAGATCAGGCGGGCGCCCCCACCCGCTCGGAGCCGCCCGGGTGGGGCTCCGGTGACAGCTCCTGGGCCAGGTCCTCGGCCAGCAGCCGCTTCGCGATCACGTCCACGGCGGTCCGCAGCTGTCCGTCGTCGGGCCGGGCCCCGTCCTCCGCGAGCCGTTCGTTGAGCCAGCGGCCCCAGGCGTCCGAGATGACCCGGGCCTCGCGGGCGCCCGCCGCCGTGTGGGAGAAGATCCGGCCGTCCCCCGTGAGATAGCCCTCCTCGATCATCCGGTCGAAGACGGGGACCAGCACCTCAGGCGGCAGCCGGTGCCGGGCGGCGATCAGCCGCAGCCCCGCGTGGCCGACCATCCGGGTGAAGAGGTCCACCTGCATCACCGCCCAGGCCCCCGCCATGTCCAGCCGGGTGTCGGACTCCCGGATGATCCGCCGGGCGGTGTCCGGACCGGCACTGTGCAGGATCGAGGCCACCGAGATCTCCAGCAGCTTCTCCGAGTCGCCGCTGCCCGGCTGGGCGAAGCCCTCGCCCATGTCCGTCGAGGCGAGCCGGGCCGAGTCCCGCAGCTTCACCTCCTTGAGGAACAGTGCGACGACGACGCCGATCAGCGCCACCGGCACGGTCCACAGGAACACGGTGTGCAGGGTCTGCGCATACGCCTGGGACAGCGGCTCCACCTGGGCTGCGGGCAGAGCGTGCAGGGCCTGCGGGCTCTCCGCGGCCCGGGCCAGGACCGCCGGATCGCCGCCCGCCGCCACCGCCTGGGCGATCCCGTCCCGGAGGTTGGGCGTCAGGGCGTTGACGTAGATCGTCCCGAAGACGGCCGTGCCGAAGGCGCTGCCGAGCGTACGGAAGAACGTCACGCCCGAGGTCGCCGTCCCCAGGTCCGCGTAGTCCACGGTGTTCTGCACGGCGATGGTCAGCACCTGCATGGCGAGCCCGATCCCGAGCCCCAGCACCACCATGTACAGCGACTCCATCCACACCCCGGTCTCCGGCCCCATCCGGGAGAGCAGGAAGAGCCCGGCCGCCATGACCAGCGTCCCGGCGACGGGGAAGAGCCGGTAGCGGCCGGTCCTGCTGACCACCGTGCCGCTGAAGATGGAGGCCACCAGCAGCGCGGCGACCAGGGGCAGGGTCCGCACGCCCGAGAGGGTGGCCGAGTCCCCGTCCACGTACTGGAGATAGGTCGGCAGGAAGATCATCGAGCCGAGCATCGCGAAACCCACGATGAAGCTGAGGACCGAGCAGACGGTGAAGACAGGGTTCCGGAACAGCCGCATCGGCAGCATCGGTTCCTTCGCCCGGGTCTCGATCAGGCAGAACAGCGTCAGGGCGATGATCCCGCCGACGAACAGGCCGATGATCATGGGGGAGCCCCAGGCGTACTCGTTCCCGCCCCAGCTCGTCGCGAGGATCAGCGCGCTCGCCCCGACGGCGACGAACGCGATCCCGGCGTAGTCGATGACCGGCCGCCCCGCCGCCTTCACCGCGGGGATGGTCCGGGCGGCGGCGATCACCACGACGATCGCGATGGGGACGTTGACGTAGAACGCCCAGCGCCAGGTCAGGTGGTCGGTGAAGAGTCCGCCGAGCAGCGGCCCGATCACCGTCGAGATGCCGAAGACGGCCCCGATCGCGCCCTGGTACTTGCCGCGCTCGCGCAGTGGGATCACATCGGCGATCAGCGCCATCGACGTGACCATCAGGCCCCCGGCGCCGATGCCCTGCATCCCGCGCCAGATGATCAGCAGCAGCATGTCGGAGGCGAGCCCGCAGAGGAACGAGCCGGTGACGAAGATGATCGCCGAGACCTGGAAGACCAGCTTCCGCCCGAACAGGTCGCCGAACTTGCCGACCAGCACGGTGGCGATCGTCTCGGTGAGCAGGTACGCGGTGACCACCCACGACATGTGCGCGGCGCCGCCCAGGTCCGAGACGATCGTCGGCAGGGCCGTGCCCACGATCGTCTGGTCGAGCGCCGCCAGCAGCATCCCGAGCACGATGGTGGTGAAGACGATGTTGCGCCGCCGCCGGTCGAGGACGGGCGGCGGCGCGGCGGCACTCTGCGCGGCGGGGGCTTGCTCGCTGGCAGTGGTCACGTCTGCACCCTCACACCGGCCCCCGCCACCCGCATGCCGGGGCCGTCCTAACGGGGGTCAGCCGGCCATCGAGGCGAGCGACGCCGTCAGCCGGGCCACGAACGCCTCCCGGACCTCCTCGCCCACCCGGTCGAGCGACAGATAGGGATTGAGGTCCTCCAACTCCACGAGCAGCAGCGTCCCCTCGGCCGTACGGCAGGCGTCGACCCGCTGGATGCCGTACGGGAGGGAGTTCCAGGCGATGAACCGGCGGGCGAAGTCCAGATCCTCCGTGCTCGCCGCGTACGGCTCCAGCACCCACCGCCGCTCCGGGTCCGGCGCGTACAGGGCGTACTGGAAGTGGTGGTCGACGAAGTAGAAGGACACCTCGTACCGGAAGTCGATCCGGGGCTGTACGAGCAGCACCCCGTCGGCCTCCCCGGCGAGCTCGGCCCCGACGTCCGCCCCCGCGACGAACCGCAGCCCCTCCGAATCGGCCCCCAGCTTCGGCTTGACCGCGTACCCCCCGGCCTCCGGCAGCAGCCCCAGGTCGGCCGCCCGGTCCACCGTGGGGATCACCGGGTACCCCTCCCGGCTCAGCTCCACCAGATATCCCTTGCCCGCCATGTCCCCCCGCCCGCTCAGCGGGTTGTACACCGGCACCCGCAGCTCGACGGCCCGGGCCCGGAACGCCTCGTACGCCTGTGGGTAGTGCAGGACGGGCCCGCTGTTCCGTACGAGGACGGCGTCGAACCGGTCCAGCAGCGCGGCCGCGTCCCGGGGGTGGCAGAGCGCCACGTCGAACGCCTCGCGCAGCCGCGAGGCCAGGAAGACGTCCTCGTCGCAGTAGCGGCGGCCCCGTGCCTGATAGCCGAGGTCGGTGACGAGGAGGAGGGAGGGGCGGCGGACACCGCGGCGGGTCGTCATGGGTTCTCCCAGGGAGCGGACGGCTGGACGGCCACTATCCCCGACGGCCCCGCCGGCCCCGGCGCAGGGGTGCCCGCCCGCCTCGGGTCGAGCACCGCCCGGTCAGGCGAACGACCCCGGTCCCACCGTCAGCCGGGGGTGGTGGGCGGAGAGGACCTTGTTGGCGCGGGCCAGTTCGGCGAGAGCCTGTTCGCGGTCCGCCTGGTCCTCCAGGGCCAGCCGGGGCCCTCGGAACCGGCGGACCTCGCGGGCCGCGCAGTCGGCCTCGAACTCCGCCTCCAGGATGTGCGGCGGGATGCACGAGCCGATCAGCGCGGCGACCCGGTCCGGGATCGGCACGGGGACGAGGAGGTGCGAGGCGGTCATGGGACGTTCCCTCTCGGATGGTCGGCCAGGAGGCGGTACGTGGGTGCTGCCGCCGGATGAGCGGCAGACTCCTCCCTGTGTACGGGACGCGGTTCCGGGTTTCTCGTCGGATACGTCTCCGTGTCGCAACCGTTGGGGGACTGACCGTCTATTTCGTCTTACCCGCTGGTAAGTTGACCTGTCGCTCCGGACGTGATCCGGATCGCGGGGGCGCGCCGGATCACGTCCGTGTGCCGGATCAGGGGGAGGCGCCGGCCGAGCGGGCGCGCAGCCGTAACGCACGCAGCACGGCCTCGGTGGCGAAGCGGCTTTCCGGGTCGACGAGTTGATCGCCGAAGATGGTCTCCAGGCTGCGCATGCGGTAGCGCACGGTCTGCGGGTGCACATCGAGCAGCTCGCCCATCTGGGCCGCTGTGCCCCGGGTGTCGAGCCAGATCCGCAGTGTCTCGATCAGCCGTTCGCGGCGAGTGGCGCTGATCCCCGCCACGGCGGCCAGCTCCCGCTGGGCGAGCTGGTCGAGCAGGGCGGGATCGGAGAGCAGCCACAGGGTGATGAGGTGGTCCTCGCAGCGGATCAGCGGGGCGTCGTCGATCACTCTGGCGTCGACGAGCTCCAGCACCCGGCGGGCCCAGCGGATGGAGTCGCAGGCCAGGGCCGTCGGGACGGTCAGCCCGATCGCGGCGTGGCAGCCCGGCAGGGCCTGGGCCAGCATGGCGCTCCGGGGCTCGTCCAGGGGGCCGGGGAGCAGCAGATGCGGCTGCGGGTCGCTGAGGTCGAAGAGGATGTCCCGGTCCACGCCGGGCCGGTCCAGCGCGGCCGGGGCGCGGACGGCGACCAGGGTGACCTCGTCGGGCAGCGTCCAGCCGGTCTGCTCGCACAGGTCCGCTATGGCGCTGCGGGGGGCGGGCCGTCCGGCGAGGACCAGATGGAGCAGCCGTCTGCGCAGCGCCTCGCCCTGCTCCCCGGACTGCGACTGGACTTCCAGGAAGCCTTCACGGGAAAGCGCTTCCAGCTCGTCGACATAGGCGAAGAGCGCGTCCGCGAAGCTGAGCATCAGGGTGGGGGAGAGGTGGTAGCTCTGCCCCACCTTCTTGGCCCGCCGCAGCGCCACCCGCGCGCCGAGCCGGTAGGCGCCCTGGAGGGTGTCCATGGTCCGGCCCTCGTACGCCTCGAACCGCCCGAAGCGACGGCACATGTCGTCCCGCACGGTGGTGGAGGCGGTGGGCTCGGCCACCAGGTCGACGAAGGACGAGAGGCTCTGCTCCACGCCCACCCGGATGGCCTGGCCGTTCGGGCCGTCGAGCAGCCGGGCGTATTCCGGATAGGCGCGGGTGACCTCCACACCGATTTCCTTGATGAGGCTGGGGAGTTCGGGCCGCATGATCGCGGCGAATTCCTGGGGGAGCGGCCCCAGGGGGTCATCGGTGTCCAACGGCTGTATGAGGTGTGCCATATGCCAAGTCCCCTCTGCTCCCGGCGCCCGGTGGTGGGGTGAGACGGTGGGGAAAGCGCTCCCACGAACCGACAGGTGCGTACCGAGTCCGCGACGAAGATAGACCACGGAACAGGCACTGCACACCACTTGGACAAGATCGGGGTGCAGGGGCCACGCATCATGTCCGCACGGTGGGACTTCCGTGCAGGTCGGGCGGTGCTGCGCGCTTTCGGACAATGAATTTCGGCCGCCGGCTCGGGAGGTGACAAGGCGGTCCGGCGTGGGCCGGGGTCGGGCCGGAGGAGGACGGGATCCGCCGGTCGGCCGGCATTCCGGGGACGCCAATGCGCATTCCCTGACAAGGGCGTGACCCGCGGTTACTCATTTACGGATCAAAAACGGGGGCCAGGAAAAATTCTTGGCCGGACGGATTGTGTCGCTGTGTTTCCCGCGAGTAACATCACGCTTCGTTCAATTCGGCCACGAAATCTGCCCGAAATTGACGCTCAGATCTTCTCTTCCCCGGGTCCACCCCGCGGCTCCACCACTGCCGACGTCTGCGTCGCGGTGCGGGCATGCGTCGGAGAACCGGTCAACTTCGCGCACAAGGCCGCACATGGGGCGGCTCACCAGAGGGGACGACATGAGATCCGTTTCCAACCGCACCCGCATAGGGGTGCTCGCGGCATTCACGGCGTTCAGCGCCGTGCTCTCCACCGGTTCGGCCGCCGCGCAGACTCGGCTCAACGGCGACTGGGCCCCCTTCGACCGCTGCCCGGTCGACGCACCCGCCATGCTCGCGGCGGACGGCATCGAGACCATCGCCACCTGTATCGCCTCCAGCTCGGTCACCGGGTCCATCACGCTCGGCAAGAGCCAGGTGCCCACCGGCAACAGCGATCTGCAACTCGGCGTCATCCAGCGCAGCGACGGCACCAACACCCTGGTGGCCCCGCCCGGCGGGGCGCTCACCGCCGATCCGGCCGAGATCCCCGGCGGACTGCTCGGGCTGATGTGCCCCAGCGGTATTCCGCTCGTCTCCGCCATCTGCCGCCAGCTGACGGACAACAACCTCAACCGGGTCACCGCCACCATCGAACCGGCGGGCGCGCCACGGGACTTCACCATGGCGGCGGCCTTCTCCACCGGTGAGCCCATTCTCACCATCCCGGTGCGCATCCACCTGAAGAACCCGTTCCTCGGGGACAAGTGCTTCATCGGGACCACCGCCGACCCGGTGCTGCTGAAGCCGCAGAACCTGAACGCGCCGAGCCTCTCGCTCCAGCGGTTCGCCGCCGACGGCACCCGCGACGACGAGGGCGAGATGGGCCGCTACACCTTCTCGGGCGCCGACCAGGCCGACGCCATGTTCGCCGTCCCCGGGGCGAGCGGCTGCGGAGTGGCCGGACTGCTGGACTGGGCGGTCAACCTCAAGACCGGGCTGCCGTCCGCCTCCGGGAAGAACAGCGTGAAGCTCGACAACACCTCGACCTACTTCGGCAGCCCCTACGACCCGGCCTCTCTGGCGCCGAACGAGGGTCGCAAGCTGTCGGAATTCTGGCACTCCGCGGTGCGGTAGCGGCCCACCCCCTCCATTCCCCGGCGCCCTCCATTCCCCGGAGAGCCCCGCACAACCCGAAGAAGGAGGTGGTCCCGTCCAGTTCGAAGCGTGCCGCCCGAACGCCTCGGGCGCACGTCCACTCGTATCCCCAACAGGACAAGAAAAAAGGAGTAATTCCATGATCAAGCGATCCGGCGTACTGACCGCGATCGGTGCCGCCGTGGCATCCGTCGCCCTGGCCGTCCCCTCGGCCATCGCCGCGCCGAGCAGCTGGACCATCACGCCGACCGGCAACTTCACCGGCAGCGCCGGTGTCACGGTCCTGACCGACAACAACGGCAACAAGATCCAGTGCGCCAGCTCCGCGGCATCGGGCACCGCCCCCACGTCCCCGGTCTCCGGCTCCCCGGCGCAGCTCGCCTCCATCTCGGCGATCTCGTTCAACTCGCCGTGCACCGGCCCGTTCAGCTCCACGTGGACCGTCTCCACCACGCCCCCGTGGCAGATCTGGGGGCACGACTACGCGGCGGGCGCGGGCACCAACTCCACCGGCCAGACGACCGGTGAGATCAGAGCGATCAAGGCGAAGGTGACCGGCAGCAGCCTGCTGGGCCCCTGCACCTTCGACGTCACCGGCAAGGTGGCGGCCAAGTACAACAACCCGAGCTCCGGTGGCAGCAACGGCACGCTCAACACGGCGGGCGGCGGTCTCACCCTGACCATCGCCAACAAGGTCGGCGGCGGCTGCGGCATCGTCGGCAACACCGCCAGCTTCCAGGGCCTCTACACCATCGTGAACACGGCCACCGGCAAGTCCCCGGTCATCAGCGGCTGACGCGGCTGATCTCCCGCCGCCGATGCGCGGCTCGTGAGCATGGGTGCCCGGCCGTGCGGTCCCGGCGGCCGGTCACCCATGCTTCTCCACTCACTCGCCGATAATTCCCCGGAGCGGAATTGTCATCGGCTGACAAGAATCGAACTCCCGTTAAACGGCGGAATTACCGGCTCTTCCCAGACGCCCGGAAGGGTGCGTAGCGTACCCGTCGGTAAGGGCCATTCCGAGCCGCCCGAAAGGCCGTTGCCGAGAAGTGGACCCCATTTCGCAGCCATCGCACCGATGGGCCCGCGCGCGCCGGAAGGACACCATCCGCATGACTCTCGATGCACGCGCCGCGGCGAGACGCCCCGTCCACCTCGCCCTGGGCGGAGCGCTCGTCGTCGCCACCGCGCTCATCCCCGGCGCCGAATCGGTGGCGGCCGACCAGACGTCCGAAGTCGCCGTCCCCTACACCTGCCCCTTCCCCTCCGGCACGGAACAGGTGGAGGTCGGCGTGAAGGCGGTCCTCCCCGTCACGGCCCGGGCCGGCGAGACGATCCGCCCGCAGGACGTCTCCGTTCAGGTGCCCCTGCCCCCGTCCGCGCTCACGCGGTTCACGGCCCTGGAGGCGGCCACCCTGTCCGCCACCGCCGAACTGACCGTACGCAACACCAACGGCGACCGCACCGCCGACGCCTCCTGGCAGCAACTCGAAGCCCCCGAGGTCGCCTTACCCCCACCGGGGGAAGGTGAGAAGGACCCGGACGGTGTGGTGCTCACCGCCACCGGAGAGGTCCCCACCGTCGCCTTCGGCACCCCCGGCCCCGCCACCCTCGCCCCGGCCGGGCTCACCCTCACCCTCTCCTCCTTCACCGAGGGCGGCGCCCCCACCGCACCCCCGCACCTCACCGTCGTCTGCGCCCCCGCCGACGACCAGGAGCGCTCCCTCGCCCGTATCACCGTCCGCGACGGAGCCGGCCCGACCACCCCCGCCCCGGACCCCACCACCCCCCGCGAGGACGCGGCCGAACCCACCGCACCACCCGCCCGCCCGGTCCCCGGACTCGTCCCGGACGCCCACCGGAAGATCGAGGACCTCACCGAGGCGCGGCTCGAAGCCCTCGACGACGAGAACCCCGGCAGCTGCCCCATCGAGATACCGCCCGAGTGGATCATGACCACGGCGGAGACGTACGCCGCCGGGTACGCCAACGCCGTCAAGCTCGACGGGGCCGCCGCCCTGGGACCCGCCTTCATGAAGGTGGTCCTCAACAAGCGGTACATCAACGACTCCTGCGCCTCGACCGTCGACGTCACCTCGGAGGTGGAGTTCGAGTACGAGGGCAAGCGCCAACTTCCCCCGACGAAGGCCACTTTCCTCTCCTACGGCTTCATGCCGACCACCGCCACCATGGTGCTCGAACAGGTCGGCCCCCCGGCCGTCGTCCAGACCCACACGGTCACCAACACCCCGACCTACCCCGAGGAATCCACGGTCACCGCCCAGCTCTCCATGCGCCTGTACGACGTGGAGGTGAACGGCGTACCGCTGGACGTCGGGCCGGACTGCCGCACGGAACGGCCCTTCGAGCAGGTGCTGCGGGGATACGGCCAGAGCTATCCACCGGCCGGATACCTCGTGGCGACCGGCGGAAACCTCACCGGCTACGCGCACATCCCGCCGTTCAAGGGATGCGGCGTCGGGGAGAATCTCGACCCGCTCTTCACCTCGGCCATCTCCAGCGTCGGCGAAAAGGCCGACAAC
Organism: Streptomyces sp. NPDC043746; assembly: GCF_056436485.1. Taxonomy (NCBI): domain Bacteria; kingdom Bacillati; phylum Actinomycetota; class Actinomycetes; order Kitasatosporales; family Streptomycetaceae; genus Streptomyces; species Streptomyces sp. NPDC043746. The sequence continues at coordinate 308,210 of NZ_JBWKCM010000004.1, read as the reverse complement.
TACACCAAGATGACCCAGGCCCCGCTCTGTGTGGCGACCAACCCGGACGGCCCCGACTGCCCTCCGAAGGTGCCCGAGCCCCAGAGGTGACCGCAGCCGACACCGGACGACCCGGCAATTGCGCACACCCCTCCGCGATACGCCCCCTCCCGCCGACTTCCGACCGCCGGAGCGCTGACAGATGACGATGGCCACCACCCCTTCGAAGGAGGACCGATGGGAATCGAAGTAGTCGTCGAGGGCCTGACGAAGTCCTTCGGCAAGCAGAACATCTGGCAGGACGTCAGCCTCACCCTGCCCGCCGGTGAGGTGAGCGTCATGCTCGGCCCTTCCGGCACCGGAAAGACCGTGTTCCTGAAATCCGTCATCGGACTGCTCAAACCCGAGCGGGGCCGCGTCCTCGTCAACGGCGTCGACATGGTCAACAGCTCCGAACGCGACATCATGGAGACCCGGAAGCTCTTCGGCCTGATGTTCCAGGACGGGGCCCTCTTCGGCTCGATGTCCCTCTTCGACAACATCGCCTTCCCCCTGCGCGAACACACCCGCAAGAAGGAATCCGAGATCCGCCGCATCGTCATGGAACGCATCGACACCGTCGGACTGCTCGGCGCCGAGGGAAAGCTCCCCGGCGAGATATCCGGCGGTATGCGCAAAAGGGCCGGACTCGCCCGCGCCCTCGTCCTGGACCCGCAGATCATCCTCTGCGACGAACCGGACTCCGGACTCGACCCCGTGCGCACCGCGTACCTCTCGCAGCTTCTCATCGACCTCAACGCCCAGATCGACGCGACGATGCTCATCGTCACCCACAACCTCGACATCGCGGCGACCGTCCCGGACAACATGGGGATGCTGTTCCGCCGCAACCTCGTCACCTTCGGGCCGCGCGAGGTGCTGCTCACCAGCGACACCCCGGTCGTCTCCCAGTTCCTCGCCGGACGCCGCGAAGGGCCCATCGGGATGTCCGAGGAGAAGGACGCCGCCACCCTCGCCGCCGAGCAGCAACGCAGCGACGCCCTCGGCCGTGCCGACACCGTCACCCGGCCGAGGACCGTCGTCCCGCAGCTGGAGCCCTCGCCCGGCATGCCCGTACGCCAGGGAGCACTGCGCCGCCGCGAGCGGGTCATGGCGATGATGGGCCAGCTGCCGGAGGCCGCCCGTACGGCCATCCTCAGCAGCTACGCCCCGGCCGCGGGAGGTGCGAGAACGTGACCGCCCCGCTGCCGGTGCGGCCGCCCGACCCGCCCGGGGGACCCGCACCGGACCTCTCCAAGGCCCCCGCCCTCGTCCCCGCAGCCCCGGAACAGCGGCGCCCCAGCCGGCTGCTCGCGCCGCTGCGGGAGACCGGGAAGCTGTTCGCGCTCGCCCTCGCCGTCGCCCGGGCCGTCTTCCGCAGGCCCTTCCAACTGCGCGAGTTCATCGAGCAGTTCTGGTTCGTCGCCAGCGTCACGATCCTGCCCGCCGCGCTCGTCTCCATCCCGTTCGGCGCGGTCATCGCCCTCCAGGTCGGCTCGCTCACCCAGCAGCTCGGCGCCCAGTCGTTCACCGGCGGCGCCAGCGTCCTCGCGGTGATCCAGCAGGCCAGCCCCATCATCGTGGCGCTGCTCATCTCCGGCGCCGCGGGCTCCGCGATCTGCGCCGACCTCGGCTCCCGCAAGATCCGAGAGGAGCTGGACGCCATGGAGGTGATGGGCGTCTCGCCCATCCAGCGCCTCGTCGTCCCCCGGGTACTGGCCACCATGCTCGTCGCCGTCCTCCTCAACGGCCTGATCTCGGTGGTCGGCACGCTCGGCGGCTACTTCTTCAACGTCATCATGCAGAACGGTACCCCGGGCGCCTATCTCGCCAGCTTCTCCGCCCTCGCCCAACTGCCCGACCTGTACGTCAGCGAACTCAAGGCCCTCGTCTTCGGTTTCATCGCGGGCATCGTCGCCGCCCACCGAGGCCTCAACCCGCGCGGCGGCCCCAAGGGCGTCGGTGACGCGGTCAACCAGTCCGTCGTCATCACCTTCATGCTGCTGTTCTTCGTGAACATGGTCATCACGGCGATCTACCTCCAGATCGTCCCCGCGAAGGGGGGCTGAGCCATGGCGACGCTCAGCTGGCTCGACCGATCGGGCGACCAACTCACCTTCTACGTCAAGGCCCTGCTCTGGGTGCCGCGCACCCTGCGCCGCTACCTCAAGGAGGTGCAGCGGCTGCTGGCCGAGGTCGCCTTCGGCAGCGGCGGCCTCGGGGTCATCGGCGGCACCATCGGCGTGATGGTCGCCATGACCCTCTTCACGGGCACGGTCGTGGGCCTCCAGGGGTACGCGGCGCTCGACCAGATCGGCACCTCGGCCTTCACCGGTTTCATCTCCGCCTACTTCAACACCCGGGAGATCGCCCCGCTCGTCGCCGGGCTCGCCCTCTCCGCCACCGTCGGCGCCGGCTTCACCGCCCAGCTCGGCGCCATGCGGATCAACGAGGAGGTCGACGCCCTGGAGGCGATGGGCGTGCGGTCGATGCCGTACCTCGTCACCACACGGATCATCGCCGGGGTCGTCGCGATCATCCCGCTGTACGCGATCGGGCTGCTCTCCTCCTACCTCGCCTCCCGCTACATCACCATCCTCTTCAACGGGCAGTCGGCGGGCACCTACGACCACTACTTCAACCTCTTCCTCTCCCCGCAGGACGTGCTGCTGTCGGTGCTCAAGGTGCTGATCTTCAGCGTCCTGGTGATCCTCGCCCACTGCTACTACGGCTTCCACGCCACCGGCGGCCCCGCCGGGGTGGGCGTGGCCGTGGGCCGGTCGGTGCGGAACGCGATCGTGCTGATCAGCGTCACCGACTTCTTCCTCTCCCTCGCCATCTGGGGCGCCACGACGACGGTGAAGGTGGCCGGCTGATGAGACCGCGTGCAGCACGAACCGTCCGCCGCCGAGTCGCCGGGGTCGCCTTCCTCCTGGTCCCCGCCCTCCTCATATGGGTGTCGGTCGCCGTGTACGACAAGAAGTTCACCGACGACGCCACCGTGACCGTCCGCACCGGGCCGGTCGGTAACGAGATGCACGACAACGCCGACGTGAAGCTGCGCGGGGTCGTCATCGGACAGGTCAGGTCCATCGCCACCGACGCCGAGGGGGCCCGGCTCACCCTCGCCATCGACCGCGAGAAGCTGGAGCGTGTCCCCGCCGACGTCACCGCGCAGATGCTCCCCACCACCCTCTTCGGCCAGCGGTTCGTCGCCCTCGTCCCGCCCCGCGTCCCCTCCGGGCGAACCCTCAGCGACGGAGCCGTGATCCCGCAGGACCGCTCCAGCAACGCCATCGAGCTGGAGGAGGTGCTGGACAACGTCCTGCCGCTGCTGACCGCGGTGAAGCCGGAGAAGCTCTCGGCCACCCTGAGCGCCGTCTCCCAGGCGCTCGAAGGGCGCGGCGAGAAGCTGGGGGAGACCCTGGCCACGCTCGACGGTCACCTGAAGAAGTTCAACCCCCAACTCCCCACCCTCAACGAGGACATCAAGCAACTCGTCAAGGTCAGCACGCTCTACGCGGACGCCGCCCCCGATGTGCTGGACGCGCTCACCGACGCCACCACCACGAGCGGCACCATCGCCGAACAGGAAGCGCGGCTCGCCGCGCTGTACGGCACCACCACCGCCTCCGCCCGGGATGTCACCTCCTTCCTGCGGGAGAACAGGGAGAACCTGATCCGGCTCTCCTCCTCGGGGCGCCCCACGCTCGAACTCCTCGCGAAGTACGCCGACTCGTTCCCCTGCACGCTCCGCACGGTCGCGGGATTCGTGCCCGCCATGGACAAGGCGCTCGGCAAGGGGACGAACGAGCCCGGACTGCACGTGACGGTCAAGTCCGTCCCCTCGCAGGGGAAGTACGTCCCCGGCAAGGACACCCCGGTGTACGACTCCACCGGCGGACCGCGCTGCTACTCGGTGCCGTACGTCGGCAAGGCCGCCCCCACCGCCGAAAACCGCCGGGCTGCCGACGCCACCGCCCCGCCCCCGGCCACCCGCGACACCGCGCTCGGCCTGCCCAACTCGCCCCAGGAGTCCCGGCTCGTCAACGAGCTCGTCGCCCCCTCACTGAACGTGCAGCCGCAGACCCTGCCCGACTGGAGCAGCGTGCTCATCGGTCCGGCCTTCCGCGGTGCGGAGGTGAAGTTCAAGTGAAACGCCGCTCCCTCACGGGACCGCTCACCAAATCCCTCGTCTTCGTCCTGGTGACCGTTCTCGCCACCACCGTCCTCGGCCTCTCCATCGCCAACACGGGCGTGGGCGACACCACCACGTACAAGGCGCGGTTCACCGACGCCACCGGTCTCATCCCCGGCGACAGCGTCCGCATCGCCGGGGTGAAGGTCGGCCAGGTCGAGTCCGTGCGGGTGGCCGACCGCCGGGTTGCCGAGGTCACCTTCGGCGTACGGAAGGGGCGTACGCTCCCCGCCTCGGTGACGGCCTCCATCAAGTACCTCAACATGGTCGGCCAGCGCTATGTCGCCCTGGACCGGGGCGCCGGCCCGGTCGGCCGCACCTTCGCCCCCGGGGCCACCATCCCGCTCGACCGCACCACCCCGGCGCTCGACCTCACCCAGCTCTTCAACGGCTTCCAGCCCCTCTTCGAAGGACTCTCCCCACCGGACGTCAACCAGCTCGCCGGCTCCATCGTCCAGGTCCTCCAGGGCGAGGGCGGCACCGTCGACTCCATCCTCCGCCACGTCGGCTCGCTCACCACCACCGTCGCCGCCAAGGACAAGGTGATCGGAGAGGTGATCAAGAACCTCAACACGGTCCTGAAGACGGTCAACGACCGGGAGGCCGGGTTCGACGACCTCGTGGTCACCCTGGAGAAGCTGGTCTCCGGCTTCTCCGGCGACCGCAAACCGCTCGGTGAGGCCGTCACCGCCATGGGCGCCCTGACCACCGTCACCGCGGACCTCTTCCAGGACGGTCGGGCGCCCCTCAAGGAGAACATCCGCCAGCTGGGGCGCCTCAGCGGCGAGTTGGAGAAGGGGACACCGCAGATCGAGAACTTCCTCGACAAGACCCCGGCCAAGATGGAAGCGATCAGCCGCCTCACCTCCTACGGCTCCTGGCTCAACCTCTACCTCTGCGAGGCCAAGGTCGGCGGGGTGGCCACCGACGACGGCTCCACGCCCCCCACCGGCATCGCCATCACCCAGCCGAGGTGCCTGGCATGACCCTCACCCCCGTCCGGGAACGCAACCCGGTCGCCGTCGCCGTCGTAGGGCTCCTCGCCCTCACCCTCCTCGCCCTCACCGCCTGGCGCGCCGACTCCCTGCCCTTCATCGGCGGCGGCACGACCTACAGCGCCGACTTCACCGAATCCGCCGGCCTCTCCGACGGCGACGAGGTGCGGATCGCCGGAGTGAAGGTCGGAGAGGTCACCGGGGTCTCGCTCGACGGGCCCCGCGTGAAGGTCGACTTCAAGGTCAAGGACGCCTGGATCGGCAACGCCTCCACCGTGGGCATCGCCGTCAAGACCCTCCTCGGCGAGAAGTACCTCGCCGTCGACCCCCTCGGCAACGCCCCCCAGGACCCCGGCTCCCGGATCGCCGCGAGCCGCACCACCTCCCCGTACGACGTCACCCAGGCGTTCAACGGGCTGGGGGAGACCATCGAGGAGATCGACACCGAGCAGCTCGCCAAGAGCTTCGAGACGATCTCCGCCACCTTCAAGGACTCCCCGCCCCATGTCCGCAGCGCCGCCGAAGGGCTCTCCGCCCTCTCCCGTACGGTCTCCACGCGCGACGCCCAGCTCGCCACGCTCCTGCGGAGCAGCAAACAGCTCACCAAGACGCTCGCGGGCAAGAAGAGCAGCTTCGAAACCCTCCTGGAGGACGGCAACCTGCTCCTCGGGGAACTCCAGGCCCGCCGCGACGCGATCCACCTGCTGCTCACCGGCACCCGCAGCCTCGGCACCCAGCTCACCGCACTCGTCGAGGAGAACGACAAGCAGCTCGGCCCCACCCTCGCCTCCCTCGGCCGGGTCACCGCCGTCCTGGCCAAGAACCGCAAGAGCCTGGACCGGGTGCTCGCCATGACCGGCACCTACAGCAGGCTCGTCGGCAACACCCTCGGCAACGGCCGGTGGTTCGACACGTACGCCTGCGGAGTCGTCCCCCCGAACTACCTCCCCGCCGGCACACCCCCGGCCACCGGATGCATGCCACCCCAGCAAGGCGGCCGCTGACATGAGACGTACACGCATCATCGGGATCGGCGCCGGACTCGCGGTCCTCGCCGTGGCCGCGACCACCGGGGTCAGCGCCCTGGAACGGGACTCCCGGACCACCGTCACCGCCTACTTCGAGCGGGCGACGGGCGTCTACGCCGGGTCCGACCTGCGCGTCCTCGGGGTCCGCGTCGGCACGGTCGAGTCCGTCACCCCCCGGGGCGAGGAGGTGAAGGTCGTCCTCCGGCTGGACAAGGGCGTCAAGGTGCCGAAGGACGCCCACGCGGTCGTCGTCGCGCCCAGCCTCGTCGCCGACCGGTACGTCCAGCTCGCCCCCGCCTACGACGGCGGACCGCTCATCGCGGACGGCGCCGAACTCCCCGCCGCCCGCAACGCGACCCCCGTCGAGGTCGACCAGCTGTACGCCTCCATCACCGAGATCACCACGGCGCTCGGCCCCGACGGGGCCAACGCCGACGGGGCGCTCGCCCGGCTCCTGGAGACCGGTGCCAAGAACCTGGACGGCAACGGCAAGGCCATCGGGGAATCCGTCGAACAGTTCGGCAAGGCCGCCAAGACGCTCGACAGGAGCAGCGGCGACCTGTTCGACACCCTCTCCTACCTCCAGTCCTTCACCACCATGCTCAAGGAGAACGACAGCGAGGTCCGCACCGCCGAGCAGCAGCTCAACTCGGTCACCTCGTTCCTCGCGGACGACAAGAAGAACCTGAGCGCCGCGCTGAAGGAACTGGGCGCGGCCCTCGGCCAGGTGAAGACGTTCATCGCCAAGAACCGGGGCGCGCTGAAGAAGAACGTCGACGCCCTGGTCCCCATCACCCAGGCCCTGGTCGACCAGCGCGCCTCGCTGGCCGAGGCGATGGACACGCTGCCGCTGGCGGCGGGCAACGCCCTGAACGCGTACGACCCGGCCAACCGGACCCTCAACGGGCGGGCCAACCTCAACGAACTCTCCCTGGGTGGCCCGCTCACCGACCCGGCCGCCTCCGGCCCACCTGCCGGCCTCGCGCCCGTCGACGCGAACCGCCGCAAGGCCCTGCCCGTGCTGCCGCTGCCGGAGGTCGGCACGGTCTACGGCACCCCGGAGAAGAGACCGGACCAGCAGAAGCAGCGGAAGAAGGGGGCGGAACGATGAGCGGTTCGCACACCACGAGCGGCTCCCCGGACGCCACGGCCGAGCCCCCGCGGGCCCCCGCCCGCACCGGCCCCCGTACCGGCGTCCGGCCGGCCGTCGGAGCCGTCGCCCTGCTGGCCGCCGGGGCTCTGGTCGCCCTGGTCGCCGTCCGCACCGACGGCCCCGTCCTCACCGGCATCGAGCAGATCCCGCTGCCCGGCGGCGCCGACCTCGGGAAGAACCCGTACGAGATCACCGCCGAGTTCGGGGACGTCCTCAGCCTGGCCCCGCAGTCCTCGGTCAAGGTCAACGACGTCTCCGTCGGGCGCGTCACCCGCATCGACCTCGCCCCGGACGGCTGGAGCGCCAGGATCACCATGAAGGTCAACGGGGACATCGCCCTCCCCGCCAACGCCTACGCCCGCCTCGAACAGTCCAGCCTCCTCGGGGAGAAGTACATCCAGCTCACCCCGCCCGCCCAGGGCACGGCACGCGGCTCGCTGGCGGAGAGCGGCCGCATCCCCCTCGCCCGCACGAACCGCAATCCCGAGGTCGAAGAGGTCTTCGGAGCCCTGTCCCTGCTCCTCAACGGCGGCGGGATCAACCAGCTCAAGACCATCACCACCGAGCTGAACAAGGCGCTCGCCGGCCAGGAGCCGCAGATCCGCTCGATGCTCAACCGGGTCGACACCCTGGTCACCGACCTGGACCGCAACAAGGGCGACATCACCCGGGCCCTGGACGGCGTCAACCGGCTCTCCGCCACCCTCGCCACCCGGAAACAGGACGTCGGAACCGTCCTCACCGGGCTCAGCCCCGGGCTGAAGGTCCTGGAGAAGCAGCGCGGCTCCCTGCTCACCATGCTGCGCTCGCTCGACACCCTCTCCACCGTCGCCGTCGACACCGTCAACCGGAGCAAGGCCGACATGATCGCGGACCTCAAGGCGCTCGCCCCGACCCTGAAGGCCCTCGCGGACTCCGGCCAGGATCTCCCCGACTCCCTTCAGGTCTCGCTCACCTACCCGTTCACGGACGAGGTGCTGCGCGGGGTGAAGGGCGACTACCTGAACGTCTACCTGGACGTCACGGCCGCACCAGGCACGCGGATCATCCCGGCGCTGACCCCGGACGACCCGACCCTGCCCCCGCCCCCGCACGAACCGGGTGGCGACGGCGGGGACGGTACCCAGGGCGCGGCGGCTCCCCGGAGCGTGCTGCCGCTCCCGCTGCCGGCCGTGTCGGGGACCTCGCAGCCGGAAGCCTCCCGGACCCCGGGGACCGAGCAGGGGAGCACCCCGTGACCACACCCGCCATCCGGCTCAAGAACATCGCGTTCCTCGTCGTCGCCGTGCTGGTCCTCGGCTATCTGGGCGTACGGTACGCCGGGCTCGGCCACTACGTCGGGTTGCGCAGCTACTACACCGTCACCGTCCAACTCCCGCAGACCGGGGGCCTCTACACCCACTCCAACGTCACCTACCGGGGCGTCTCAGTGGGCCGCGTCGGCCCCATCGAGCTGACCGGAAAAGGCGTGGAGGCCGAGCTGCGGATCGAGAAGGACGCCCCGCCCATCCCGGACAGCCTGCGGGCCGTCGTCGCCAACCTCTCGGCGGTCGGCGAGCAGTACGTCGACCTCCGGCCCACTCGCGCCGACGGCCCCTATCTGGGCGACGGTTCGGTGATCGACGCGGCCGACACCACGCTCCCCGCCCCGCCCACGGAAGTCCTCACCAGCATCAACGACTTCGCCGGCTCGGTGAACCTGGAGCATCTGCGCACGGTCGTCGAGGAGTTCGGCACCGCCTTCGAAGGGCGCGGTGACGACCTCCAAGTGCTGCTGGACAGCGGAAGCGAGTTCATCGACGCTGCCGACAAGGCGCTGCCGGTCACCACCCGGCTGATGGCCGACGGCGAGACCGTGCTGCGCACCCAGGCCGAACAGGGCGCTGCGCTCAAGGGGTTCGCTTCCGGCGCCAAGGAGCTGGCAGCCGAACTCAAGTCCTCCGACGGCGATCTGCGGCGGCTCATCGCGACGACGCCGGACGCGGCCGTGCAGATCAGCGGGCTGCTGCGCGACCTCGACCCCGCCTTCGGGGTCGTCGTCGCCAACCTGCTCACCACGTCGGAGGTCGCCGTCACCCGCCAACGCGGTCTGGAGGAACTGCTGGTAAAGCTCCCGGCGGTGGTCGCGGCCGGAGCGAGCGCGGTCGACGGGGACGGTGCCCGGTTCGGGATGTCGGTCACCTTCTTCGAACCGCTGCCCTGCACCGCCGGATACGGGGGTACTGCCTACCGCAACGGGCTCGACACCTCAGCCGCGCCCGCCCTCAACACCAGGGCCCGGTGCGTCTCTTCCCCCGGAACCGGCATCAACGTCCGGGGCAGCGCCAACGCCCCGAAGGGCGGTGCGGTGCCGTCCCCCGCGAAACCCGGCTCGATGCTGCTGGACGACAGCGGCGGCGGTGCGGCCGCGAAGGAGCGGCTGCCCGGAGCGCTCGGCACCGAGCCCCGGACCGCGCCGCCCGCCCCGGGGATGGCCGGACTGCTCGGTCTGGGAGGCGGCTGATGAGATCGCGTACGAAAAGGGGGACGGGAACGAGATCGCGCCCCCGGCTCCTCGGCGGCTGGGCCGTCCTGCTGGCCGCCGCCCTCGTCTGCGGGCTCGGCACCTGGTCGTACGCCCAGGCGCGCGGCGACCGCACCCTCGCCCACGCCAAGGCCCGTGACGCGGCGCTGGCCGAGGGCAGGACGCACATCGCCACGCTGAACAGCCTGGACGGCAAGGACGCGGCCGGGGTCTCCACCGGCCTGCGGGCCTGGCGCGAGGCCTCGACCGGACCGCTCCACGACCAGCTGAAGCGGACGTCGGACGCCGACGCGAAGACGCTCACGGAGGCGGGCGACACCGCAGAGGCCAAGGTCACCTCGGCGGCGCTCACCGCCCTGGACGACCGCACCGGCACGGCGGAGCTGATCGCCACCGTGGATGTCGAGGTCACCCCGCGCACGGGAGCCCCCGGAACCCAGCGCAAGCGGTTCACCGCCACGCTCGCCCGTACCGGGGACGGCTGGAAGGTCAAGGCGCTCACGGCGATGGCGGCGGGAGACGGTGAATGAGCGAGCGAACGATAGTGGAAATGAAGGCAGTTGAGGACAGGCCGGGGCTGGACGCCGACAGCGGGCAGGACCGCCCCGACGGCCCGGGCGGCCCGGAGGACGCACCCGGCCCTCCGGGCAGCCCCGAGGGCATCCCCGACGAGCCCGGTCGCCGCCCCCGGTGGCCGCGCATCCTCGGAGCCGTCCTCGCGCTCGCCCTCCTCGCCACCGGCGGGCTCCTCTTCGCCGAGGGGCGGCAGCTGCGCGACACCCCGGCCACCGCCAACCTCGCCCTCACGGACACCGAGGCCACCACCCGGGTCACCGGCGACGTCAGCCACGCGCTCGGCCGGATCTTCTCGTACGGCCCCGACGCCACCGGCCTTGCCAAGGACGCGGCCCAACAGGTCCTGGCGGGCAGGGCGCTTCAGCAGTACGCCGCACTCTTCGGGCAGGTCGAGAAGCAGGCGGCCGACCAGAAGCTGACGCTCACCACCCACGTCGTACGGGCCGGGGTCACCCGGCTGACCGGCACCGGCGCCCACCTCCTGGTCTTCCTCGACCAGGTCTACGAACGCCGGGGCCGGCCCGCCACCACCGCATCCGCCCAGCTCTCCGTCACCGCCGAACTGCGGGACGGGCACTGGCGGATCGTCGAGATCAGCTCCATATGAGGGCAGGGGAGAGACAGCGCATGGCACGGGCAGGAACGAAGAGGAACCCCCTCGTGATCGCGGCGGCGGCCCTCGCGGTCGTCGCGGCGGCGACGGCGGGCTGGGGCGGCTGGGAGCGCTACGACGCCGCCCACGACGACGCGGCCTCCTATGCGCGGGCACGCGACGCGGCGCTGGTGGCGGGCGAGCAGGCGGTCCAGAACATGAACACCCTGGATCACCGCACCCTGGAGAAGGGGCTCGACAGCTGGGAGGAGTCGACCACCGGCGATCTCCACCGCCAACTCGTCGAAGGCCGGGCTGCGTTCGCCCAGCAGATCGAGGCGGCCAAGACGGTCAGCACCGCGAAGGTGCTCTCCGGCGCGGTGACCGAACTCGACGAACGGGCGGGCCGGGCCGGTGTCATGGTGGCGCTGCGGGTCACCGTCACCGCGCCCGAGGGCGACCCCGCGGTGAAGGAGAGCCGGATGCTCGGCACCCTCACCCGGACCCCGCAGGGGTGGAAGCTCAGCGCGCTCGGCCAGGCGCCCGTCGGCTCCACGGCCGGCTGACCCCGCGCCGCGCCTCGCTCGCATCCGCTCCCGCCCCACCTCCGTACCCGAGAGGACCACCCATGTCGACGACCCGTCACCTCGTCAACCGCCGCCGCAGGCTGGCGGCTTCGCCGACGCGCCCGAGCCCGCCAACCGAACTCCTCAGCAGGCCGACCGAGGAGACGGAAGCAGAGACGGGGCCGGGGGCAGAGGCGGACGCGGACGTGCGGCCCGAGCCGGAGACAGCGCCCGACCCTCCGCACCGCACCTCCCGCCGCCCCCGCGCCGCCGCCCTCCCCGCCCTCCTCTGTGCCCTCACCGTCCTCCTCGGGGCCTTCGCCGCCTGGGCGTTCGGTTCGGCCGCTGCCTTGCGCGACGAGCCCGCGCGGCAGAACACCGCGCTCACCGACATCGCCCGCACCAGCGAGGTGAAGGGGCGGATCGGGGAGGCGGTCGGGGCCGTGTTCTCGTACGACTACGCCTCGCCCGCCCGCGCGGACCGGGCGGCGAAGACCCATCTCACCGGCCGCGCGGTGCAGCAGCACAAGGACATGCTCGCCGAGGTCCGGGAGCAGGGCGAGAAGCAGAAGCTCGTCCTCACCACCACCGTCACCGCGAGCGGGGTGGAGTACCTGGACGGCGACCGCGCGCGGCTGCTGATCTTCGCGGACCAGAGCAACACCCGTACCGGCAAGGACGAGGAGACCACCTACGCGGCGGCCATGTTCGCCGTGGACGCCGTCCGCCGGGGCGACACCTGGCGGATCGCCGCCATCGACACGCTCACCCGCTGAACCGCCAGGCCCGGACCACCGGGGAGAGGGGATCCTTGATGAGGTTCAACGGCACCCTGCGCCGTCAACTCACCGGCACGGTCACGGCGGTGGCCGCCATGGCCGCGCTCACCGCGTCCCAGGCACCCGACTTCGTGGGCGCCGTGACGGCCTCGCGCGAGGAGCGGGCCGCCCCGGGCACGGACGACGTGGTCTGGAGCGAGGTGCCGGGCGACGACGTGTACCACACCGAGCTGCCACCGCTGGCGAGTCCGGCGCCGCCCGCCCCGCTGAAGCCGCCCGAGGCCGGAGAGACACCGCCGCCGCCGATCGTGGCGCCCTTCCGCCGGGAGGCAGGAATCCCCGCGACCGTACTCGCCGCCTATCGGAAGGCCGAGCGGTCCCTGCTCCGCACCGCCCCCGGGTGCCGGCTGCCGTGGCAGCTGCTCGCGGCGATCGGCAAGGTCGAGTCCGGGCAGGCGGCGGGAGGCAGGGTCGATGCGCGGGGCACCACCCTCACCCCGATCCTGGGGCCCGCGCTCGACGGGGTGGGCTTCGCGCTGATCCGGGACACGGACAACGGGGTGTACGACGGCGACCGGACGTACGACCGGGCAGTCGGGCCCATGCAGTTCATCCCGTCCACCTGGGCCACCTGGGCCAAGGACGGCAACGGCGACGGCCGCAAGGACCCGAACAACATCTACGACGCCGCCCTGGCCGCCGGGCACTACCTCTGTGCGGGCGGCCGCGACCTGAGCGTCCGGGCCGACCTGGACCGGGCGATCCTCAGCTACAACCGCTCCGGCGCCTATCTCCGTACGGTGCTGTCCTGGCTGGAGTACTACCGGAAGGGAGCCCACCCGGTCGCGGACGGCCAGGGGGTGCTGCCCCTCAGCCCGGGCCCGGGCGGGGTGAACCGGCCCAAGGCGCCGGTCGGTTCCGGCACACCCGCCGGACCGCCCGGCGCCGGTGGCGGAGGCATCGTCATCGGCCCTCAGCCGACCCGCCCCCCGACACCCCCGCCCACCCCCACCGACCCGGGTCCACCGAGCCCGACCCCCGCCCCGACCGACCCGACCCCCGGCCCCACTCCCACGCCGAACCCCACGGACCCGAGCCCCGACCCCACGGGCCCCGGCCCGAGCCCCGACCCCACCGACCCCGGCCCGAGCCTCGACCCCACGGGCCCCGGCCCCACCGACCCGGGCCCCGACCCCTCCCCGACACCCACACCCATTCCCACGGCCCCGGCCCCGGACCCTGGCCCGAGTACCGACCCCGGCCCCACCGGTCCCGTCCCTCCTGCCACCCCCGACTGCCCCGACGCCGCCCCCGAGAGCCGGACCGGAGGGGACGGAGCCACGGACCCGCGATGCGAAGAACCGGCGTGAAGCCGCCGCCACGTGAAGACCCCGTCATGTGAAGACCCCGGGCAGGCCTCGAAAGGGTGAGGTGACCGTCCTGTGCCACAGGTGCCCCGCACGGTGGACGCGTGCGGGATCGGGTTGCTATTTCGGGCACCCTCCGAGATGTTTGCCCTAGGGAAACAATTCGTCCGACCGGAAGGTGGTGCGACTCGCCGCAGGCGGGTCCCCCCTCATGGCTTCACCCAAGGCAGAGACCGGCACACCCACGAAGGAGCGGTTCGCTCCGGCCGACTGGGGCCGACCGCCGTGCGCGATGATCACCGTCGACCGGGCCGGTACGGCCGCCCGGACCGACGGGGAGATGGAACTGCTCCCGGGCGTGGCGGAGGGTGCTCCGCTGCCCGACGGCCTCTCCTGGCTGGCCGGCGCCACGGCGGAGGTGGCCGCAGACACGGTCCACCAGGGTGGTACGCGGCGGCCCGCCGTCGCGGGGGAGTACCGGGGGCGCCGCTTCGAGGCCCATCCGACCCGGCGCGCCGACGGCGAGGTGGTGTGGTGGCTGGTCGACCAGACAGCCCGGTACGCCGCCGAGGAGGCCCTGACCGCCGAACGCGGGCGCACCACCTTTCTCGCCGAGGCGTCCAACGTCCTGCTCTCCTCGCTCAACGCCGATCGCTGCATGGCCGCCACCGCCGAGCTGGCCGCCGGATACTTCGCCGACGCGGCGGTCGTCGTCGCCCCGGCATCGGGCCGTCGGCTGCCCGTCACCCGGGCGGTCGCGGGCGGGGAAGCCACCCAGGGGACGGTCGCGGCCGACCCCGCCGCCGTGCCCGGTCTGGCCGAGGCGCTGAAGGGGTTCCCGCCCGTCCCGTCCCGGTGGATCGACCCGGCGTCCCTGCCCGACTGGCTCGTCCCCGACGGTCTCCGCGAGGCGGTCGGTTCGGTGGTCGTCACCCCGCTGCCCGGCCACGGTGTGCCCGCCGGGGCGCTGATCCTGCTGCGTACGGACACGCGAGGGGAGTTCAGCGCGACCGAGGAGACCTTCGCCCGGCTCTTCGCGGCCCGCGCCGGAGCCGCCCTCTCGGCCGCCCGCCTCTACGCGGAGCAGCACAGCATCACCCGTACGCTGATGCGCGATCTGCTGCCGCCCCGGCTCCACCGGGTGCACGGGGTGGAGTTCGCGGGCGGCTACCGCCCCTCCAACGCCCACGAGCGGGTCGGCGGCGACTTCTACGACGTCCACCCCGGCCCCACGGCCGCCGACCCGTCCCTGGTGGTGCTGGGGGACGTCTGCGGCAAGGGGCTGGAGGCCGCCGTCCTCACCGGCAAGATCCGCAACACGCTCCAGGCCCTGACACCGATGGCCGACGACCACGAGCAGGTGCTGCGACTCCTCAACGGGGCCCTGCTGAACTCCGAAAGCACCCGCTTCGCGACCCTGGTCCTCGCCTCCGTCCTGCGTGCCGGGAACCACGTGCGCCTGCGCCTCACCTCGGCCGGTCACCCGGCGCCCCTGGTCGTACGCAACGACGGCCGGGTGGAGGAGATCCCCACCCACGGCAGCCTGGTCGGGGCGCTGGACCAGGTGACGGCCCGCACGGTCGAGGCCCTCCTGCTGCCCGGCGAGACGTGCCTGCTCTACACCGACGGCATCACCGAGGCGCGCGGCGGCCCGCTCGGCGGTGAACTCTTCGGCGACGAACGGCTGAAGCGGGCCCTGGCCGAGTGCGCGGGCACGCCCGGCGAGGCCGTGGTGGAGCACATCCGGATGCTGGCGGCCCAGTGGCTGGGAGACGGCGGCCACGACGATCTGGCGGTGGTCGCGATCACCGCACCGCCCACCACCCATCTCACCGCGGTGGACGGTCGCACACGGGGCAGGTACACCGCATGACCACCACCGTCGACACCACCGGTCTCGACACGCTGCGCAGCGGTCTCTGGGCTGCGGTGACCGGCCGCGACGAATACCGCGCCGCCGACCTCGTGCTGACCGCCCTGGACACCGGGATCTCCGCCGAGACGGTCCTGCTCGATGTGATCGCCCCCGTGCAGGCCCGGGTCGGCCGTGCCTGGCAGGCCGACCGGCTGACCGTCGCCCAGGAGCACGCCGCGACCGCCATCGCGGAGCGGGTCATCGCCGCGCTCGCCCACCACCCCGCCCACCGTCCGGCCCCCTACGGCGGGCGGATCACCGTCGCCTGCGTGGACCAGGAGTGGCACGCCCTGCCCGCCCGGCTGCTGGCGGAGGTCCTCGCCCTGCGCGGCTGGCGGGTCGACTTCCTGGGCGCCCAGGTGCCCACCCCGCATCTGGTGACCCATCTCCACCACACCGGGGCCGACGCGGTCGCCCTCTCCTCCTCCCTCGCCACCCGGCTGCCCACCGCCCACTCCGCGATCACCGCCTGCCGGGCGGTGGGGGTGCCGGTGCTGGCGGGCGGCGCCGCGTTCGGCCCCGACGGCCGCTACGCCCGGCTGCTCGGCGCCGACGCCTGGGCGCCCGACGCCCGCGCCGCTGCCCGCCGGCTGGCCGACGGCATCCCGTCCCCCGACCTGGCGGCGGGTCACCCGGAGAGCGACGGCCTGGTCCACCTCGCCGACCAGGAGTACACCCTGGTCGTACGGGCCAGGGCCCGGCTGGTCCGGGCGGTGCTGGCGCGACTGGAGCGGGACTTCCCGGCGATGGCCGACTACTCCGCCCCCCAGCGCGAGCGCACGGCAGAAGACGTCGCCCACGTCGTGGGGTTCCTCGGCGTCGCCCTCTACACCGACAGCGACGACCTCTTCACCGACTTCATCCGGTGGACCGCCGCCGTCCTGACCGCCCGCCGGGTCCCCGCCCGGTCCCTGCAACCCGCCCTGGACGCGCTCTCCACCGAGCTGAAGGACTTCCCGCGCGCCACCCGCATGCTCGACCGCGCCCGCCGCCATCTGGACGAGCCGGCGGCCGCCACCGATCACTCACCCGGAGCCCAAGCATGACCGCCCTGCCCAGCCCCCTCCTCGCCGTCACCGCAGTGGAGGGCCCGGGCTGGGCCCGGCTGCGCCTCATCGGGGACCTGGACCACGAGACCAGCGACGAGCTCGTCGCGCGTGCGCTGGAACAGCTCTCCGCCCGACCGGAGTTGGACGATCTGTACCTGGACTGCGCGAGGCTGGGGATGTGCGACGCCATGGGCGTCTCCGCCCTGCTCCAGATCCACCGCGACACGGCGGCCCGGCGGGTGAGCCTGCACGTCGAACAGGCCCCGCCCTTCCTGGACCGCATCATGCGGATCACCGGCATCGACCACCTCTTCGCCCGCCGGTCCCAGGAGGACCGGCGGCCTGCCCGGGGAGCGGGGGAGGAGGGGCCGTCCGACCCGCGCCCCTCGCCCGCCCCCTGATCGCAGGCTCCGGCCACGGGCTCAGGCCAGGGCGACCACGGCGACGACGCGCTTGCCGCCCCGGTGCGGGGTGACGGAGAGCCGCACGGTCAGCCGGTGGACCAGCAACCAACCGTAGCCGCCCTCCCCGACCGACCCCGGGGTCGGCTCCTGGAGGACCGGACGGCGGGGGTCCGCGTCGTCGACCACCAGGTGGAGGTCGCCGTCGATGATCCGCGCCGAGAAGCCGGTGACCCCGCCCGCGTGCCGCAGCGCGTTGGTGACGATCTCCGAGGTCACCAGCAGGGCGTCCGCCACGACCACGCTCGCGAGCGTCTCGTCCGTCAGTCCGCCGAACTCCTCCGCCAGCAGCCGGGCCACGGCGTCGCGCGCCTCGGCCGCGCTGCGGGGCGGGAGGGCGGGTACGGCGTCGGCGTGACGTACGGGAGGGGTGTGCGGGGTAGGCTGCACGCCCGTACCTCCTTTCACGCCGTCGCTGAGTGGCGCTCGGCGAATACGGAACTTCCCGTGGAAACCACCGCATTCCCCCTCTCGCCGACCCCACACGTCCCCGGCCCGGGTCAGCCGCCCGCCAGGACCTGCGCCAGGTCGTAGGAGACGACCTCCTCCAACTGCGCGTACGTGCAGCTCTCCGGGGTCCGGTCCGGGCGCCACCGCCGGAACTGCGTCGTATGGCGGAACCGGTCGCCCTCCATGTGGTCGTACGCGACCTCGCAGACCCGCTCCGGTCGCAGCGGCACCCACGACTGGTCCTTCTTCCCCGTCCACCGGTTCTGCGTCCCCGGCAGCCGGGAGGCCTCGTGCGCGGCGGCCTCCGCCCACGCGCCCCAGGGATGATCGGTGAACTCGCAGCGCAGCGGTGCCAGTTCCGCGGCCAGCTCGGCACGCCGCTTCATCGGGAAGGCGGCGCAGACCCCGACGTGCTGGAGCACGCCCCCGGTGTCGTACAGGCCGAGCAGCAGTGAGCCGACGACCGGGCCGCTCTTGTGCTCCCGGTATCCGGCCACCACGACATCGGCGGTCCGTTCGTGCTTGATCTTGTACATCACCCGGGTGCCGGGCCGGTACGGCAGGTCCGGAGGCTTCGCCACGATCCCGTCGAGCCCCGCCCCCTCGTACCGGTCGAACCACTCCCGGGCCAGCTCGATGTCGGTGGTGGACGGGGCGAGGAGTACGGGCGCGGAGGCGCCGGAGAGGGCTGCCGTCAGCACCGCCCGCCGGTCCACCTGCGGGGTGGTCAACAGAGAGGTGTCGTCCACCGCCAGGACGTCGAAGGCGATGAAGCTCGCCGGGGTCCGCTCGGCCAGCATCCGCACCCGGGAGTCCGCCGGATGGATGCGCTCGCCGAGCCGGTCGAAGTCGAGCCGCCCTTCGTGGGCGATGACGATCTCCCCGTCGATCACACAGCGCGGGGGGAGGTTCTCCCGTACGGCGTCGACCAGGTCCGGGAAGTAGCGGGTCAGCGACTTGCCCGTACGGCTGCCGATCTCCACCTCGTCGCCGTCCCGGTAGACGATCGCCCGGAAGCCGTCCCACTTCGCCTCGTAGCTCATGCCCGGCGGGATCTTGGCCACCGACTTGGCGAGCATCGGCTTCACGGGAGGCGTCACCGGCAGGTCCATGGCCCGATTCTCGCGCCCCGGCACACCCGTGTCTCCCGATGTGCGGCATATGTGCGACCGGCCTACGGTGGCCGACATGGGAGCAGCGGTGGAGCTGGACGCGGGCGGACGAGCGGTGAGGCTCTCCAACCCGGACAAGGTGTACTTCCCGGAGAAGGGCTACACCAAGCGGGACGTGGCCGAGTACTTCCTGGCCGTGGGCCCTGGGATCACGCGTGCGCTGAACCACCGGCCCACCACCCTCCAGCGGTTCGTGGACGGTGTGGAGGGCGACTTCTTCTACCAGAAACGCGCCCCGAAGAACCTCCCCGACTGGATCCCCACCGCCCGCATCGCCTTCCCCAGCGGCCGCCCCGCCGACGAGCTGTGCCCCACCGAACTCGCCGCCGTGATCTGGGCCGCCAACCTCGGCACCCTCACCTTCCACCCCTGGCCGGTGCGGGCCGGGGACACCGACCACCCGGACGAACTGCGCATCGACCTGGACCCGCAGCCCGGGACCGACTACGCGGACGCGGTCGCCGCCGCCCACGAGCTGCGCTCGGTCCTGGAGGACCACGGCGTACGGGGGTGGCCCAAGACCTCCGGCGGGCGCGGGATGCACGTCTTCGTCCCCATCGAGCCCGCCTGGACGTTCACCGAGGTCCGGCGGGCCGCCATCGCCGCCGGGCGCGAGCTGGAGCGGCGGATGCCGGAGCGGGTGACGACGGCCTGGTGGAAGGAGGAGCGCGGAGAGCGGATCTTCGTCGACTTCAACCAGACCGCCCGCGACCGCACGATCGCGTCCGCCTACTCCGTGCGCCCCTTCCCGCAAGCCCCGGTCTCCGCGCCGCTGCGCTGGGAGGAGATCGACGACGCCGAACCGCGCGACTTCGACATCGCCACGATGCCGGGGCGGTACGCCGAACTCGGCGACGTGCACGCTGACATGGACCAGGAGGCCTTCCGGCTGGACGGGCTGCTGGAGCTGGCGGACCGGGACGAGAAGGAGCGCGGGCTCGGGGACATGCCGTATCCGCCGGAGTACCCGAAGATGCCCGGCGAACCGAAGCGGGTCCAGCCCAGCCGCGCCCGCCACGACGACGGTGACGATCCCGCGTGAGCGGCAGCAGCGAGAAGCACGGCGCCCACGGCCGCCCCCGGACGCTCCGCGAGCGCTGGGAGGCGTACAAGAACAGCCCGTTCCTCCCCGCGACCGTCCTGGTCCTCATCGTCGCCGCCGCGGCCGGACTCTTCGCCGGCTCCTACACGTACGCGATGGCCAAGCCCACCCCGCACCGCATTCCGGCGGCCCTGGTCACCCAGCCCGCGGTGCAGCGCGGCGAGGCGTTCGTCGCCGGGATGGAGAAGGCGCTCGACGCCTCGCTCGAACTGCGCGACTACCCCGACCTCGCGGACGCCCGGCGCGCCCTGGACGAGCAGAAGGTCTTCGCGATCGTGCGCGCCTCGGACGACGGGGTGGCGCTCGACGTGGCCGGGGCGTCCGGCGCCTCCGTGGCCGAACTGCTCGGCAAGGCGGGGATCGAGGTCGGGGACGCCACCGGGGTGCCGGTCACCGTCCGGGACGTCAAGCCGCTCCAGGAGGGCGATCCGCGCGGGCTCGCGCTCTTCTACATCTCGCTGGCCGCCGTCATCATGGGGTTCCTCGGCGCGATCCAGCTCAGCATCCACGCCCGCGGCCTCAACCCGGCGGAGCGCATCGTGTTCACCGCCGCGTACGCCCTGCTCGGCGGGTTCGCCATCGCCGCGGCCGTGGACTGGTGGCTGGGGGCGGTGGACCTGCCGTTCGTCCAGTCGTGGCTGATCCTGGCGTTCACGATGTTCACCTCGGGCATGGTCTTCACCATGTTCAACACCCTGATGGGCCGGTGGGCGATGATCCCCACCTGGGGTGTCATGGTGCTGCTCGGCAACCCGTCCTCCGGCGGCGCGGTCTCCTGGCCGCTGCTGCCCTCCGCCCTCGGGCACATCGGCCGCTGGCTGCCGCCGGGTGCCTCCGTCAACGCCCAGCACACGGCCGTCTACTACCAGGGGCACCAGTTCGTCTTCCCCTATCTGGTGCTCGCGGCCTGGGCGCTGGTCTCCTGCACGGTCTTCTGGGTGTGGCGCCACCGGCACCCAGGAGGCCGCGTCCGCACGCCCGAGCACGCGGCCACGGCCTCCTGAGACCTGTTTCTGTGGGCTACAGCTCCTTGATCCGGATGTCGCGGTACGAGATGACGTCCGTGACCCCGTGGACCTGGAGCCCGATGTAGCCGGAGGCGAACCGCCGGCCGTCGGTGCCCGGGTCGTCACCGCGCGGCGGCTCGAAGAGCTGGCCGCCGGTGTTGTCGAACTCGTTGATCAGGACACCGTTGCGGTAGATCTCGTAGTGCTGGTCGACCACCTTGATCTCGTAGTCGTTCCAGGTGCCCTTGGGGGTGACCCCGGCGCCGCCGAGCCCCACCCGGTCGAAGCCGTAGACCGAACCGGTCTTGTACATGTCGCCGTCCGGCCGGTCGTTGACCTGGATCTCATGGCCGTACTTGACGGCGACCCACTCCGGACGGGACTCCTCCGGGTGGTCGTGGACCTTCGGGAAGCGGACGAAGACCCCGCCGTTGGCGTTGCCGGAGCCCGGGGCGTCGTCGCGCCACTGGAGCTTCAGCGAGAAGTCGCCGTACGCCCGGGTCGGGAACCAGAGCATGCCCATGCCGCCCACCGTGGTGGAGCTGGTGATGGATCCCTCCTCCTCGTTCAGCCCGAACGCGCCGCCGCCCACGTGGCTCCACTTGGCGAGCGAGCCCGCCGTGCCGTCGAAGAGCTTGGTGTACCCCTCGGACTGGCCCGGCTTCCCGATGCCAGACTCCTTGGCGGCCTGGTTGATCGCCTTGCGCTCGCGCTGGTCGATCACGCCGTCGGTCTTCAGCTTGTCGAGGACCGCCGTCACGTGCTTGAGGAACAGCGCGTGCGAGGACCAGTCCTTCTCGTCCTCGATCAGCTCGTTGATCGTGCAGCGGTTGCGGGTGATCCGGTTCGGGACGCCCGTGTCGACCGTACCGACGAAGACGGTGTGCCGCTCGTCGAACTCCGCGCAGTCGGGCGCCGGGACCCCGCCGCCCTGGGCGACGGTGAAGGACACCCGCTTCGCCTCGGAGGTGTTGCCCGCCTTGTCCGTCGCCCGGTGCGCGACGGTGTGGTGGCCGACCCGGTCGACGAGGACGGGGGCGGTGTACGCGAGGTAGGGTCCGCCGTCGAGGGAGTACTCGACCTTGTCCACGCCCGAGTCGTCGTCGGTCGCGGTGACGGTGACCTTGGCGCTGGTGATGAACGCGCCGTCGGAGTTCTTGTTCCCCTCGACCTTCACCGAGGTCTCCGGGGCCGTCTTGTCCTGCGACGGCGGCTCGATGACGGTGAACTGGACGGACTTCTCGGCCGCCACGTTCCCCGACCGGTCGGTGGCCCGGTAGCGGAGGGTGTGCTCGCCCACCTCGTGGACCATCACCGGGGCGGTGTACGCCTTCCACCCGCCGTCGGCGCCGAGCGCGTACTCGATGGCGTTGACGCCGGACCCGGTGTCGGACGCGGTCACGGTGACCGTGGCCATGCCCAAGTACGCCCCGTCGGCGTCCTGTTCGCCGGAGACGGTCGCCGAGGTCTCCGGCGGTGTCTCGTCGTCGGTGGGCGGGGCGGCGACCGCGAAGTCGACGGACTTCTCCTCGGCCGTGTTGCCCGCCTTGTCGGTGGCCCGGTAGCGGACCGTGTGGTCACCGACCTCGCTCACGACCACGGGCGCGGTGTAGGGCTGCCACGCGCCGTCCGACCCGAGCGCGTACTCCACGGTGTCGACGCCGGAGCCCGCGTCGGTCGCCTCGACGGTGACGGTGGCCTGGCCGATGTACGCGCCGTCACCGTTCCGGTCGCCGTCGACCCTGGCCGAGGTCGCGGGGGCCTCGGTGTCGTCCTCGCCGCCGCCCTCGGTGACGGTGAGGACGCCCTTCATCTCGCCGTGCCCCGGGATGGTGCAGTAGTAGAGGTACGTCCCGGGCGTCAGCGTCACTTCGACGCTGTGCCTGCCGCCCTCGGAGTCGCCGGGGTTGGCCAGGATGTTCACCCGGACGTCGTTGTTGTACTCCGGGTCCGAGACGCTGAACGTCAGCGTGTGCGGCATGCTCGTGGTGTTGCCGGTCGCCGTGCTGTTCTCGAAGACGATGGTCGCCTTGCCGGCCACCGCCGTCCTGGGCGCGGTCAGGTAGCGGTCGATCGGGTCGCCCGCGGTCCAGGTCAGCACCTGGTCGGCGGCGGCCTGTGCCCCGGACCGGTCGTCACCGCCCGCGGCCCCCTTGCCGTACGCGGCCGTGGAGGTCAGCCCGAGGACCATGAGGAGCGAGGCCAGCAGGGCCACCCAGAAGCGGGGCGGCCGGTGGTGGCGCCGCGGAGGGGTGTACGCGGGGTGTCTCACTGGGCTGCCGCCTTTCCGACCAGGTCGTGGTCGGCGGGGGTCGCCCCGCCTCCCTTGTACGTGACGCGCCACAGCGCCGACTTGGCGTCGGAGGTGAAGAAGCCGCGTCCGTAGTCCAGGACGTACAGGGAACCGTCCGGCGCGAACTTCCAGTCCATCAGATTGCGGATGCCGTCGTCGCCGACCGGGATGATCTTCTTCAACGACTCGGTGTGCACGGGGAGCCCGCCCTTGCCGACCGTCTTCGGGTCGGTGATCACCGCGTGGCGCGGCTGGGTGTCGTCGTAGAAGTCACCGACGAACCACTTGCCGTCCCAGTACGCGGGCCACTTCGCCGCCGACTCGCTCTGTGCGTCGTACCGGTAGACCGGGCCGTTCATGGTCGCCTGGCCGCCGCCCTTGAGCCAGGGCAGCAGCTCCTTCTGCTCCTCCGCCCTGTAGCTGGGGACGCCGCCGGCGTCACGCGGGTAGTCCACCCCGCCGCCCTGCGGTGAGTACCAGATGGTGTTGGGGGTCACCGGCGGCAGCTTGACCAGACCGTCGTTGTGGGGCGACTCGTTCTTCGGGGCGTTGCAGTCGTACCAGCCGAGCGGCTTGCTCGGGTCGGGCAGATTGCGGTCCCGGTAGGGCTGGTTGTTGCCCATGCAGAACGGCCAGCCGTGGTTGCCCGCCTTGGTGATGGCGGCGAACGTGTCGTACTTGGCCGGGCCCCAGGTGGGGGAGGCCGAGCCCGCGTCGGGGCCGACCCAGCCCGCGTACAGCGTGTCGGTGGCGGGGTCGACCGAGATCCGGGCCGGGTTCCGTACACCCATCACATAGATCTCGCCCCGGGTCTTCCCGCCGCCCTCGTCCGGCTCCTCGCCGGTGAAGAGGTTGCCGGAGGGGAGGGTGTAGGTGCCGTCGTCCTCGGGGTGGATGCGCAGGATCTTCCCGTTGAGGTTGTTGGTGTTGCCCGAGGTGCGGCGGGCGTCGGCGAAGGAGACGCCCTTGAAGTTCGGCTCCGGGTTGTTGCCGGAGTAACCGCTGCTGAATCCGGAGGAGTTGGTGTCACCGGTCGCGATGTAGAGGTTGCCCTTCGAGTCCCACGCCATACCGCCGCCCGCGTGGCAGCAGCTGTGGATCTGCACCGGCCAGCCGAGCAGCACCTTCTCCGAGGCGAGGTCCAGCTTCCCGGACGCCGGATCGTAGGTGAATCGCGAGACCTGGCGGGTCGCCGTGTGCTTGTCCCGGTCGATCTTCGCGTGCGGGGTGTAGTGGAGATAGACCCAGCCGTTGGAGGCGAAGCCCGGGTCCAGCTCGATCCCGAGCAACCCCTCCTCGTTCTTGGTCAGTTCGTCCCCGCCGCCCTTGTTGCCGAACACGTCCAGGGCCCCGGCGAGGGTGACCTTCTCTGTCTGCGGGTCGTAGACGTGGATCTCGCCCTTGCCCCTGCCGATGTTCGGGTCGTTCCAGTCCGTGACGACCGGCCGGGAGCTGTCGGCTCCGCCGCGCCCGATGTAGAAGACCTTGCCGTCCGGTGCGGTGACCAGGCCGTGCGGTTCACCGATCTGGTCGTTCTGGCCCGGCTGGTTGGGCTGGGTGAGGCGCTCGGCGGTGTAGTGGGAGGCGATGGTGGCCTTGCAGTCGGCCTGCGAGGTCCGGTTGGTCCAGGCGAGGGCGCCGCGCAGGTGGTCGCGGAAGTCGGTCTCGGTGAAGCTGTCCGCCGTACCGCCCATCGCCGTGTAGA
This sequence comes from Streptomyces sp. NPDC043746, assembly GCF_056436485.1. NCBI lineage: Bacteria > Bacillati > Actinomycetota > Actinomycetes > Kitasatosporales > Streptomycetaceae > Streptomyces > Streptomyces sp. NPDC043746. The sequence goes on along the minus strand of NZ_JBWKCM010000004.1, from coordinate 283,260 downwards.
AGGAGCGCCCGCCGTCGTAGTCGCGGCACCAGGAGACCGGGTGGTCCCAGCCGTTGGCGCTCGCTCCCGGCTGGTAGGTCAGCTCCCGGACGCGCGCCACGGTGTGGACGTCACCGGACGGGTTCCTCGTCCAGTTCAGCCACTTGTCGGGGCGTTTCCACTCCAGCGGCAGGTTCCTGGTCGCCGGGTGGACCCGGTCCCCGACCTCGACGGTCGCACGCTGCACGGCAGTCGGGCTGTTCGCGGCCGGGCGGGCGCCGATCAGGCCGGTGAACCAGTCCGAGTACGGCTCGGTGCGCGCTGCGTCATGGATGCCGAGGAAGCCGCCGCCCGCCTCCATGTACGCCTCCAGGCCCGCCTCCTGCTCGGGGTCCAGGACGTCACCGCCGCCGGTCAGGAAGACCACCGCGTGGAAGGAGCCGAGCCGCTTGCCGTTGGTGAAGATGTTCGGGTCGGCGGTGGCCACGGTGGTGAACCGGCCGGCCTCCGGACCGGTCTGCCCGATCTTCTCGATCGCCGCGATCCCGGCGTCCGTGTACGGTGCCTCGTCACCGGCCGACGCATGGAAGACCAGCACCTTGACCTGGTTCCTCGCGCCCGGCGGGGACGGGAGGGACAACGTTGTCGCCATCTTCTCCACCAGGTCCCGGTCCGGCGAGGTGTCCGCGTTGGCGGGGCCTCCGGCGCTCAGCAGGGACACGGTCAGTGCGCCGGCCGCCACGACCGCCGCGAGGCCGCGTCGGTGGCGTGATCTCGACCGGTGATGCGATGCGCCGTGCATGTGGGTCACCCAACCCTTCTGTGGTCATGGAGCGTTGACTGCGACAGCGGATGAAGCTAGACCCCTTTTCGCGGCCCGCCAAGAGTGGACGCGGCAATCGCACAAACTTTGTCCTGAGTGTGGATAAACGCTCGGCCCCCGGCTACGGTGTGGCCCGTCCCGGGGAGCGTCCGACCCCTCCCGCCTCCGCCAGTTTCCTTATCCCAGTGGGGAGTTCGACATGGACCGAAGGACCTTCAGCCGGCGGATGCTGATCGGCGGCGCGGCTGCGGCGGCGACCGGGGTGACATCGTTGTCGCTCTCCGCCGTGGAGGCAAGCTCCGCGGAGAGCAGACCGCGTACGGCCCCGGCCGGGGGAGCGGTGCGCCGCATCACGATGTACGCCGAGAAGCTGCCCAACGGCGAGCTGGGGTACGGCTTCGAGAAGGGCAGGGCATCGATCCCCGGCCCTCTCATCGAGCTGAACGAGGGCGACACCCTCCACATCGACTTCGAGAACCTCACCGACGGCGACGTCAGCCTCCATGTCCACGGTGTGGACTACGACATCGCCAACGACGGCACCCGGATGAACAGGAGCCACGTCGAGCCCGGCGGCACCCGTACGTACACCTGGCGCACCCACAAGCCGGGCACGCGCAGGGACGGCACGTACGAGCCGGGCAGCGCGGGCTACTGGCACTACCACGACAACGTCGTCGGCACCGACCACGGCACCGGCGGCATCCGCAAGGGGCTGTACGGGCCGCTCGTGGTGCGCAGGAAGGGCGACCTGCTGCCCGACCAGACGTGCACGGTCGTCTTCAACGACATGATGATCAACAACAGGACGGCCCACAACAGCGTCAACTTCGAGGCCACGGTGGGGGACCGGCTCGAATTCGTGATGATCACGCACGGCGAGTACTACCACACCTTCCACATCCACGGTCACCGCTGGGCGGACAACCGGACCGGCATCCTCACCGGCCCCGACGACCCCAGCCGGGTGATCGACAACAAGATCTGCGGCCCCGCCGACTCCTTCGGCCTCCAGATCATCGCGGGCGAACGGGTGGGCGCGGGCGCCTGGATGTACCACTGCCATGTGCAGAGCCACTCCGACATGGGGATGGCCGGACTGCTGCTGGTCAAGAAGGCGGACGGCACGATCCCGGGGTACGAACCGCACCATGGGGCGGGCGGGGAGAAGGCGGCCGGGACGAAGGGCGAGACGGGGGGCAAGGGCGGGGAGGAGCAGGAGGGAGCGGGCGGGCACCAGCACTGACCCGGCGTCCGGGGCGTAGCGACAGGTCCGGGCGACCCTCGAGCCGCTCCGCGGTGGGCCCACCGCGCCGTCCGGCCCGTCCGGGCCGCTCGCCGGTCATGCCGGGCGGGCCAGCCGCTGCTGCTCCTCCTCCACGATCTGCCGGGCCAGTTCGCCGTCCGACACGTCGACGGCGTCCGGTGCGGCCTCCGCGAGATCGCTGCGCCGGGCGTACGCGTCGAACAGCCGGTCCTTGCGGGCCAGCAGTTCCACCATCCGCTGGTCGACGCTGTCCGCCGCCAGCAGCCGGTGCACCTGGACCGTGCGCACCTGGCCCATCCGGTGGGCCCGGGCGACCGCCTGGTGCTCCAGCGTCGGCTTGATCTGCGGCTCGCACAGGATGACCACGGACGCGGCCTGCATGTTGAGCCCGGTGCCCCCGGCCTGGATCTGGCTCAGCAGCACCGCGTGCCCCTCGGCGGCGGAGAAGGCGTCGACCAGCTCCTGCCGCCGGGCGGCCGGAAGACTCCCGGAGATCGGCCCGAGGGCACCGGGGCCCAGGGCCTCCCCGACGGCTGCCAGCACATCCCGGAAGGAGGAGAAGACCACCACCTTCAGCCCGTTGTCCCGCGCCTCCTCGACCAGTTGGCGCAGCCGCTCCAGCTTGGCGGAGGTGGCGGGCGTGGCGTACGCGGCCCGGCGCATCCGCATGAACTGCCCCGACGCCACCGCCTCCCGGTACGCCACCAGGTCCTCGGGGCTGAACTCCTCCCACTCGTCCACATGGACCAGCGCGGGGAGTTCGGCGAGGACGTCCACCTGGTTGCGGCGGAGATAGGCGGGGGACACGGCCCGGCGGAAGGCCTGCGAACCGGCGGCACCGTGCGTCGTACTCACCCCGTCGGCCAGCTCCGGGCGGAGTCGGCGGACGAGACTGCGGAACTCCTCCACCCGGTTCTCCATCGGCGTGCCGGTGAGGAAGAGGACGTGCTGGGCCCGCTCCGCCCACGCGGCGACCGCCTGGGCCCGCCGGGTGGCGGGGTTCTTCACGAAGTGGGCTTCGTCGACCACCAGCATCGAGAGGGCGAGGCCCTCCTCGGGAAGGGTCCGCAACGCGTCGAACGTGGTGAGGGCGACCCCGCCCTTCGCCACCCACTCCGCGAACACCTCCAGCCGCTCCGGCCCGTGCACCGGCAGCGGGCGCGGATCTCGCGGTCCCAGTTGATCAGCACGCTCGCCGGGCACACCACCAGGAAGTGGCGCTCGCCCCGGGCCGCGAGATGGGCGAGGGCGGCGATGGCCTGCACGGTCTTGCCGAGCCCCATCTCGTCCCCGAGGATCACCCGCTTCTGCGCCAGCGCGAACCGCGCCCCGAACGACTGGTAGCCGCGCAGGGAGACCCGAAGCCGCGAGTCGTCGAGCCGGAGTGCCCGTACCCGGTCCGCGACCCCGGCGGGCAGGAACCCCTCGGCGGCGTCCCGGTCCGGGCCGCCGCCGGACACCTCCGCGAGGAGGCTGTAGTACTCGGCGGACCGCAGCTCGAAGTCCACCCACGCCCCGGGCGCCGACTCCGGCGCCCGCAGCAGATCCACCGAGACCTGCCCGAAGAGCAGGGGCAGCTCCTGCTCCTCCGCCTCCGCGAGTGCCGCCCGTACCCCGGCCACGGCACCGAGCGCCCGCCCCCGCGCCTCCTTGCCGCTGAACAGCATCCGCAGCCGGCTCCCCGCCGGTGCGGCGGCGGTCACCAGGGGCCGGAGCCGCTCGTCCAGCCGTCGGCCCGCCTCCACCGCCCGCCGCGCGTCCGGACCGGCCTCGACCAGCCGGTGCAGGGCGACGACCAGCGCGGTCGTGGTGTCGTCGGGGGCGTCCATGCCGATCCGTACGGAGACGGTCTCGCGCACCGCGTCCGCGATCTGTCCGGCCGCCGCCAGCGCCTGGTCGGCCGTGTGCGCCCCGACGCCGGGGATCAGCCGCAGCTCGTACCGCGCGGTGCCGTGGACCTGCCCGACGGTGGTGAACCCGGCCTGTTCGAGGGCGGTGAGGCGCAGCCGCCCCTCCGTGACGTCCTTGAGCCGGGCGACCGGGATGGCGGCCAGCTCCCGGTCGACCAGGGAGGAGAGCAGCGGGTCGAGAACACCCCGTACGGCATCGACGGCCCGGGCGTGGTCCTCCCGCACCGCGGCCGCTCTCCCGAGCAGCAACTCCGCCCCGGCCAGCAACTCCCGGACGGCCCGGCCCGTCACCCCCGGGCGGACGGCCCGCGCCCCCGTCTCCGTCATCGTCCGCTCTCGCCGCCATCGGAAAGTGATCTTCTAGCCTGTACGCCGCTATCGTCCCACGCCCTACTGACACTCCCCGGCCCTGGCGTGGCCCCCCTGGCGGTGCGCGCAGCTCGTGCAGCGGCAGCAACGACAGCTGTGTCGAGGTGAAGGTCGTGGACGCGGGCCTTCCCGGTGTGGTCCGTGCGCGGGACAGCACGGACGTCGGCCTTCCCGAGGTGCGGGTTCCGGCCGCTGGGGGGCGTGTCGGTCGCGTACGTCGGCCGCGGCGAGGCCTGACCCACAGAAGTCGGCAGCGAAACCTCTCCCCGGCCCGAGCCGGGGAGAGGCCTTCTCCGCTTCTCGGCTACGGAGCAAGCCCCCGCGATCCGCGTAGGCCGCACACCCGTGCGTCGCGAGCCCGCAGCCCGGACGGCTGCGCGTGGACTGCGGTTGTCGGTGGCCGGTGCGAGACTCGACCGGACAGGGAACAGCCCTCGTGCCGCCGTGCGCGCGTGCGGGGTCAAGTGATCCGCCGAAGGAGCACGCCATGCTCAACCCCGACTTCCCCGACGGAGCGCCCAGCTGGGTCGACCTGGGCACGCCCGACCTCGACGGGGCTCTCGCGTTCTACGGCGGTCTCTTCGGCTGGGAGCACGCTCCCGGCGGCCCCGAGGTCGGGGGTTACGGGATGTTCACCCTGGGCGGGCACACCGTCGCCGGGGTCATGACGGTCCCGGAGGAGCAGTCCTCCAGCGCCTGGTCCGTCTACTTCCAGTCGTCCGACGTCAGCGCCACCGCCCAGTTGGTGAACGAGGCCGGCGGCCGCCTGGCCTTCGAGCCGATGGAGGTTCTCGACTACGGGAGCATGGGCGGCTTCCTGGACCCGGGCGGGGCCTATTTCGGCGCCTGGCAGCCCCGGCAGAACCCCGGCGTCGGCATGATCCAGCAACCGGGATCGCTCCTCTGGGTCGAGCTGTACACCCCGGACGTCCAGGCGGCGTCCCGGTTCTTCGGCGATGTCTTCCGGTGGCAGACCGAGCCGCTGAAGGTCGAGGGCACCGAGTACGTCTACACCACGGTCCACCCCGCGGGCACCGGCCCCGAGCTGTCGTTCGGCGGCCTGGTGACGATGAGCGACGTCCCGGCCGAGGCCGCGCGCGGCCCGCACTGGCTGCCGTACTTCGAGGTCGAGGACGTGGAGGGCGCGGTGGCCGCGGCGAAGCGGCTCGGCGGAGCGGAGGCGCTGCCGCCCATGGAGGTCCCGGGCGTCGGCACCATGGCCAACGTCACCGATCCGTACGGGGCGGTGTTCGCGCTCATGAAGCCTCGTCCGAGGCAGGGAGGGGAAGGCGGCGCGCCGGGGGATTGATAAGTCGTTGATCGGTCGTTTATCGGAGCCGTGCACCGTAGGTCCCATGCTGATCAACATGGTGACCGAGGACGCGCTCGACTGGCAGGAGAGCGCGCTGTGCGCCCAGGCCGGACCCGAGTTCTTCTTTCCGGCCCCGGGCAGTTCGACGCGCGAGGCCAAGCAGCTGTGCGGCGCCTGCGAGGGGCGCGTGGCCTGCCTGGAGTACGCCCTCGCCAACGACGAGCGGTTCGGTGTCTGGGGCGGGCTCTCCGAGAAGGAGCGCGAGGGGCTGCGTAGGAAAGAGCGCGAACAGGGCTGAACGGCGCCCCGTACATGCCAGACTCCCGCTGTCGTCCACACCGGACAGGGGAGTCGCGATGAGCAGCAGCACCCGCTATGACCACATTGTTGTCGGTGCCGGATCGGCGGGCTGTGTCCTGGCCGCCCGGCTCTCCGAGGACCCGACGGTGCGCGTCGCGCTGGTGGAGTCCGGCGGCCCCGACCGGAAGCCGGAGATCCGCATCCCCGCGGCCTTTCCGAAGCTGTTCCGCACCCCGTACGACTGGGATCTGCGCACGGTCGCCCAACCGGGCCTCGGGGGGCGGGAGTTGTACTGGCCGCGCGGCCATGGCCTCGGCGGGTCCTCGTCCGTCAACGCCATGATGTGGGTGCGCGGCCACCGGGACGACTACGATACCTGGGCGCGGAGCGCGGGGGCGGAGTGGTCCCACGACGCGTTCGTACGGTACTTCCGCCGCGCGGAGACCTGGACCGGCCCCGCCGTCGGCGCCGGACCGGCCGCGCGCCCCACGTACGGCCACGCTGGGCCGCTCTTCGTCTCGCCGCCCCGTGACCCGAGCCCCCTCAGCGCGGCGTTCCTCGCCGCCTGCCGGTCCGACGGGCTGCCGGAGCCGGCGGAGCTGAACGTCCCCGACCACAGCGGCTGCGCCCTCACCCCGGTCAACCAGCGCCGGGGCCGCCGCTGGAGTGCGGCCGACGGCTACCTGAAGCGGGCGGCCCGCCGCCCCAACCTGGATGTGCTGACCGGCGCCCGGGTGACCGGCCTGACCTTCGACGGCATCCGCGTCACCGGCGTCACCACGCAGTCCACCGACCGGCGTGCCCCCGGACACCTGACCGCCCGCCGTGAGGTGATCCTCAGCGCGGGCGCCATCGGCTCGCCCCAACTCCTGCTGCGCTCGGGCATCGGTGAGCCGGAGGCGCTCCGCGCGGCGGGGATCGAGGTGCGGGCCGCCTCCCCGGACGTCGGGCGCAACCTCCAGGACCACCTGTCCTTCGCCGTCTCCGTGCGCTGCCCGCAGCCGGTGACGCTGACCGGCGCCGACACCCCCGCCAACCTCGCGCTACCTCCTCACCCGCCGGGGGCCGCTGACCTCCAACGTCGGGGAGGCTGTGGCCTTCGTCCGCTCCAGCCCCGAACAGGCCGCCCCCGACCTGGAGTTGATCTTCGCCCCGGCGCCCTTCATCAACCACGGGCTGACCGCCCCCACCGAGCACGGCATCACCCTCGGCGTCGTCCTGCTCCAGCCGGAGAGCACCGGCCGGATCACCCTCGCCCCCGACGGCACCGGGGTGCGGATCGACCCCGGGTACCTCACCGACGAGTCGGACCTGCGCCGCATCATCGCGGGCGTGCGCCGCGCCGAGAGGCTACTCGCCTCCCCGCCCCTCGCCGTGCACACCGGTTCACCCATGGGCTTCTATCCGGGCGTGGTCGACGACGCCGAGCTGGCCCGGGCGGTCCGGGGTGCGGCCGAGACCCTCTACCACCCGGTCGGCACCTGCCGCATGGGCCAGGACGAGGGGTCCGTCACCGATCCCCGCCTCCGGGTGCGCGGCGTGAGCGGGCTGCGGGTCGTCGACGCGTCGGTGATGCCACGGATCACCCGCGGCCACACCCACGCCCCGACCGTCGCCCTGGCCGAGCGTGCCGCCGAACTCATCCGCGCCGGCGCCCGGGTGGCGGCGGTCCGGTAGCGCGCCGGGCAGTTCCGCCGCCGATGCCCTGGCCGAGGCCCCGGCCGGTGAGCAGGCCGCCACCGCGCTGGAGCGAGCGCCGACCCTGCCGGCCACCGCGACCTCGTACCGCAGGCGGTCTCCCCGCGGGGCGCCCGGCCGCTCGGTTGCCTCGGACGCGGCCGTCGTCCGGGGCGCCCGGGCGCCCCGCCGGGTGTCTCAGTCGCGGCCGCGGGCCGCCATCCGGGCCTTGCGGGCGGCGAGCTTCTCGTCGAACTTCGCGGCCTCGCTGTCCAGCCCGCCCATGTACAGCCCAAGCTCCTCCTGGGCCTTCATGCCCTCGGGGCCGAGCCCGTCGATGTCCATGACCTTGAGGTAGCGCAGCACCGGCTGGATCACGTCGTCGTGGTGGATGCGCATGTTGTAGATCTCGCCGATCGCCATCTGCGCGGCGGCCCGCTCGAAGCCGGGCATGCCGTGGCCGGGCATCCGGAAGTTGACGACGACATCGCGCACGGCCCGCATGGTCAGGTCCGGCGCCAGCTCGAAGGCGGCCCCCAGGAGGTTGCGGTAGAAGACCATGTGCAGGTTCTCGTCGGTCGCGATCCGGGCCAGCATCCGGTCGCAGACCGGGTCGCCGGACTGATGGCCGGTGTTGCGGTGGGAGACGCGGGTGGCCAGCTCCTGGAAGGCGACGTACGCCACGGAGTGCAGCATCGAGTGCCGGTTGTCCGACTCGAACCCCTCCGCCATGTGCGCCATGCGGAACTGCTCCAGCTTGTCCGGGTCGACGGCGCGCGAGGTGAGCAGGTAGTCGCGCATCACGATGCCGTGGCGGCCCTCCTCGGCGGTCCAGCGGTGCACCCAGGTGCCCCAGGCGCCGTCGCGGCCGAAGAGGGAGGCGATCTCGTGGTGGTAGCTGGGGAGGTTGTCCTCGGTGAGGAGGTTCACCACGAGCGCGATCTTGCCGATGTCGGTGACCTTGGACTGGTCCGCCGCCCACGCCTCGCCGTCCTCGAAGACGCCCGGGAAGTTCCGGCCGTCGGAGAAGGGCACGTACTCGTGCGGCATCCAGTCCTTGGCGACCTTGAGATGGCGGTTGAGCTCCTTCTCGACCACCTCTTCCAGCGCGTACAGCAGCTGGGCGTCGGTCCACGCCTTCGAACTGCCGAGGTGGGGAGAAGTGATCGTCACGGGTGGCTCCTGGGGACGGGAGAATTACCTACGGATACGTAGGTTACGAGACCGTAGGTTAAGGCGACCGTAAGGGTAAAACCAAGCCCGTCCCCGCTGGTGCCCGACTACGTACCGTCATGTGCGCAGTTCATGCCGGGTGGTGCGCGGGTCTTCGCAGGTCAGCGGGGCTCGACGGGCAGCCCGAGATCCCGCCGCAGATACTCGGCGGTAACCGAGGTGCGGTCCGAGAGCAGCCCCTCCGGCGTGCCCTCGAAGACCAGCTCGCCGCCCCTCTTCCCACCGTCGGGGCCGAGGTCGATCACCCAGTCCGCCCGTTTCACGACCTCCAGGTTGTGCTCCACGCACACCACCGTGTTCCCCGCGTCCACCAGCCGGTCCAGCAGATCCACCAGCGCCCCCGTGTCGGCCAGGTGCAGCCCGGTCGTCGGCTCGTCCAGGACGTACACGCTGGAGGTGCGGTGCAACTGGGTGGCGAGCTTGATCCGCTGGCGCTCGCCGCCGGAGAGCGTGCTGAGCGGCTGCCCGAGCGTGAGATAGGTGAGGCCGACCTCGTCGAGCGTCCGCAGTTTCCGCAGCAGCGCCCGGTCCTCGAAGAGCCCGACCGCCTGTGCCGCCGTCATCTCCAGGACGTCGACGATGGACCGGCCGCCGACCCGGTGCTTGAGCACGTCGTCGTGGAACCGGCGGCCCTCGCACTCCCGGCAGGTCGTGGTCACCGGGTCCATGAACGCCAGGTCGGTGGAGATCTCCCCACGCCCCGCGCAACCCGGGCACGCCCCGGCGGAGTTGAAGCTGAACAGCCCGGCGTCGACGCCGTTGTCCCGGGCGAAGACCTTGCGGATGGTGTCCAGTGCGCCGATGTACGAGGCCGGGGTCGAGCGGGACGAGGCGGTGATGGCGCTCTGGTCGATGACCACCGCCTCGGGGTGGGCCGCCGTGAACACCTCCGACACCAGCGTCGACTTGCCCGAACCCGCGACCCCGGTCACCACGGTCAGCACCCCGGCCGGGAACGACACGTCCAGCCCCTTGAGGTTGTGCAGATCGGCTCCCCGCACCGGGAGTTGCCCGGTGGGGGAGCGGAACTCGCCCTTGAGCGGGGTGCGTCGGCGCAGTGACCGGCCGGTCAGCGTGGCCGACGCGCGCAGCCGGTCGAACGGCCCCTCGAAGACGACGTGTCCGCCCTCCGAACCCGCCCGCGGACCCATGTCGACGATATGGTCCGCCACCGCCATCACATCCGGGTCGTGCTCGACCACCAGCACGGTGTTGCCCTTGTCACGCAGCCGCACCAGCAGATCGCCGAGCCGCCCGACGTCCCGCGGGTGCAGCCCCACGCTCGGCTCGTCGAAGACGAAGGTCAGCCCGGTCAGCGAACTCCCCAGGTGCCGGACCATCTTGAGCCGCTGGCTCTCACCGCCCGACAGGGTGGACGTCTGCCGGTCCAGGCTGAGATAGCCGAGCCCGATGCCCACGAGCCGCTCCAGCCGCTCACGGGCCGCCGCCGCGATCGGGCCGCCCACCGGGTCGTCGATCCGCGCCAGCACGCCGACCAGCTCGGAGACCTCCATCCGCCCGTAGTCGGCCGGCGAGAGCCCGTCGACCCGGGTGGCGAGCGCCGCCGCGTTCAGCCGCGCCCCGTCGCAGGAGCCGCAGACCCGCTCGACGGTGAACCGGTCGGCCGCCGCGCGCCGCTTCTCCGACAGCGACGCCGTGTCCCGCTTGAGGTAGAGCCGCTCGAACCGGGTCACCGCCCCCTCGAACCGCATCTCCGCCGATGCCGTCCGCATGTCGACCTGGACGGTGAACCCGGAGCCGTACAGCAGGAGTCGCCGGTCCTCCTCGCTGAACTCCCGCAGCGGCAGGTCGTTGTCGAACCGCCCCGACCCGCCGTACAGGCTCCACTCCCAGCTGCCGACCCCCAGCCCGGGCAGCAGCAGCGCGCCCTCGTTCAGCGACTTCGACCAGTCCACCGCCCGGTCCAGATCGAGCCGGACCACCCGCCCCACCCCGTCGCACTCCGGGCACATCCCCGCCGGGTCGTTGAAGGAGTACGCGGTGGCCCCGCCCGCGCTCGGGGTGCCGTAGCGGGAGAACAGCACCCGGAGCACCGACCAGATGTCCGTCGCCGTGCCCACGGTCGAGCGGACGTTGCCGCCCAGCGGCTTCTGGTCGATGACGACGGCCACGGACAGGTTCTCCATGGACTCCGCCCGGGGCCGCTCGTACTTCGGCAGCCGGTTGCGCAGGAACGAGGTGAAGGTCTCGTTGAGCTGCCGCTGGGACTCCACGGCGATCGTGTCGAAGACGACCGACGACTTCCCCGAGCCGGACACCCCCGTGAAGACGGTGATCCGGCCCTTGGGCAGGGTGAGGGAGACATCGCGCAGATTGTTCTCGTGGGCTCCGGTGAGGGTGATGGAGCGGTCGGTGCTGTGATCCATACCGGCGACGCTAGACGGGATACCCGACAGCTTCTGTCGCCTTTTGTCGCGGATCACGCGGGCCGCTCACCGGCCCGCCCGCACCTCCTCCGGCGAGGTGTCCCGCAGCTCCCCGTCCAGCGAGAGCCAGCGGGTGATCCCGATCGACTCCAGGAACGGCACGTCGTGGCTCGCCACGATCAGCGCCCCCTCGTACGCCGCCAGGGCCTCGGTCAGCCGCCGTACGCTCGCCAGGTCCAGGCTGTTCGTCGGCTCGTCGAGCAGCAGCAGCCGGGGCGCCGGGTCCGCCAGCAGCAGCATCGCCAGCGCCGCCCGGAACCGCTCCCCGCCCGACAGCGTCCCGGCCGGGAGGTCGGCCGCTCTGCCCTTGATCAGGAACCGCGCGAGCCGGGCCCGTACCTCGTTGTCGTTCAGACCGGGCGCCGACCGCTTCACGTTCTCCGCCACCGACAGGGCGTCGACCAGCGAGTCCAGCCGTTGCGGCAGGAAACCCAGCGGCAGCAGCGCCGTGGCCTCCCCGGAGAGCGGGGCCAGTTCGCCCGCGACCGTCCGCAACAGTGCTGTCTTTCCTGCCCCGTTGCGCCCGGTCAAGGCGATCCGCTCGGGCCCGCGCACCACCAACTCGCCGTGCAGCGGCGGCCCGTAGGGCGGGACGGGATCGCGCAGGAGCAGCACCTCGCTCCCCGGGTGCACCCGCGTCCCGGGCAGCTCGATCCGGATCTCCTCGTCCGTACGGACCGCCGACTGCGCCTCGTCCAGCCGCTCCCGCGCCTCCGCCAGCCGCTCGGTGTGCAGGATGCGGTGTTTGCCGGCCGACTCCTGGGCGGACCGCTTGCGCTGGCCCATCACCACCTTGGGCTCCCGCTTTGTGTCCCACATCTTCTGCCCGTACCGCCTGCGCCGTGCCAACTTCATATGGGCATCGGCCAGTTCGCGCTTCTGCCGCTGTACGTCGGACTCCGCGGCCCGCACCATCCGCTGCGCCGCCTCCTGCTCGATCGCGAGAGCCTCCTCGTACGCCGACAGGTTGCCTCCGTACCAGGTGACCGAGCCGTCCCGGAGATCCGCGATCCGGTCGACCCGCTCCAGCAACTCCCGGTCATGGCTGACCACGAGCAGTGCCCCGGTCCAGGCGTCGACAGCGTCGTACAGCCGCCCGCGGGCCACGGTGTCCAGGTTGTTCGTCGGCTCGTCCAGCAGCAGCACCCCGGGCCGCTCCAGCAGCAGGGCCGCCAGCCGCAGCAGCACACACTCACCGCCGGACATCTCCCCGACAGTCCGGTCCAGCCCGAAGTGGCCGAGGCCGAGCCCGTCCAGGGCGGTGCGGGCGCGCTGCTCCACGTCCCAGTCGTCACCGATCACGGCGAAGAGTTCCTCGCGTACGTCACCGGCCTCGACGGCGTCGATCGCCGCGCGCCGCTCCGCGATGCCCAGCACCTGATCGACCCGGAGCGCGGTGTCCAGGGTGGCGGTCTGCGGCAGATGGCCGAGCCCGCCCCGGACCTTGATCTCCCCCTCCAGCGGGGTGAGTTCACCGGCGATCAGTCGCAACAGGGTGGATTTGCCGCACCCGTTGACCCCGATGAGGCCGGTGCGGCCGGGGCCCACGGCGAAGTCGAAGCCGGAGAGGACCTCGGTGCCGTCGGGCCAGGAGAAGGAGAGGGAGGTACAGCTGACATGGATGCCGGAGGATGACATACGGGACTCCCGTGTACGTCGAGAAGCGGAAGGAACGGTTCGCTGATGCGCTGAGATCGCACGGGCGCGCCTGGAGCCACGGCAAGGCATGGCGGCGCCGCACGGTGCGGGGACCTCAGATCAGCAACGTCCTTCTCCGATCGACGACAACAGGGACATCACGAAGGTAGAACCGGGACGCACGGCCCGGCAACGGGTTTTCCGCGGCGCGGGAGCCCGCGCCGTCAGGGCGTCGACGCGAACGCGCCGTGCCGCGGTCTCAGCAGGAGCCGCCGAGCAGATCGGTCAGATCCCGGTCCAGGTCGAGATGGCGGTACTCGTCACCCACCGGCACCAGCTCCTGGGCCCGCTCCAGGAAGCGCCGCAGCTCCGCCGTGTGTACGTGGACCATGGCGACACCCTCCGCCGCGTGGAACTCCAGCACCGTCCGCTCGTACCCGAACGGCCGGACCCGTACGTCCCCCTCCCCGGCGGGCGTGTCGACCCCGGTCGTCAGCAGCTCGCGGGAGAACTCCCAGGACACCTCGGTCCCCTCCAGGGTCGCCGGGGCCGGGAACGCCATCCGCACGGCGAAGGGGTCCTGGACGTCGTAACTCAGAGTGGCGGGCAGGGTTTCCATCCGCGGTGCGGACGCGACCATGCGGGCCTGCACGGACTGCTCGATAACGCTGGACAAGACCTGCTCCCTCTCGCGGCTGGGTGAACGGTTCCCGGCATGGGAGTAGACGACGGAACTCGACGATCCGTGCACCGGCGGTTGGCGTGAGCTGCGTCACCGCCCAGGCGTCACCGCCCGGCCGGCCAGGCGTGCCGCCCACGCTCCGCTCCTCCTCCGGGCTCTCCTGCACCCCCGCCCTCCTGCCCGCTTCCCGGCCGCGCACCCCGGAAGGCGTCGGCCCGGCGGAGGGGAGGAAGTGGCCGACCGGCCTACTGGCCGGGCAACACCTCCTTGAAGGAGGCGAGTTCGGGTGCGGTCCTGGTCGCGATGAACTCCGTGATCCGGTAGGCGCAGACGCCGTGCGCGGCGAAGGGGTCGGCCGCCGCGATCTCCTCGATCCGCGCCCGGTCCGCCCCGACGGCGAGGATCACCCCGCCGTCCCGCGGGTTCTTGCGGCCGGAGGCGATGAAGACGCCCGCCGCGTAATTCTCGTCGAGCCACGCGATGTGCTCCCGCATGAGCGCGTCCGCGCGCTCGACCGGGGCGGTGTAGGTCAATTCGAGTACGAACATGATCGCCAGGCTACGGGACCGGGGCCACCCCGACAGCGCCTAAGCTGCTGGTCATGACGACACAGCCCCCTCCCGCCCACCAGACCCCCGCGAACGAAGCCGAGGGCCGGGCGATCCAGGACCGCCTGCGCGGCCTGGTGGTGCTGGACGAGCCGGGACCGGCGCCCGGGACCGGGCTGGTGACCGGGGTCGACGTGGCGTACGACGACGCGAAGGACGTGGTGGTCGCGGCGGCCGTCGTCCTGGACGCCGAGACCCTGGAGACCGTGGACGAGGCCACCGCCGTCGGCACGATCACCTTCCCCTACGTCCCCGGGCTGCTGGCCTTCCGCGAGATCCCCACCGTGCTGGAGGCCCTGGAGTCGCTGACCGTCGACCCCGGCCTGATCATCTGCGACGGCTACGGCCTCGCCCACCCCCGCCGCTTCGGCCTCGCCAGCCACCTGGGCGTGCTCACCGGACTGCCCGTGATCGGCGTCGGCAAGAACCCGTTCACCTTCTCGTACGAAGCCCCCGGCCCCCGGCGCGGGGACTTCTCCCCGCTGGTGGACGGGGACGAGGTGGTGGGCCGGGCCCTGCGGACCCAGGAGAACACCAACCCGATCTTCGTCTCCGTGGGCCACCGGATCGACCTCGACAACGCCTGCGCCCACACCCTCCGCCTGGCCCGCCGCTTCCGCCAGCCGGAGAGCACCCGCCGCGCGGACGCCCTCTGCCGCCAGACCCTGCGGGAGGCGACGGCCTGAGGGCCGGCGCTCCCCTCAGGCCGGCCCACCGCCGCGTCGGTGGGCCGGAAGACGGGACACGCCCGGGAGTTGCCCAGGGGGCGAACCGCCAACGCCTCCGACGGCCCGTGCCACTGGAACTCGGCGGTGGCCGGCCGAGTATCCGGCCGACTGAGTATCCGTACGGATGGCGTAAACCGATCTTGCTGGGCAGGCTGAACGTATGAACACCTCTCGTACGGCCATCCGGACCGCCAGGCCCCTCGACCCCGCCCAGCGCCGCATCGCGCTCGGCATGGCCCTCGGCGGGGTCGTCGGCCTCGTCTGGCTGGGCGCGATGCTCTACACGCTGGTGAGCTGGATCTTCTAGCGGAGCCTCACCGCACCGCCGCCACCCGGAAGCGGATCCCCGCCGCCGTCAGCCGCTCCAGCAGCGCATCGCCCATCGCGGTCGCCGTGGTGACCTGGCCGGAGGCCTCCGGGAGCTTGTCCAGGGCGAGGCAGAGCGCCGACTCGGCCAGTATCTTGGCCGTCTCGCCGTAGCCGGGATCGCCGCCGGACACCTCGGTGAAGACTCGTCGGCCCCCTCCTTCCCCGACGAAGCGGACGGTGAACCAGCTCCGCCCGCGGCGCTCCGCGTCCGGCCCCTGCCCCGCCTCGTACCGCCCCATCAGCCACTCCCGTACGGGCTTCACCTGCGCGGCGGCGACCAGCGTGCCCACGGCAGCCGGGCCGCCGAGGGCCATCGGCAGGGTCTTGACCGAGGCGAAGTGGCGGTAGCGGAAGTCGGGGCCGTACCGCTCCAGCGCCCGCGCCGAGCGTCCCACGATCGCCGGGTCCACGGTCGGCAGCGGCAGCGCCCAGGTGCCGACGGACCCGTTGAAATGCGGGGAGCCGAGCGGAGTGCGGACCCGGCGGCCCACCCGGCGGGGCTCGTACAGGCGTCGTTCCCGGGCCGCCAGCAGCATCTGCGGTCCGCGGCCCATCGCGGTGAGCGCCGAGGCGAACGTACCGCCGGAGAAGACGGCGTTGCTGCGGACGAACCCGTCGACGGTCAGCGGCACGCCCTCCGGCAGCTGCTTGACCGTGAAGTACGCCCCCAGGTCGTGCGGTACGGCGTCGAAGCCGCAGGCGTGCACGATCCGGGCCCCCGTCTCCCGGGCCCGCGCCTCGTGGCGCACATACGTCCGGTCGATGAACTCCGCCTCGCCGGTGAGATCCAGGTAGTCCGTCCCTGCCTCGGCGCAGGCGGCGACGAGCTTCTCTCCGTACAGGATGTACGGCCCCACGGTCGTGGCCACCACTCCTGTGGAGTGCGCGAGTTCGCGCAGCGCGTCCTCGTCGTCGGCGTCGGTCTCCAGCAACGGCAGGTCGGCGCAGGCGGGTTGGACGGCGGCGAGTCGGTCGCGCAGTCGCTCCAGCCTGGCGCGGCTGCGACCGGCCAGCCCCCAGCGCAGCCCCTCGGGGGCGTGGGTCGCCAGGTACTCGGCCGTGAGCACCCCCACGAAGCCGGTGGCGCCGAAAAGGACGACGTCCAGCGGGCGTGGTGCCTCGTTCTGCCTGTTCACGACTGCCTCCGGGGGCAAGGGGCGGCGGAGATGTGGCAGGCAGGCTAGCGGAGGGGCGCGGCGACCGTGCGGCCGGGAGGGGTGTGCGGGCGTCGGTGGGGGCGGGCCGCGGCGTGGGCGTGGCCGCGTGGAAGGTCCGGTGGGGATGCGGGAGGATGCGCGAGCGCGGGAAGGAACTAAGCGCTTGCTCGGCCCAGGGGGTTGTGCCGGGCCGGGCACGTTCTTAGCATCATTGATGTTACATCGGTTGTGTCACACCCTTGGGGGCTCACGGATGGCAAGGACCGGGCAGCACGGCCCGCTGGCAGGAGTCCGTGTCGTCGAGCTGGCGGGGATCGGCCCCGGACCGTTCGCGGCGATGCTGCTGGCGGACCTCGGCGCCGATGTCGTCCGCGTCGACCGGCCCGGCGGACCGGCCCTCGGCATCGACCCGGCGTACGACATCACCAACCGCAACAAACGCTCCGTCCTCGTCGACCTCAAGGACGAAGGTGGCGCCGGACGCGTCCTGGACCTGGCCGAGCGCGCGGACATCCTGATCGAGGGGTACCGCCCCGGCGTCGCGGAACGGCTCGGCGTCGGGCCCGAGGCCGCTCTCGCCCGGAACCCGAAGCTGGTCTACGGGCGGATGACCGGGTGGGGCCAGAACGGGCCGCTGTCCCAGCGGGCCGGCCACGACATCGCGTACCTGGCGCTCACCGGCACCCTCTCCATGATCGGCCGGCCGGACGAGCCGCCCGTGGTCCCCGCCAACCTGGTCGGGGACTACGCGGGCGGCTCGCTCTACCTCGTCGTCGGGGTGCTCGCCGCCCTCCAACACGCCCGCACCCCGGGCGGCGCGGGGCAGGTGGTGGACGCGGCGATCGTCGACGGCGCCGCCCACCTCGCCTCGATGATCCACGGCATGCTGGCCGCCGGAAGCTGGCAGGACCGGCGCGGCACCAACCTCCTGGACGGCGGCTGCCCCTTCTACGGCACCTACGCCACCTCCGACGGCGGCCACATGGCGGTCGGCCCGCTGGAAGCGCAGTTCTACGCCGAGTTCGTCCGACTCCTCGGCCTCGCGGACGCCTTCCCCGACCGGTGGGAGCCGGCCCGCTGGGACGCACTGCGCGCCGCCGTCACCGAGCGCTTCCTGACCCGTACGCGCGCGGAGTGGACCGAGGTCTTCGAGGGCACCGACGCCTGCGTCGCCCCCGTCCTCTCCCTCCGCGAGGCACCGCACCACCCGCACCTGGCCGCCCGCTCCACCTATGTCGAGCACAGCGGCATCACCCAGCCCGCCCCCGCCCCGCGCTTCTCCGCCACTCCCGCCTCCGTCCGCGGCGGCCCCGCACGGCCGGGCGCCGACACGGACGCCGTCGCCGCCGACTGGGACGTACCGGGGCTCCGGCCCACACCCCGAGACTAGGAGACCCCGTGCAACGCCAGATCTTCACCGAGGAGCACGACGCGTTCCGCGAGACCGTCCGGGCCTTCCTGGCCAAGGAGGTGCTCCCGTACTACGAGCAGTGGGAGCAGGACGGCATCGTCTCCCGCGACGCCTGGCTCGCCGCCGGGCGCGCCGGGCTGCTCGGCCTCGCCGTCCCCGAGGAGTACGGGGGCGGCGGAACCACCGACTTCCGCTACAGCGCGGTCCTGGCCGAGGAGTTCACCCGGGCCGGGGCGCCGGGCCTGGCGATCGGCCTGCACAACGACATCATCGGCCCCTACCTCACCGGCCTCTCCACCGACGAGCAGAAGCGGCGGTGGCTGCCCGGCTTCTGCTCCGGCGAGACCGTCACCGCCATCGCCATGACGGAACCGGGCGCCGGCTCCGACCTCCAGGCGATCCGCACCACCGCCGAGGACAAGGGCGACCACTGGCTGATCAACGGCTCCAAGACCTTCATCTCCAACGGCATCCTGGCCGACCTGGTGATCGTCGTCGCCAAGACCACGCCCGACGGCGGCGCCAAAGGGCTCTCGCTGATCGTCGTCGAGCGGGGCGCGGAGGGGTTCGAGCGGGGCCGCAACCTCGACAAGATCGGCCAGAAGTCGCAGGACACCGCCGAGCTGTTCTTCAACGACGTCCGCGTCCCCAAGGAGAACCTCCTCGGTGAACTCGACGGCGCCTTCATCCACCTGATGACCAACCTGGCCCAGGAGCGCATGGGCATAGCGGTCGCCGCCATCGCCGCCGCCGAACACCTGCTGGAGATCACCACCCAGTACGTCAAGGAGCGCGAGGCCTTCGGACGTCCGCTGGCCAGGCTCCAGCACATCCGCTTCGAGATCGCGGAGATGGCCACCGAGTGCGCGGTCACCCGCACCTTCCTGGACCGGTGCATCGTCGACCACTCGGACGGGACGCTGGACGCGGTCCACGCCTCCATGGCCAAGTGGTGGGCCACCGAACTCCAGAAGCGCACCGCCGACCGCTGCCTCCAACTCCACGGCGGCTACGGCTACATGAGCGAGTACAAGGTCGCGAGGGCGTTCACCGACGGCCGTATCCAGACCATCTACGGCGGCACCACCGAGATCATGAAGGAGATCATCGGCCGCTCGCTGCTCGCCTGAGCCCTCCCCGGGCCCCTCGTTCTTCACCACCACCCTCGAAAGGCAGCTGTCTTGAGTACCGAAGCATTCGTCTACGACGCGATCCGCACCCCGCGCGGTCGCGGCAAGGCCAACGGCGCCCTGCACGGCACCAAGCCGATCGACCTGGTCGTCGGCCTCATCCACGAGATCCGGGGCCGCTTCCCGGACCTGGACCCCGCCGCCATCGACGACATCGTCCTCGGCGTGGTCAGCCCGCTCGGGGACCAGGGCTCCGACATCGCCCGGATCGCCGCCATCGCCGCCGGCCTGCCCGACTCCGTCGCGGGCGTGCAGGAGAACCGCTTCTGTGCCTCGGGCCTGGAGGCCGTCAACCTGGCCGCCGCCAAGGTCCGTTCGGGCTGGGAGGACCTCGTGCTCGCCGGGGGCGTCGAGTCGATGTCCCGGGTGCCGATGGGGTCCGACGGCGGCGCCTGGGCGATGGACCCGATGACCAGCTTCGAGACCGGCTTCGCCCCGCAGGGCATCGGCGCCGACCTCATCGCCACCGTCGAGGGCTTCAGCCGCCGCGACGTCGACGAGTACGCCGCCCTCTCCCAGGAGCGCGCCGCCGCGGCCTGGAAGGACGGGCGCTTCGCCCGCTCCGTCGTCCCCGTGCGGGACCGCAACGGCCTGCTCGTCCTGGACCACGACGAGCACATGCGCCCCGGCACCACCGCCGACTCCCTCGCCTCCCTCAAACCCTCCTTCGCCGCCATCGGCGACATGGGCGGCTTCGACGCTGTGGCGCTCCAGAAGTACCACTGGATCGAGAAGATCGACCACGTCCACCACGCGGGCAACTCCTCCGGCATCGTCGACGGCGCCGCCCTCGTCGCCATCGGCTCCCGGGAGGTCGGTGAGCGCTACGGCCTCACCCCGCGCGCCCGGATCGTCTCCGCGGCCGTCTCCGGCTCCGAGCCCACCATCATGCTCACCGGCCCCGCCCCCGCCACCCGCAAGGCGCTCGCCAAGGCCGGGCTGACCATCGACGACATCGACCTGGTCGAGATCAACGAGGCCTTCGCCGGGGTCGTCCTGCGCTTCGTCAAGGACATGGGCCTGAGCCTGGACAAGGTCAACGTCAACGGCGGCGCCATCGCGCTCGGCCACCCGCTCGGCGCCACCGGCGCGATGATCCTCGGCACCGTCATCGACGAACTGGAGCGCCGCGACCAGCGGTTCGGCCTGGTCACCCTCTGCGTCGGCGGCGGCATGGGCGTCGCGACCGTCGTCGAGCGCATCTGACCCGCCCCGCCCCGGCCACCCCCGCTTACGGAGAAGACACCGACATGACCGAGAGCACCACCATCCGCTGGGAACAGGACGAGACCGGCGTCGTCACCCTCGTCCTCGACGACCCCGACCAGTCCGCGAACACGATGAACCAGGCCTTCAAGGACTCCATCGAGGCCATCGCGGACCGCGCCGAGGCCGAGAAGGACTCCATCCGCGGCATCATCTACACCTCCGCCAAGAAGACCTTCTTCGCGGGCGGCGACCTCAAGGACATGATCAAGGTCGGCCCCGAGGACGCCCAGGCCGCCTTCGATACCGGCACCGCCATCAAGCGCTCGCTGCGCCGCATCGAAACGCTCGGCAAGCCCGTGGTCGCCGCCATCAACGGCGCTGCCCTCGGCGGCGGTTACGAGATCGCCCTCGCCTCCCACCACCGGATCGCGCTCGACGCCCCCGGCTCCCGCATCGGCCTCCCCGAGGTCACCCTCGGCCTGCTCCCGGCGGGCGGCGGCGTCACCCGTACCGTACGCCTCATGGGCATCGCGGACGCCCTGCTCAAGGTGCTCCTCCAGGGCACCCAGTACACCCCGCGGCGGGCCCTGGAGAACGGGCTCGTCCACGAAGTCGCCGCCACCCGCGAAGAGATGATCGAGAAGGCCCGCGCCTTCATCGACGCCAACCCCGAGTCCCAGCAGCCCTGGGACACCAAGGGCTACAGGATCCCCGGCGGCACCCCGTCCAACCCCAAGTTCGCCGCCAACCTCCCCGCGTTCCCGGCCAACTTGAAGAAGCAGCTCGCGGGCGCGCCCATGCCCGCGCCGCGCAACATCCTCGCGGCGGCCGTCGAGGGCTCCCAGGTCGACTTCGAGACCGCCCTGACCATCGAGGCCCGGTACTTCACCGAGCTGGTCACCGGCCAGGTCTCCAAGAACATGATCCAGGCGTTCTTCTTCGACCTCCAGGCCGTCAACTCCGGTGCCAACCGCCCCAAGGGCATCCCCGAGCGCCCGGTCCGCAAGGTCGCCGTGCTCGGCGCCGGGATGATGGGCGCGGGCATCGCCTACTCCTGCGCCAGGGCCGGGATCGAGGTCGTCCTCAAGGACGTCTCCACCGAGGCGGCCGCCAAGGGCAAGGCGTACAGCGAGAAGCTGCTCGCCAAGGCGCTCTCCCGGGGCCGTACGACCGAGGCCGGGCGCGACGAACTGCTGGCCCGGATCACCCCGACCGGCGACGTGGCCGACCTCGCGGGCTGCGACGCCGTGATCGAAGCCGTCTTCGAGGACACCGGCCTCAAGCACAAGGTCTTCCAGGAGATCCAGGACGTCATCGAGCCCGACGCGCTGCTCTGCTCCAACACCTCCACCCTTCCGATCACCCTCCTCGCCGAAGGCGTCTCGCGCCCGGCGGACTTCATCGGCCTGCACTTCTTCTCGCCGGTCGACAAGATGCCGCTCGTCGAGATCATCAAGGGCGAGCGGACCGGCGACGAGGCGCTGGCCCGAGCCTTCGACCTCGTACGGCGCATCAAGAAGACACCGATCGTCGTCAACGACTCGCGGGGCTTCTTCACCTCGCGCGTCATCGGCCAGTTCATCAACGAGGGCGTCGCGATGGTCGGTGAGGGCGTCGAGCCCGCCTCGATCGAGCAGGCCGCCGCCCAGTCCGGCTACCCGGCCAAGGTGCTCTCCCTGATGGACGAGCTGACCCTGACCCTGCCCCGCAAGATCCGCAACGAGGCCAGGCGCGCGGTGGAGGAGGCCGGCGGCACCTGGCCCGGACACCCCTCGGACGACGTCATCGACCGCATGGTCGACGAGTTCGGGCGGCCGGGGCGCAGCGGGGGAGCGGGCTTCTACGACTACGACGAGGACGGCAAGCGCGTCGGCCTCTGGCCCGGACTGCGCGAGCACTTCACGAAGGCCGACGCGGATGTGCCGTTCGAGGACATGAAGGAGCGGATGCTCTTCTCCGAGGCGCTGGACAGCGTCCGCTGCCTGGAGGAGAACGTCCTCATCTCCGTCGCGGACGCCAACATCGGCTCCATCATGGGCATCGGCTTCCCGCCGTGGACCGGCGGTGTCCTCCAGTACATCAACGGGTACGAAGGCGGCCTGCCCGGATTCGTCGCCCGCGCCCGGGAGCTGGCCGACCGCTACGGCGACCGGTTCCTGCCGCCCGCACTCCTCGTGGAGAAGGCGGAGAAGGGCGAAACCTTCCACGACTGAGGCCGTGGTGCGCCGCGTTCACCGTCACTCGGTGGTGAACGCGGCCCGCAGCTCCTCCTTGAGCGACCGCTGAAAGGCCGTCACCAGCGCCTGGAGGACGATCGGCTGCATGTGGGCCGACAGCGACTTCATCGCGGCCACATGCTCCGGGTCGCCCTCTCGCTCCCGATAGGGGTTCCACACCTCGTCCCGGAAGAGCCGGGTCATCTCCTGGGCGGCGGAGCGCGTGTGCTCCAGCAGGACGGTCCGGGCCGCGAGGATCGTCTCGTGGGCGATCGGCACGTCCAGCAGCTCGACCCCGAGCCGCAGCAGCCCGAGATCCACCCGGTACGCCGTGCCGTCCCCCTCGGGCCGGACCAGCACCCCCATGGCCGCCAACCGGTCCACATCCGGCTCGGTGAGCGCCCGCCCGGCCCGCTTCTCCAGCTCGGCCCGGGTCATGTCCTCGGCCGTGTCCGGCGCCCAGGAAGCCACCAGGGCCCGGTGGATCGCCAGATCGTGGGCGCTGAGGTCGGGCGGCAACTGCTCCAGATACCGTTCGATCGCGGCCAGCGTCATCCCCTGGTGCTGAAGCTCCTCGATCAGCGCGAGCCGCGAGAGAT
Organism: Streptomyces sp. NPDC043746; assembly: GCF_056436485.1. Taxonomy (NCBI): domain Bacteria; kingdom Bacillati; phylum Actinomycetota; class Actinomycetes; order Kitasatosporales; family Streptomycetaceae; genus Streptomyces; species Streptomyces sp. NPDC043746. Next base: position 260,136 of record NZ_JBWKCM010000004.1, on the reverse strand, counting down.
GGTCGGGCCCGTAGTGCCCGACCCGGCGCGGCCCGATCACCGGGGGCGGCAGCAGGCCCCGGGTGCTGTAGAACCGCACCGTACGTACGGTGACCCCGGCGCGCGCCGCCAGCTCGTCCACCGTGAGCGTGGGCTCGTCGGTCCCCGTCGCCATCTCTGCTCCCCGCACTCCGGACCCTCGTATCGGACAGTGCCACTGTCTCACCAGTACTGTGAAAGTCTCCGGCACCGAGGCCCCGCCGTCCACCCCGGCCCCTGTGACTGTTCGCGATAGTTGGCGAGCCGACGTCAGGGAGCGATCAACCTACGCAGAGTTACTGTCCGGTCGAGCCGAAGCTGGCAGAGTCTCACTCGGTCTCACCTGGCCTGGCAGATCCTCAAGGGATCGAGGTACGTACAGCGGCCGCCTCGGGAAAATGACTGGCGGCGGCGAAGCCCGGGCGGAAGGCTCTCACCGTGACACTTCATGAGAACGAGATCCGTGTGAATGAGACGGTCGTCCGGTCACTGCTGCGGGAACAGCGACCGGAGTGGGCCGACCTCCCCATCTCGCCGGCCGGTGCGGGCACGGACAACACGATGTACCGGCTCGGCGACCAACTGCTCCTGCGGCTACCGCGCACCCCGGACAACGCGAAGGCCGTACGGAAAGAGCAGACCTGGCTGCCACGGCTGGCGCCAGATCTTCCCTGTCGCATCCCGGAGCCGGTGCACAACGGCACGCCGAGTTCCGCATTCCCGCTCGCCTGGTCGGTGTACCGCTGGATCGATGGCGATGAAGCCGGTCCGGGATCGGTCAGAGACTGGGCCGCCTTCGGAGGTGACCTGGCGACGATCGTGCAGAGCCTGCATTCCATCCCCCTCATGGGAGCCACTCGCCAGGGCGAGCTCAGCTGGTACCGCGGAGGCGGCCTGCACGCTTGTGACCGGTGGATCAGCGGGTGCTTCGACAACTGCCGAACGATCCAGGGCCTCGACCTCGACATCGCGCATCTGCAACACCTGTGGCAGAGCGCGCTCACCCTGCCCGAGCCTTCTGCCCGCCATGTGTGGCTCCACGGAGACCTCAAACCCACCAACCTTCTGGTCCAGCAGGGGAAGCTGCACGCCGTCATCGACTTCGGAGGCCTCTCAGTCGGCTTTCCCGACGCCGAGCACTCGCCTCTGTGGGATTTTCCACCTGGGGCTCGACAGGCGTACTGGGACGCCACAAGCCTCGACGACGTGACATGGCTGCGTGCCCGGGCGTGGGCCATCGCTGTCGGAGTCAGCGGGGTGTCGTACTACTGGGGCACCTATCCCCTTTTCGTCAGCGAATGCTTGTCGCGTCTCCGCGCGATCCTGGAGGCTATCGGCGAGCAGTAGACCAGTCCCGCACGTGGCGCTTCAGACGAACTTCATCCACGCGGATCTACACCACTCCGTCCCAGGCCACGGGGCACGCTCTAGGGGCGGCGGGCCAACAAATGGGCGTCGAGGAAGCCCCGCTCGGAGGCCGGGTCGTGGAGCAACCGAGCAACCGTGACGAGCCCGGCCCCGGCCAGCAACTCGGCAAACCGCTCGGCCGGCCAGCTATAGGCGGGCGTCACTTTGTGATCGAAGCGGACCGGCTCCGGTCCTTCGGTCCCGAAGAACGACACCAGGAGCAGGCCCCCTGGTGCCAGGACACGCACCTGCTCGGCGAGCAGTGCGGGCAGTTCCCCAGGCGGGGTATGGATCATCGAGTAGTGGGCCAGCACTCCGCCGAGCGCGCCGTCCTCGACCGGCAGGGCCTCCATTCGCGCTTCGTCGAACCGCAGCGCCGGATGGGCCCGCCGGGCGTGGTTGACCATGGCCGGGGAGAGGTCGAGCCCGAAGGCGTCCAGCCCCAAGTCGTGCAGCATGGCCGTCAGATGTCCGGGCCCGCACCCGACGTCGGCTGTCCGCAGGTTCCCCGTCCCACGCACGAGCTCGGCGAAGGTGCCGATCATGTTTCGCGCGAACGGCTGTGTCTCCAACCGATTAGCGAACATCGACGCATACAGCTCGACAACCCCGTCGTAGGCCGTCCTGGTCTCGCCCTGGTGTTCCAACACGGGAAGGAAACTAACACCCGTGCCGTTCGCAGCCGTGGCTCGGCCCCATACCCACCCTTCCCCTCGGGACTGATCGTTCCGTCACCTGATCAAGGGGCACCCTCTGTACGGGGGGACGCCACGGCGCTCGGCACGGTGGCCCTACGGGCAGGCGAGCTGGGGGCTCGGTCCAATGCCGCGCATCGGCTGCGGGCTCGCGGGCGGCACCTGGGCCCGGGTCGAGCCGCTCATCGAGCGGCGCCTGATATCCGCCGCCCTGCCGGTGACGGTGTACGACCACGGCTGACCGGGCCGTCGGCCGGGGCCGGGGCGGGGAGGCCGAGGTGGCGGGGTCCGGGCCCCGTCTCACGGGTCTCGCACGGGCGAGGGATCATGGAGGGATGAGGGACGGGCGGCGCACGGCGGGCCCGCCGGAATCACGGGAGCACAGGATGAGCAGCGCGAACGACCTCTTGCCGCCCCCGCCCGGCGGGGTGCTCTGGAGCCTGTCCGGGGACGTCCGGGCCCTGCTGATGCTGCCCGCCGCCCTCACCCTCCAGGTCGCCCACCCGGCCGTCGGCGCGGGTGTCGACGAGCACTCGGTCTTCCGTACCGACCCCTGGGGGCGCGGTGAACGCTCCCTGCGCTCGCTCCAGCTCTGGGTCTACGGCGGCGCCGAGGCCGCCGAGGAGGGGCGCAGACTGCGTCGGCTCCACCGGACCATCCAGGGCACCGACACCCGGGGCCGCGCCTACCACGCGCTGACGCCCGCCAACTACGCGTGGGTGCACGCCACCGGCTTTCCCGTCTACCGGCACGCGGCGCGCTATCTGATCCGGCCGATGACCCCGGCACAGGAGCGGGCCCTGTACGCGGAGTGGCTCCAGGTCGGCCGGATCCTGGGCATCCACGACCGGGACATGCCGCAGACCGTCGAGGAGTTCTGGCCGTACTGGGAGAAGATGCTCGCCGGGGAGATCGAGGCGACGGTCGTGGTGCGCGAACTGGTCGACGTCGACCAGCCGGTGCCCGCACCGGACCGTGGCCCGTGGCCGCTGCGCACCCTGCTGCGGGCCCTGTGGCCGGTGCTGCTGCCGCCGCTCGCCCGCTTCCGGCGGTTCGCCACCATCGGGCTCATGCCGCCGGACGCCCGCGCGGCGATCGGCCTGCCGTGGACGGAGGCCCAGGAGAAGCGGCTGCGGCGGCTGTGCGCGGTGGTACGGGCGGTGGTCCCCGTACTCCCGGAGCGGCTGCGCTATCTGCCGAGGGCACGGGCGGCCCGCGCCGCGCACGCCACCGGGGGCCGCCGGAACGGCTGAACTGCGCCGCTCCGACGACCCCGACACAGTGCGCGCGGCGGATCAGCGGATCAGCGGTGGCCGTGACCCTGATGACCGTCGCCGCCGTGGCTGCCGTGACCTCCGGGACCGTGGTTCCCCCGGTCGTGGATCGTGTTCGTCGCCGCGATCTTCTTCCACGACGCCGGCTGCTCCGGCTTGGCCGCCGCCCGGGACGACAGCGCGTTCTCCGCGATCCCCGCCGAGGCCGCCGCCGGGAGCGCAGGTCGCTGCGGCTGGTACAGCCAGGTGTCGAACAGCGACGCCAGCGGCTTGCCGGAGACCCGCTCCGCGTACCGCAGGAAGTCGCCCACGGTGGCGTTGGAGTGCGCCTTCTCTGTCGGCCACCCCTTGAGCAGGGCGAAGAACGTCTCGTCACCGACCTCGTTGCGCAGCGCCTGGAGCGCCAGTGCGCCCCGGTCGTAGACGGCGATGTCGAACTGCTTGTCCGGACCGGGGTCGCCCGGCTTCACCTTCCAGAACGGGGCGTCGGCCGGGTGCTGGGCGTAGACGTAGTCCGCCAGCTCCTGCGCGGTGCCCTCACCCTCCTTCTCCGACCAGAGCCACTGGCTGTAGCGGGCGAAGCCCTCGTTGATCCAGATGTCCTTCCAGCCGCCCACCGACACGCTGTTGCCGTACCACTGGTGCGCGATCTCGTGGACGACGACGGAGACGTTGGCGCCGTTCGCGAACTGCCGGGGGCTGTAGAAGGGCCGGGTCTGCGTCTCCAGGGCGAAGCCGCTGGTCACGTTGGGCACATAGCCGCCGAGGGCGTTGAACGGGTAGGGGCCGAAGACCTCGGTCAGCCACTCCGCGACCTCGGCGGTCCGCTCGACGCTGGCGCGGGCGGCACCGGCGTTGGGGCCGAGGTCCTTGCTGTAGGCGTTGAGCACCGGCAGGCCGTCGGCGGTCCTGTCCGCCGTGATGTCGAACTTGCCGACCGCGAGCGTCGAGAGGTACGTGGCCTGCGGCTTGTCGGAGCGCCAGTTGAAGCGCGTCCAGCCGAGCTTCGAACTCTGCGACACGAGAACGCCGTTGCTGATCGCCTGCGTGCCGTCCGGAACGGAGACCGAGATGTCGTACGTGGCCTTGTCGAGCGGGTGGTCGTTGCTCGGGTACCACCAGACCGCCGACTCCGGCTCCTGCGCGGCGACGCCGCCGTCCGGGGTGCGTACCCAGGCGGTCCAGCCGTTGATCTTCAGCTCGGAGGGCTTCCCGGCGTACCGGACGACCACCGAGACGTCCTTGCCCACCGTCAGGCGGTCCGCCGGGGTGATCTCCAGCTCTTGGTCACCGCTCTTCGCGAAGGCTGCCTTCCTGCCGTTGACCCGTACCTCGGAGACGGCGAGCCCGAAGTCGAGGTTGAAGCGGGTCAGCTCCTGCGTGGTGGTGGCGAGGATCGTCGCCGTGCCCTCCAGCAGGTCGGTCGCCGGCTGGTACGTCAGCCGCAGGTCGTAGTGGGAGACGTCGTAGCCGCCGTTTCCGCTGGCCGGGTAGTAGGGGTCGCCGATACCCGGGGCACCCAAGGTGCCGGTGGCGGCCGATGCCGGGATCGCCAGCACGAGGGTGGCCGCCAGAGCGCTGGGGACGATGAATCTGCGGTGCACGCATACTCCAAATCGTCGGACGGTCGGCCGGGCGTGGGATGTCGCGGCCCGGCCGGGCGACCGGGCGGGGTTGGTTCCCGCTCGGCCGCCCGGCCGGGCAGGGGGGACCCGACCCGGCCGTGCGACCGGCGGAGTGCGGTTCCGGCCGGTCAGGAAAAAGGCTAAGCATCCCGCGAGGCAGGGCGGTCGATTCCGGGCATCCCTGTCACACGACCGTCATGCCCTCGTCACGGTCGGCAGTGATCGCCCTCTGTCGCACGGGAGTTCACCCGGGTAACCTCCCCTGCACCGACCGACCGGCGTGCCGCGCGGTGTCCACCGCGTGTACTCCGGCCTGACCCCGAGCCGTACTCCGGGAGGCAGCCGCTGATGACCCCTCGCCTCACCCGCGCGCTCCGTATGCTCAGCCCGCACCCGTGGCTCGGACCGGTCACGGGGGCCGCCCGCCCGCCGTCGGGTGCGCGGCGCGACCCGGGGGCCCGGAGGCGTAGCGCGGTGGTGGCCGGGGTACTGGCGGCGCTGGCCGTCCCCTTCGCGATCGCACCGGCCGAGGCCGCGCCCCGCCCGCCGCGCACCGGGTTCGAGACGAGCGACGGGGCTCGCTGGACCGGGCTCGGGGAGGAGCAGGCGTTCCTGGGGGCGGTGGAGCGGGGGAGCGACCGGGTAGCCGTGGACCGGATCGGCACCACGCAGGAGGGCCGCCCCCTCCAGCTCGTACGGATCGGGGAGCCGCGCCCCGCTGCGACCACGGTCCTGCTGATCTGCAGTCAGCACGGCGACGAGCCCGCCGGACGCGAGGCCTGTCTGACCACCCTGCGCGATCTGGCCTTCGCGAAGGACCGTGCCACCCGGGCCTTCCTCTCGCGTACGACGGTGCTGGTCCTGCCCACCGCCAACCCCGACGGCCGCGCCGCAGGCACCCGGGAGAACGCCGAGGGCGTCGACATCAACCGGGACCACATCGCCCTGGCCACGGCGGAGGGGCGCGCCATCGCCGCCGTCGTCCGCGACGAACGGCCGGATGTCATCTACGACTTGCACGAGTACGGGGCCACACCCCCCTACTACGACAAGGACCTCTTCGTCCTCTGGCCCCGCAACCCGAACGTGGCGAGCGGCGTCCACGGCCTCTCGAAGACCCTCGCGGAGCGGTACGTACGACCCGCCGCGACCCGGGCGGGCTACAGCAGCGGCCACTACGGCATCTGGACCGACCCGGCCACCGGCGACCCCGTCAAGCAGACCGCCGGCGACGGGCAGGAACGCATCCTGCGCAACGCCTCCGGTCTCAAGCACGCCGTCGGACTCCTCATCGAGTCACGGATCGACGCGCTGAGCGAGGAGGAGAAGGACGATGGGGCCCTCAACCAGCGCCGCCGGGTCCACTCCCAGCGGACGGCGCTCCGCGGGCTCTTCGACTTCGCCGAGGAGCAGGGCGGCCGCCTCCGCGCGGCGACCGGGCTCTCCCGCCTGGCCGGGTTCGCGGACCGCGGCCCCGTATACCTCGGCGGTGCCGACAACGACCCGGCCCGGCCCGACCAGATCCTCACCGACCCGCCGTGCGGCTACCGGCTGGACGCGGCCCGGTACGCCCGGGTGAAGGAAACTCTTGTCCTGCACGGCGTTCGTACCCGCCAGGACGGGGGCGGCACGTTTGTGCCCCTCCGCCAGTCGGCCAGGCACCTGATTCCGCTCCTTCTCGACCAGCGGGCGACATATCCCCTCACTCACGGTCAAGTCAACACCACCTGTTGATCCTTCGAGGACACGAACAGGTGTAGTACTGCCTGTGAAGCGCGTTTTCCGGACTCGGTGAAAGGTGCCGCCAGTGCCCCAGGACGACCAGTCAGCGGAGGGGCGGGAGGCGTTGCCGGTCACGGCGGACCTTCCTCCCGACCCGGTCAGCACCCGGACCCCGACCACCGACCGCGTGGTGTTCGGCGTCACGGCGGTCCTCACCGTCGCCTTCGTCGTCTGGGGCGCGACCGCCACCTCGTCGCTGGAGACCGCGTCCGGCAAGCTGCTCGAAGGCCTCATCCACAACGGCGGCTGGGCCTTCGTGCTCGCCGCGTCGGGCTTCGTCATCTTCGCCCTGTGGCTGGCGATCAGCCGGTACGGGAAGATCTCCCTCGGCCAGGAGGGCGAGGAGCCGGAGTTCCGGACCATCTCCTGGGTCGCGATGATGTTCAGCGCCGGCATGGGCATCGGGCTGATGTTCTGGGGCGTGAGCGAGCCCCTGGCCCACTACCGCACCCCGCCGCCCGGCACCGACCCCGCCGAAGCGGCCGAGGCCATGCAGGCGGCGATGGCCACCACCCTCTTCCACTGGACGCTGCACCCCTGGGCGATCTACGCGGTGGTCGGCCTCGCCATCGCCTACAGCGCGTACCGGATGCGCAGGCGGCAGACGATCAGCGCGGTCTTCGAGCCGCTGATCGGCACGCGCCGCGCGCGAGGCGGCTTCGGGCGGTTCATCGACATTCTGGCCATCTTCGCGACGCTCTTCGGCTCGGCAGCCTCGCTGGGCCTGGGCGCACTCCAGATCGGCAGCGGGATCCAGGAGCTGGGCTGGCTGGAGAAGGCCGGCACCGGCCTACTCGTCGCCGTCATCGCCGTGCTGACGGTCGGCTTCGTCGCCTCCGCGGTCTCCGGCGTGGCGAAGGGCATCCAGTGGCTTTCCAACATCAACATGGTGCTGGCCCTGCTGCTGGTCGTCTTCGTCTTCGTCGCCGGTCCCACGATCTTCGTGCTCGACCTGGTCCCCACCTCGCTGGGCGCCTACATCAGCGACCTCGGACAGCTCGCAGGCCGCACCGGGGCGACCGGCGGCGGTGACGTGGCCGACTGGCTCAGCGGCTGGACGGTCTTCTACTGGGCCTGGTGGATCTCCTGGACGCCCTTCGTCGGCATGTTCATCGCCCGGATCAGCCGCGGCCGTACGATCCGCCAGTTCGTCGGCGGCGTCATCCTGGTGCCCAGCACCGTCAGCCTGATCTGGTTCGCCGTCTTCGGCGGCTCGGCCATGAAGCTGGACGAGGCGGGCAAGCTCACCGGCGCCGACACCCCCGAGGCGCAGCTCTTCGGCGTCCTCCAGGAGTTCCCGATCGCCACCGCGACGAGCATCCTGGTGATGATCCTCGTCGGCATCTTCTTCGTCTCCGGCGCCGACGCCGCCTCGATCGTCATGGGCACGCTCTCGCAGAAGGGCGTCCTGGAGCCGGGCAGGTGGGTCGTCATCTTCTGGGGTGTCGTCACCGGGGCCGTGGCCGCGATCATGCTGCTCATCGGTGACGGCAAGGAGAACGCGCTGGAGGGGCTCCAGAACCTCACCATCCTGGTCGCCGCCCCCTTCGTCCTCGTGATGATCGGCATGTGCGTGGCCCTGATGCGGGACCTGCGCCGGGACCCGCAGATCGTCCGCCAGGAGTTCGGAGTGGAGGCCGTCGAGTCGGCGGTGATCGAGGGGCACGCCAAGTACGACGGGGACTTCGAGATCCGCATCGGCCCCGGTACGACGGTGACCTCGCACGAGCGCCACAAGGAGGTCCGGATGGAGAAGCGCCCCGAGGGCTGACGCGGGGGGACCCGCCTGGCGGTAGCCGGCGGGGCGGTGGGTGCGGTCCAGGGGCCTGCCCGGCGGCGCCGGGTGCGGGCCGCGGATCAGCCCACCAGGCCGGCCGTCGCCCGCGCGCAGCCCCAGGCCACGGTCACCCCCGCACCGCCGTGCCCGTAGTTGTGCACCAGCAGCCCGCCGCCCGGCAGCGTCCCGGACTCGATCCGCACCCCTCCCTCCCGCACCGGCCGCAGCCCCACCCGGTGCCCCAGCACCCGGGCGCCCGCGATCTCCGGCCGGACCCGCGCACACCGCGCCACGATCTCCCGCCCCACCGCCGCGTCGGGGTCCGGGTGCTCGTCGTCCGCCCGGGCCGTGCCGCCCAGCACCAGTCGGCCCGGCTGCGGGAAGAAGTACGTCGTCGCCTCCGAGGCCGGGTCCGCCTCGGTGAACCACTCCTCGATCCCCGGGTTCTCCACCAGCACCAGCTGCCCCCGCACCGCCCGCATCCCCGGGTCCGGCACCAGCTCACGCGCCCCGAGCCCCGTGCAGTTCACGACCACCGGGCTCCGCTCCGCCGCCTGCGCGAACCCGGTCACCGCCCGCCGCTCCAGCGCACCGCCCGCCGCCGCCAGCCGCCGCTCCAGCCAGGCCAGGTGCACCGGCATGTCCAGCAGCGGCAGCACCGCCCGCAGCCCCTCGGTCACCTCCACGGCGTCCTTGAGCTCCGCCGCCCAGGACCCCAGCGCCGCGAAGCGCTCCCCGCCGTGCAGCCCCGGCACCAGACGTACGCCGGTCTCCTCGGGGGCGGCGGCCAGTTCCTCGTACACCGCGAGCGTCTCCAGCGACCAGGCACCGACCGACTCGGCGGGCTCGATCCGGTACGGCCACCACAGCGCGCCCGCCACCGCCGAGGTCGTCGCCCCGGCCGGATCGCGTGACCAGACCCGCACGCGCAACCCGCGCTCCGCCAGGGTCACGGCGGTGGTGAGGCCGATGACCCCGCCGCCCACCACGATCACATCCGCCTCCGCGGCCACTCCTGTCACTGTGCCGACCGTCCTCTCGGTGCGCGTCCGCCGCGTCCGTGCGTGCCGTCGCTGCACGGACGCTAACGGAAGCCGTGATCCCGGGGCCAGGGCAGGCGGACAGGGCACGATGGCAGGCGCGGGGACCATGACGGGGCGAGTTCGACGAGTTGGGGCACGCTCGTTGACAGGTGTTGGCGTCGGCGGGATTCTGAGAGCGCTCTCATGCTCCAGGTGATGTACCCCCCCGTTCACCCACGGACCCCCCGCTCCACCCACGGTTTCGCCCGATGAGGAGGACGAGCATGCCCGTTCCATGGAGAGGCCTCGCTTCGCTGACCGCCGCCCTGGCCCTGGCCCTGGGGCTGACCACCGGTGTCGCCGAGAAGCCGGCCGAGGCGGCGGTGCCCGCCACCATCCCGCTGACCATCAAGAACGACTCGGGACGCGCGGACCAGATCTACGTGTACAACCTCGGGACTCAGCTCTCCACCGGTCGCCAGGGCTGGGCCGACGCGAACGGTACGTTCCACCCCTGGCCCGCCGGAGGCAACCCGCCCACTCCGGCGCCTGACGCCTCGATCACAGGTCCGCGCAACGGCCAGTCGCTCACGATCCGAATGCCGAAGTTCTCCGGCCGCGTCTACTTCTCGTACGGACAGAAGCTCGTCTTCAAGGTCACCACCGGGGGCCTCGTCCAGCCCGCCGTCCAGAACCCGAGCGACCCGAACAGGAACACCCTGTTCAACTGGACCGAGTACACGCTCAACGACGCGGGCCTGTGGATCAACAGCACCCAGGTCGACATGTTCTCCGCCCCGTACGCCGTGGGGGTCAAGACGCCCGGGGGCTCGGTCAAGAACACCGGACGACTCAAGGCGGGCGGCTACAACGCCGTCCTCGACGGGCTCCGCAACCAGTCCGGCGGCTGGTCCGGCCTCATCCAGACCCGTTCCGACGGAACGGTCCTGCGTGCCCTCTCCCCGGGCCACGGCGTCGGTGCGGGCGCCCTCCCGGCGGGCATCATGAACGACTACATCAACCGGGTCTGGAGCCGCTACAGCGGCTCCGTCCTGACGGTGGCCCCGTTCGCCCACGAGCCGAACACCAAGTACTACGGCCGGGTCTCGGGGAGCGTCATGAACTTCACCAACAGCGCGGGCGCTGTCGTGACCTCGTTCCAGAAGCCGGACTCCGACAGCGTCTTCGGCTGCTACAAGCACCTGGACGCCCCGAACGACCAGGTGCGCGGGCCGATCTCCCGCACCCTGTGCGCGGGCTTCAACCGCTCCACCCTGCTGAACGGCACGAACCACCCCGACAACAACGCGGCGAACTTCTACCGGGACTCCGTGACCAACCACTACTCGCGCCTCATCCACGCGCAGATGGTGGACGGCAAGGCGTACGGCTTCGCCTTCGACGACGTGGGCGCCCACGAATCGCTCGTCCACGACGGCAACCCTCAGGAGGCGTTCATCACGCTCGACCGGTTCAGCTGACCACCTTCCCGCTCGCTGCCCGGTGCGCCCGCGGACGGCTGCGGCGCACCGGGCGGGAGAGGTGGCCGCCCTGGGCGCGGCGGGCGAGAGGGAACCCGACGTCCCGGGGCGAGTTGGCAGCCTGCTTTGTTTACCTCATTGACATTTCCCTCAGAAGTCATACCTTTGGGAGCGCTCCCATGACAGCCTTGCAACGGGAAGGAGTTCCCCCATGCGCAGAAAAAGTCTCTCGACCTGGCGTTCGCGGTCATCCCTCCGTCGGCCCCTCCAGGTGCTCGTCATGCTGTTCGCCCTGGTTGCCGGCGCCCTGACCTGGTCGGCCCCCGCCCAGGCGCACGGCACGATCGTCGACCCCGCCTCCCGCGCGTACCAGTGCTGGAAGACCTGGGGCAGCAATCACACGAGCCCCGCGATGCAGACCGAAGACCCCATGTGCTGGCAGGCCTTCCAGGCCAACTCCGACACCATGTGGAACTGGATGAGCGCGCTCAGGGACGGCCTCGGCGGCCAGTTCCAGGCGCGGACCCCCGACGGGACGCTCTGCAGCAACAACCTCTCCAGGAACGCCAGTCTGGACAGGCCCGGGCGTTGGAAGACGACCGCCGTCGGCGACAACTTCTCGGTCCGCCTGCACGACCAGGCGTCCCACGGCGCCGACTACTTCAAGGTCTACGTGAGCAAGCAGGGCTTCAATCCCCAGACGCAGACCCTGGGCTGGGGCGACCTCGACTTCCTCACGCAGACCGGTCGTTTCGCCCCCGCACAGGACATCACGTTCCCCGTCCGGACCTCCGGCTACACCGGACACCACGTCCTGTTCGTCATCTGGCAGGCCTCGCACCTCGACCAGGCCTACATGTGGTGCAGCGACGTGGATTTCGGCTGAGTCGGAAAGCACCGCACACGGCACCGGCCCCCGCAGGGGGCCGGTGACCCGCCGCCCGGCCGACCGGGCTCCGTCGGGGAAAGGGGGCCCATGTGGTCGCCCTGCCCCGGCGGGGCCTCCCGCGCTCGTGGAGGAGCCCCCGGACCCGGACTCGACGTCCAGCCGGACCGGTGGCCGCGACGGTCACCGTCGCCCCGCGCCGATCAGGGCCGACACCGCCCGACGCGGCCACACGCGCGCGGCCATTAGGATCGCACCCTGATGAATGCCACCCTCGTCGCCAAGGACCTCGCCGCCGGACACGGCGACCGCACGCTCTTCGCCGGACTCGACCTCGTCGTCGCGCCCGGGGACGTGATCGGTCTCGTCGGAGCCAACGGCGCCGGTAAGTCGTCCCTGCTCCGCCTGCTCGCCGGTCTCGACCGCCCCGAGGAGGGCGAGCTGCGGCTCTCCCCGTCCAGCGCCACCGTCGGCCACCTCCCGCAGGAGCCCGAGCGGCGCGAGGACGAGACCGTGGCCGCGTTCCTGGCCCGCCGCACCGGGGTCGCCGACGCCCAGCGGGCCATGGACGAGGCGACGGAGGGCCTGGTCGCCGGGGTGCCGGGCGCGGACGACGCGTACTCCGAGACCCTGGAGAGGTGGCTCGCCCTCGGCGGTGCGGACCTGGAGGAGCGGGCCGCGCAGGTCTCCGCAGAGCTGGGACTCACCGTCAGCCTGGACCTGCCGATGACGGCCCTCTCCGGCGGCCAGGCGGCGCGCGCCGGGCTCGCCTCGCTCCTCCTCTCCCGCTACGACGTCTTCCTGCTGGACGAGCCCACCAACGACCTGGATCTGGACGGTCTGGAGCGCCTGGAGCGCTTCGTCTCGGGGCTGCGGGCCGGGACCGTCGTCGTCAGCCACGACCGCGAGTTCCTGATGCGCACGGTTACCAAGGTGCTCGAACTCGACCTCGCCCAGCAGCAGATCAACCTGTACGGCGGTGGGTACGCGGCCTATCTGGAGGAGCGCGAGACCGCGCGCCGGCACGCCCGCGAGGAGTACGAGGAGTACGCCGACAAGAAGGCCTCCCTCGAAGCTCGCGGCCACATGCAGCGCTCCTGGATGGACAAGGGCGTCAAGAACGCCCGCCGCAAGGCCACCGACGGCGACAAGCTCGGCCGCAACGCCCGCAGCGAGGCGAGCGAGAAGCAGGCGGCGAAGGCCCGGCAGACCCAGCGCATGATCGAGCGCCTCGATGTCGTCGAGGAGCCGCGCAAGGAGTGGGAGCTGCGGCTGGAGATCGCCACCGCCCCGCGCTCCGGCTCGGTCGTGGCGACCCTGCGCGAAGCCCGGGTGGCGCGCGGCGACTTCACCTTCGGTCCCGCCTCCCTCCAGGTCGACTGGGCCGACCGGGTCGCCATCACCGGCGCCAACGGGGCGGGCAAGTCCACCCTGCTCGCCGCCCTCTTGGAGCGGCTGCCGCTCGACTCCGGCCATGCGGCGCTCGGTTCGGGCGTCGTCGTGGGCGAGGTGGACCAGGCCCGGAAGCTCTTCCTCGGCTCCCAGACGCTGCTGGAGGCCTTCTGCGCGGCCGTCCCCGACACCGAACCGGCCGAAGTGCGCACGCTGCTCGCCAAGTTCGGACTCAAGGCCGACCATGTGACGCGCCCGGCCACCAGCCTCTCCCCGGGGGAGCGCACCCGCGCCGCCCTCGCCCTGCTCCAGGGCCGGGGTGTCAACCTCCTGGTGCTCGACGAGCCGACGAACCATCTGGACCTGCCGGCCATCGAGCAGTTGGAATCGGCGCTGGAGAGCTACACCGGCACCCTGCTGCTGGTCACCCACGACCGCCGGATGCTCGAAGCGGTCCGGACCACGCGCCGCATCGAGGTGGTGGACGGCCAGGTCAAGGAAGTCTGAGCGCGCCTACGGCGGCGGGGGGGGGGGGCCGCCCCCCCCGCCCGACCAGACAGGGCCCAACGCCCCCCTGCACCACCCCCCCTTGGGTCTGAGGGTCGACCGGCCCCCCACAACCCGCCCCGCCCCTCCCTTTTTTCCTGAG